>JBNKNM010000038.1:0-35693 GCA_050293845.1 Pseudobacteriovorax sp. | reverse complement strand
ATTCGATGCTCGCCGCAGGACTTCTCCATTCCTCCCGGCCCTAAAGAGACCGGGTTTCCTGGAGAAGTTTGATGAAGATAGCTTTATGCAGCGATGAACCCTATATCATACATAATGACTTACTTTCTTATCTCGAGAGTAACGGTATCAGCTGGCAAGGATTTGGCAGTTTTCAAGACCAAAAATCCCATAGTTGGGTGGCAGCCTGTAGTGCAGCCTGTCGCGCTATCATGAACCATAATTGCCAAGAAGGCATTTTCTTCTGTTGGACGGGAACTGGCGCTTCCCTAGCTGCCAATAAATTTCCGGGGATTCGCGCAGCCCTCTGCACTGACCCTGAAACAGCCCGTGGAGCGCGCACCTGGAATCATGCCAATGTGATCTGTTTATCGAACCGACTGATGAGTTCTGAACGCATGATTGAAATCATCCATGAGTGGCTGAACTGCCCGTGGGACTGTGAAAAGGGCCGTGAAGATATTGCGGCACTAGCAGAGCTTGAGGCACAAAATTTTCAGAAATTGTAGGAAAGGCTCAGTCCAACCTGCCCCTTTAGGTACACTAGTTTTGGCTGTGACCAAGTATTTTTGACCTGGGAATATTGGCATCTTCTTTGGACCAGTTCGTACATACCCAAGCCCATACCAGCGGTGGCACCCAGCAAACTTCCCGTTGCAATTTTTCTCCCCACCCTATCTTTATCTTCCGAAGCTACCAGAATGAGACCTGAAAATACCGCACCAATACTTAAGCCGTAAAGCATATCAATAAAGACCACTTGGCCACCAACCCGGTCACAGTTGGGATCTCTTCCCTGCGCATTTAGGGCTAAGGACGAAAGGGTTAGCAATGTAACTATAATCTTATTCATCGTAAACAGGCCTTCTTAAGCTAATAACAATACTTCGAAGGCGCTTACATTAGACTTAAATCTAAATCAAGGCAAGATCTTGTGTCCTTGTCTTCCTCTAGCTGATTCAATCAGGAGACTGAGAACGGGCTTCAGGGTGTTTTTTCAATTGATGAATCACATTGAGAGCGACAATAGTCCTCACTAAGTTTTGAGGATGAAAGACTAAACATTCGACGCTATCCTTTTTAAGCTTCTCCAGTAGTCCTAAACGTATCCCGCTTTCGATGGCCATACTTGATAAGGGCATTTTGCACTCTTTTTCGTACTCGTTTACCAGAACCTCTAGGGGAATATAAACCGTTTCTGTAATGTTGAACCCCTTCTTAGCTGCAAATTCGCGTAATCCTATCAGTACCCGCCGGTCCTTATAGGGTGGTTTTTGGTCGATCATTTTTTTAACTTTTCCAGAGCGAGACATCCGTACGAATGAAGTATACCAATTAAGCCTCTTAGCCCCTTCCAACGATATCACCTCTTTGTTGTGATCAGGTTCGATCTCTTTTTTTAGCAATCCTTGTTGGCAAAACACATGAAATACGTCTAATATTTCTTCCTTTTTATATCCTAGGAGTTCCTGTACTTTTTCGATCATGGGCTCTATTAGTAATACCGACCTACCATTGTCCAAACTATACGCCTGAGTCTCCGCCAGCTCACATACCAGAGCTGCAACTTGAGAAGAAATAAAAAGGTTGTCGAAAATCTGGTTTGATAGACTACGATTGGTATTAACGGTACGGGAATACAAGGAGTTTACCTGATCCAAGCGTACTGCAAATTCCCGCAGCAAGATGTTCACCCAACTTGGAATTTTTGGCGATACACGACCTTCCTTACAGATCAACTTTCCTGTCGTATCAGTACGAGCCCTCGCGGAGGCCATGCGAGGGCGCTCGTCGTAAAATGTTAGCAAACCCAGAACTTCTCCTGGTCCCAGGCAGACCAAGGGAACCTTGCCGCTCATTGACTCCTGGTAAACTTCTACAGAGCCAGATTCGATTATTAAAAAAGATCCCCCTTTTTCTCCTTGATTGAAAATGACTTCACCGGCGCGATAGGATTTGTTTTCCCCTTCCATCATATACTCTCCTCACATTTAAGGCTTTATAGAAGTTTAGCAAACTGCCAGAATAAAAGCGTTGAAATATCGCCAACAGAAACATTGGGAGAAAGTTATGGAATACAGACGGTTGGGACGCTCTGGGTTAAAAGTGAGTAGTCTTTCTTTTGGATCTTGGGTTACTTTTCATAATCAGGTAGATCTATCTATGGCCGTGGACATGATGGGTACAGCCTATGAGCATGGGGTGAATTTTTTCGATAACGCTGAGGTATATGCCGGTGGTCAATCGGAAATTATTATGGGTAAAGCGTTAAAAGAACTAAGCTGGAGCCGCGACTCCTACTTAGTTTCCAGTAAGGTTTTTTGGGGTGGGGATAAACCAACCCAACGTGGCTTAAGCCGTAAGCATGTCCATGACGCCTGCCACGATGCATTGAAACGCCTACAGCTCGACTACTTAGACATGTTTTTTTGTCATCGACCTGACCATCAGACTCCCATAGAAGAAACAGTAAGGGCTATGAGTGTTTTAGTTGATCAAGGTAAAGTACTGTATTGGGGAACTTCCGAATGGTCAGCCCAACAAATTACGGAAGCCTATAGTGTAGCACGCCAATATAACTTAACTCCTCCCACCATGGAGCAGCCACAATACAATATGCTCGTCCGGGAGCGCATGGAATCTGAATACCTTCCTCTGTACGAAGCTATCGGCTTGGGAACCACCATCTGGTCGCCCCTAGCCTCTGGACTCTTAACGGGTAAATATAATGATGGCATTCCAACAGGGTCACGCTTAAGTTTGCCTAACTTAGAGTGGCTCAAAGCAAACATCGAATCTGAGGAAGGTCAGGAAAACTTAAAAAAAGTAAAAAGATTATCCACTTACTGCTTAGACAACAAAATAGATATGGTTCAGCTTGCCATAGCGTGGTGCCTCAAAAACCCCCATGCCAGTACAGTAATCATGGGAGCTTCTCGGAAAGAGCAACTACTACATAATTTAGAGAGTCTTAGAGTTCTTGGCAATATTACCGAAGAACTCATGGCTGAAATTGATACAATATTAGGGAATAAACCAGCAGCCGCCATCACCTACTAGCCAGCAACTGACTTATGAGGTTTCCATCCATGAAGTTGACGACAATTGCAGAGCAATCACCCAAGGGAGTGGCTCTGAAGGCTGCCCTTGATGATCTAAAACACTTTGGTATTAAAAGCTTGGATCTCGATAGGGTAACTGCAAAAAGCGGGATAGAGAACATATTTCCCAACATGGAGTCTCTGCTAGAGGAGCTAGCAAAGTTAGGTTTTGATGAATTGACATTCCGCATTCAAAAAACGACACATTTCTACGATTCATTTGAGGAAAGGCTTTTTCAAACCTGCAAAACCTACCTAACCATGGCGTATGAACAACCCGAACTCATTCAGCTTATGTTTAATCCTAAAGAGTATATCGATACAAAGCTACCAGAGGGTTTGAAAAAAGCTGGTGATAGCACCTTTGCCGCTATCGAAACCATTATGAAAGATGCTATCCGTATGGATCAGCTAAAATCTAGTGATAGCCGTAATACTACCCTTGCAACTTGGTCATATATACATGGATGTGCCCTAGCGATGATTCGCAAAGGACAAAATGTAAAGGATCATCCTGAGGAGCTGGATAATACCTTTACAAATCTCCATGGTTTATTATGTAAAGGTTTGGTATCGATAAGATCCAACTGATATTACAGGAGTTCCCATGAAGCTATTAACCGTTATTTTTTTATTATGTCTTTCCACGTCTTGCACTTTCGGGAATAAGTCAGAAAAAAAGGAAACACCCATGAGTGAATTAAAAGTCGAAGATACTGTTACAGGAACAGGAACCGAAGCTACTAAGGGAGCAACCGTAGTGGTTCATTATACAGGTACATTTTTAGATGGGAAAAAATTTGATAGCTCGGTCGACCGCAACCAACCATTTTCATTTGTTTTGGGTGAAGGACGAGTAATTAAAGGTTGGGATCAAGGAGTGGTGGGCATGAAGGTGGGAGGCAAACGAACTCTGACCGTTCCCCCAGAATTAGCCTATGGTAAACAAGGAGCGGGTGGCGTCATTCCCCCCGATACAACCCTAAAATTTGACATCGAGCTCATTGAAGTAAAATAAACACTCTCCCCTAGGACCTCCCTTGACTTTCCTAATTTAAGACACAAACTTAGTTAAGAAAAGGGAGGTTATCAATGGACTTCAATAGACTTACAGAAAAAACGCAGGCAGCTCTGCAAGAGGCTCAAACATTAGCTATTGAGCGCGGGCATTCCCAGGTGGATGGCGAACACTTACTAGCTGCTATCACAAGTCAAGAAAAAGGTATTGGTCAGCGAATATTGACTAAACTTAATATTCCAGTTGAACAATTCAATAAAATGATTACATTAGAGCTGGATAAGATGCCAAGAATTTCTGGTAGCGGCTATGACCCCCAGAAAATATATATTTCCCAGGCACTATCACAACTGATTGTTTCTGCTGAAAAAATTGCTAAGTCGTTAAAAGATCAATATATTTCAGTCGAACACCTATTTTTGGAATTGTTAAAGAACCCAAGCTCAGCAGCTATCAATCGAATTTTTTCCGAATTCAATATTACAGAAGAAAAATTTTTAAGCGTTCTTACGGCGATTCGCGGCAACCAAACAGTGCGCAGTCAAACCCCCGAAGCAACCTACGAAGCCTTAGAACAGTATGGAATCGATCTGGTAGAAGCCGTGCGAAAAGGAAAACTAGATCCTGTGATAGGTCGTGATCAAGAAATCAATCGGGTGATTCGCATTCTTAGTCGCAAATCTAAGAATAACCCTGTACTTATTGGTGAACCTGGTGTTGGTAAAACTGCCATCGCCGAAGGTTTAGCCCATAGAATTGTAAATGGTGATGTCCCAGAAAACCTGAAAGATCGCACTATCTTTTCATTAGATATGGGAGCTTTAATTGCAGGGGCAAAGTTTCGGGGAGAATTCGAAGAACGCCTTAAATCGGTCCTAACAGAAATCAAAAACAGCGATGGTCAAATCATTCTTTTTATCGATGAACTTCATACTATTGTTGGCGCAGGAAAGACTGATGGCGCTCTTGATGCTGGTAACATGCTCAAACCCATGCTAGCGAGGGGTGAATTGCATTGCATTGGTGCTACAACACTCAGTGAGTATCGCAAATACATCGAAAGCGATGCCGCTCTTGAAAGAAGGTTCCAAACCGTCTTAGTCAACCAACCTAGTGTAGAAGACACCATTTCTATTTTGCGGGGGCTACGGGAACGGTTTGAAATATTTCATGGTATAACCATTCAAGATAATGCGATAGTAGCTGCTGCAACACTATCCGACCGCTATATTACAGATCGTTTTTTACCAGATAAAGCCATCGACCTCATCGATGAATGCAGTGCCATGATTCGCACAGAAATAGATTCCGTACCTGAAGAGCTAGATAAAAAACAGCGTAGCCTCATGCGTCTTGAAATCGAAGAAGCCGCTCTTAAGAGAGAGAAAGATAAGGCCAGTAAGCAAAGACTGGAAGCTTTACGTAAGGACTTACAGGATCTTCGAAGCGAAGTACAAACAATGCATGAACAATATCGCCAAGAAAAAGAAGGTATTAAATCAATCCAAAAGTATCGTCAAGAAATTGAGCAAATTAATCAACAGATTCAGCAAGCAGAGCGAAGCTATGATCTTGAAAAAGCAGCTCAACTGAGACATGGTACCTTACCAAACCTAGAAAAAAAACTCCAAGAAGCGGAAGCTAATGAAGGCAGTACACCTAGAAGCTTACTTCGCGAAGTAGTGACAGAGACTGAGATCGCCCAGGTTATCAGCCGTTGGACAGGTATTCCGATAGAAAAGCTAACTAAAGGCGAGCGGGAAAAGTTGCTTGAGTTGGAAAGTATCCTCCACCAAAGGGTTATAGGCCAAGAAGAGGCGATTCAAGCTGTGAGCGATGCTATTATTAGGGCGCGTGCTAACATCAAAGATCCGCGACGCCCCATAGGTTCCTTTATCTTTTTAGGTCCTACCGGAGTGGGCAAAACGGAGCTAGCAAAAACCTTGAGCGAGGCTTTGTTTGATTCCGAAGACAATTTAATACGCATAGATATGTCTGAATATATGGAAAAACATTCCGTATCGCGATTAGTAGGAGCCCCTCCGGGATATGTTGGCTATGATCAAGGAGGTCAGCTCACCGAGGCCGTACGGCGTAAACCCTACTCTGTCGTTCTGTTCGATGAAATAGAAAAGGCTCATCATGATGTGTTGAATCTTCTACTGCAACTCTTGGATGATGGTCATCTTACAGATAATCAAGGAAGGAGAGTGTCTTTCAAAAACACAGTCATCATCATGACTAGTAATTTAGGTGCTGACATCTTAATTAGCAACCTGGAACATAAGGGTAACATTGATGAAGAGACCCACAAGCAAGTCCATAAACTATTGCAGCAGCACCTGCGACCCGAGTTTTTGAATCGTATTGACGATACGGTGCTTTTCTCACCATTGATGCGGGAACAAGTTGAGAAAATTGTTCAACTATTTACCGATCGACTGGCAGCACGGCTGCAAGAGCAAGGAATCAGTTTGGAAATTTCTCAAGACGCTTTAAGTTTCATGGGAACGAACTCATACGACCCCATTTTTGGTGCTAGGCCCATAAAACGTTATGTACAGAAGAACCTTGAAACTCCTATTTCACGTATGATCATCGCCGATAGTCTAGCGCAATCAGGAAAAATTTCTGTAACGATTGACCAAGGAAGACTCCGCATTCAATAAACTACACGTAGAGTCTGTAAAAAAGGCCTTCTCTTACAATCCAGAGGGGCCTTTAGTTTTCTAACATCACCTCGCTGCAAAATTTAGAGCTATCTAACTATTGAATTTGGCTCATACTTTAATAACTGCCTTCCTCACTTTCTTTGAGTTTAAAAAATATTTTAAAAATTCGTTGTCTATCTCATTCAATGATGTCTAGGGACATGCTGGATATCAAAAGTCTTTTTGCGCAACAAGTGCATGGAGGAATCTATTGTAAGACATTCGCTCTTGATCCCATAATTCTTACGGCAACTATCATTGGTATTGCAAAAAATCCAAAGCTTTTGCTAATATACCCTGGAAAAACAGCCCTCCAGGGCGTCTTACTGCATTTTCATACGAGAAGAGGTCCTCTATTTTACCCCCGTTTAAAATCTTCCCAGGATTTCAAATTGAAACTGCCGTAAACTCTGATATTCTATCCGAAAATGATCTTCATTCTTTACAACAATCAATGGAGATCTTTGACTTTTTTAATTATTATTATTCCGCATTGCTTGGCTGCCCCCTAAAAAAACAACTACATAGCTCGCACGCAAAGCTATTGTTAGGTCATGCTGAAGATTTCAAGGAAACACTCTCTCTCGCCGCACCAGATTCCGGGCTTTACCTAGATTCCGATGAAGGATTTCTTCTGGCCCATGGTCGCAGTTCAACCGAAGTTTTAGCCGTTTTGTCTTACCTACCTATGACATGGTTCAATAACAAAGTTTGGATCACATACTCCGCAAGTGACAAGCCTCATGTCCTATGGCAGCGTACAAAAAATATTATTGAAACGGTGTACCCATTCACGAAAGACTCTGATTCCTTAAGTTTTCTAGATAGATTAGAAGCCGTCCCCCTTGATTATCTGTGGTCCCAATTGCCTAAAGTATTTTTAGAGTTATGGGATGGTCACTGCGGTTTACGCCCTAAAACTCCCATGGGAGAGCTTCCCTATGATTGTTTCATTGAAGAATCAAGGTTAGTAGTAGCTAATCTAAGTACTGCATCAAAGGCATGGAGGCTTGGCGTTAGACCTGGGTGGGAAATAATTGCATCTCAAGAACCAACGGCAAAAGTCGTTCTTGGTGCGCGTAACTCTCGCCCTTATTTGGAGGCTAGAGAACTTTTAAAAGGAAAAGCTGGAGTTGACTGTAATTTAATTGCTAGAGAAAATAATGGCACAGAAGTTTCTTGGATAGAACCTTATTTAGAAAATCGGTGGCTTCCCTCAATTCAATACAAAACCATTTCTGACAATCATCTTTACATTAAAATATCAGCCTTCATCTCCCCTAAGCAGTCATGGGAAGAATTCCAAAATATTTTTCAGAGTCATAGACAAAGCAATATAATTATTGATCTACGGTTTAACCCTGGTGGCAATATAGGTTTAGCTACAAAATTCAAACAGCAAATTATTAAAGACAGTTCTTTGCCTTACTATCGCCGTATTAAATTGCCAAATGGAGGGCTGTCAGAGTTTATCAGACACGTCGATTTAGGAAAGTCCAATACACAAAGTAAAAGGCATTACTTCATCCTCACCAATGGTGCAACAGGATCTGCATGTGAAAACTTTTTAATGGGCTTAAAAGGCTTGCCATATATTACATTAGTAGGCCAAGTAACTGCAGGTTGTTTAGGTCATCCCTTAATTTATCCCATGAACCATGAGTTCAATTTATGGGTATCCACAACGCTATATTACGATTATAAAAAAAACCTTATCGAAGGCACCGGAATCGAGCCAGATCACTTACTTTCTCAGGTACAAACCGATTCTGACTACATACTAAACTACGTATTAGATACCCTTACCCATGAATAACAGGCTACATAGGCCAGTAAATCTTCAGCATCAACCATAACTGAACTGGATATTTACTAGGAAAATCATGATGCAGCCGTTTCTATTTCTGAACGACTACGACGACAGAATTGATAAAAGTATGTTTGGACATGAGCTAAGTTTTTTACATTAAACTCTGTCGTATCAACTTCATTAAAGACATCACTAAAATCTGGATCATATCTATCTATATATGTTTTCATTTGACTATCGATAGTTAAAATAGGATGTGGATTACCATCATTAATTTTACTGCGAATTTCTTTAGAAACTGTTTCGAAGCGTTTCGCATATCCTCCGACTTTACCAATGGAAGTCACTCTCATCATAGTCTCTGGACCCATTATTCCACAAAGATCACCGCTACCGAAAGCACAGCCAATATCAATAATCGGTATAGGTATATGCTTAATTTTTAGGTTTTTATTTGAAAGATTTCTTTGAATAACATCTTTTTTGGAACTAAGAGATGATCTTGATTCACTTCCTAATAACTTAAGAAATTCAAGTGTTTTGCTCTGTACTTCGTTGGAATCTTTTTGATCTGAAAAAATCACAAAGAACAATTCATCAGCATTCCAGCTCGCATAATAGGTTCTATCGGGAATGGCTTGATCAATAATTTTTAAAATTTCACTATGATATTGTTCAAGAAGTATTTGCACAAATTCAGATGGATAGTCATTGGCTAATACTTGAAAAGATCTCCAATCTATTACAATACATGAAATTGGCTGTATTATGGGCTTAAAAACTTCTCTAATGCTTAATCCAGAATAGAGTACAGAATGTTTAGCCCAATTCAACGGAGCTATACTTACAAAGGAGTTAAATTGTTCAGCTAGCTCTTTTTTGAAATTAGGTACCTGTGAACGAAAAATGATAAAGAGAAATATAATCCAAAGTATATAATTTTTTATCATATCTTTAGTTTGTGAGTGGGCCTGCGGCAGAGAAATTGACATATTATTAAGATCTACAAACTGGAGACCAATAAATGTAATCAAGCTTAAAAAAAGAAACACTGTGTTTTCTAAAATATAAAATCTCGTTAAATATATTCCTGAGAATATCACCATAAATATACCGCCATTTACAATGGGATAGTGCATAGATTCGGCAGTAAGTAAAAAGTAAAGGTATTGCAGCAATAAGACAAAAGTTAACGTGATGATCAATACTGATAACAAGATATCTATTTTTTTGGGGAGTGATTTTGATTGCTTTACTAACTCACGACCATAAAGTGAAGTACAAAAGTAAACTAGAATCGTGACTATCCTAAAAGGTGAGTAAGTTAGAGCTGTATTTATCGGAAAAAAAATAAAATCAGCCGGTAAAAGTATTAACATGGCAACCACAACCCAACCACAAGCTCTTTTCAAGAGATTAGGTTTATTTGCTTTCTGCCATTCTACAAATAGAGAAATATCGAGTGCATTCATATAATCAGCACCATGTAAAGTAATTGTTCATTTGTCATAATATCATTTTATTTATAATTCTAATAATTTAAAAGGATATATCATCAATAAGCTTAGTGCAATTCGAATAAAAAATGATCACAGTTTTTCGTTTAAATCAACTAACTTTCATAAATTATAGGAAGATATATCTTGGCATATATATTGAATTAAATGAGAAAAATTTGGAGATTGATGAATGATTGTTTCAAGGTATATTAGTAATGAGAAAGACCTCACTGAATTTAGTCGTAACTTCACCACTCTTTCTGGAAATTATGTCTCAAATGATTACCTGAGTGAAGCTCTCGTAATAGCATATTACATTGATGATATTATGGTTGCAGGCTTTGTCATTAATAAAGAAAAGAATATTCGATATTTTCAATGGATACCAGAAAATAAAAGGCAAGAGGTTATAAAAAAAATAGGATATCCCGAGAAAAATATTTGCGAAATTACTTGTATTTGGATGAATAGAAATAAAATTGACCACTGGCAGCGACTCTCGATCTATCGAGATTCGGTGATGCTTCCATTAAAAAAAACAAACGCGAAAATTATTCTTGGAGGGTCACACAATAAAAAGGTAGCATATATCCAAAGGTTAGCTTTGCCATTTGCCTATTATAATGGTGAAGGTTCAAGTTTTATCAAAAACAAGAATTGCAGTATCTACTACTCACCACGTAGATTTTTACTATTGTTCTATTTAAGAGCCGTGTTTGTAGTTACAATTACTGATTACAAAAAATTATTAATGAAGAAAATCAAAGGTATTGGGACTCCAAAAAAAGGGAATAAAAATGAAATTTAACGTTTTCTTGATATGTATGGTAGTCATTTCAACAGTTATTTCGTCGGCTATGTATAGCTCAGATAATAACGAAAAGTATTTTAAAGGAAAAAAAGAAAAGATATCTGCGATTCCAGGCTCGAAATTGATTATCAATATAGCTAAATTGTTTAGTGGAATTATAACAATTGGAGGTATTCTCAGCAACTCTTTTTTCTTGGTTAAGTTTCACGAGGGAAATCATTTGATCCAACTATCAGGCGTTTTTGTTCTGGTTGTGGGGCTCATAATCTTTGTGATTGCAAAACTTGAGCTTGGGGAATCCTATACTCCATGCTTTAATTCATATGTTCCAAAAGAATTTGTCAAAGAAGGAATTTATAAATATATTCGCCATCCAATTTATACTGCAAACCTTACCATGATATTTTCTGCTCTTCTGATTAGTGGATCAATATTGATGCTTCCCATTTTTATAGCTTTGCTAGTTATTTATAGAAGAACCTGTATCTTAGAGGAAGGTATTCTTTCTAAAAAATTTAAAGGATACACAGACTATTTACAAGTGACGGGGCGCTTTCTTCCAAAATTAAACTAGAAATATTAATAAGTTACAATCTCTTACTCCTTATGTTAAGAATCCTAAGTGAGGCGGTATCCTGGATCCGAAAAATTATTTATCGGATATTTTGTAAATTTTTCCGATTCGGGCTATATTATTTCAACAACCAGTTTATTGCCATATTACAATGCTCCTTTGTAGAGTCAATCACAGGAATATCCACATCCTGGGCTTTAATCAGCAGTGGGATCTCCGTACACCCCAAAATAACGGCTTCGCTCCCTTCGCTGGCCATGGTGTTAATAATATCCACATATCGCTCTCGAGAGGAGGCGCGAATATCACCTAATACCAGCTCGTCGTAAATGATTCGATTCACATCTATGCGATGCTGTCCTTTGGGGGTTTTAGTTTCAATGTTATATTTTTTCTTAAGCCAAACCTTATAAAAATTGAGATTCATCGTAAATCTAGTTCCTAACAAAGCCGTACAACTTACACCTTGACGCTCAAGTGCTTGACCTACGGCATCAGCAATATGTAGGACCGGTACATTGACCTTTTCACAAACAGCTTCGTAACAAAAATGAACAGTATTACTTGCTAGCAAAATTCCATCACAGCCAATATCCTCGAGGCGTTTTGATTCATTAGAAATGAAAACTCTTGCCTTTTCTTGTGTTTTAAATAACTCAGTAACAAATTGAAAATCTAAACTATTCAGAATCAGTTTCGGCGAGCTTTGGTTCTCCAGTGCAAAATTAATCCCTTCATTTATGCGGCGATAATATTCCAAAGAAGAGTACCATGACAGTCCCCCTAACAGCCCCAATGTTTTCATAGAAACTCCTTTCTACAACTCAAATATTGAACTCCTATCCTACTTTAACCCGAATATCCCCCCTAATCTGCACTAGTTAAAAATCTTTCTCATTAAGGGAGGCTCCTTCCTATCGGAATCCAGTAAGGAATGTCCTCGATACTCCAACGCCCTCTTAAACTGATTCTTTGTAGGTGACCAAGCTTGATGGTTAATACCACCGCACTTGCCCGATCATGGTTTTCCAGGTGGCGAATTTCCTCAGATCTGGTAAATTATAGTGCCGCGGATTACGGCAATTTTACGTACAAGAAAAAGGGAGCCTACACATGGTATTTGCTTTTAAGCATATGGAGCGTTCGGAAGCGTTAGAAAATGCAGCAAGGACGTCGTTGGAAGAGATTTTTAGTAAGTTTGAACAAACCCCGACTTCTTGTCATGTCACATTTTCAACTAATAAAAAGTTTCAATCTATCCACATATCTGCACATCTCAATGATGGGCACATCATTGAACTTGAACACGGTGACGACGACTTGTACAAGTCGGTAGACCTGATTGCGGATAAACTAAGCCGAGACCTTAATAAACATAAAAACAAGCTGCTTGCCAAACGTCATAAAGCTGTACCAGAGGCAAAAAGCGATGAAAGCGAAGAGGATTAATATAGCCCGGACCCGATTTTAACTGATGCAGCATAAGATCAGCAAATAAAGTCCATATTGAGTAGTTAACTCCGGTACTTTTTACCTAGCACCTTGATTAAGATGAGAGTCGCGGTGGTACGGGCAAGAGTTTCCGGAGCAAAGCATGAACTCGCAAATCTTCCCGCCAATGACTATTAACGCCGGCAAATATAACCAAATGACGCCAGCTAAGACTCTTGACGAATTTACCCTAAGGTAGATAAAAACAATCCAGCAGTATTGCTACGAATCAAATTCATATCATTAAGGATAGCAAATGATTTCTCCTATTTTTGATAAAGAATGCTGGACGGCAGTAGAAGGCTTTAACTTCACTGACATAACTTACCATCGCGCGTTAGATCAAGGAACCGTCAGAATTGCCTTCAACAGGCCTGAAGTGCGCAATGCATTCCGCCCGCATACCGTTGATGAGCTATATACCGCCTTAGAGCATGCTCGTATCTCAAGCGATGTTGGCGTTGTGTTGATTACTGGTAATGGACCATCTCCCAAAGATGGCGGCTGGGCATTCTGTGCCGGGGGAGATCAACGTATTAGAGGTAAATATGGTTATCAATATGAGAATAACTCCGGCAATATTGATCGTGCTAAACTGGGCCGGCTCCACATTTTAGAAGTGCAAAGGCTTATTCGCTTTATGCCTAAAATTGTCATGGCTGTGGTTCCCGGTTGGGCTGTAGGGGGAGGGCACAGCCTTCATGTTATTTGTGATTTGACGCTAGCATCCCGGGAGCATGCAATTTTTAAGCAAACAGATCCTGATGTAGCCAGCTTCGACGGAGGGTACGGCTCAGCCTATCTAGCGCGTCAAATTGGTCAAAAAAGAGCCCGTGAAATTTTCTTCCTAGGTGCTAATTACTCTGCCGAAGAAGCCTACAATATGGGCATGGTCAATAATGTAGTAGACCATAAAGATTTGGAAAAGGAAGCTCTGGAGTGGGCAAAAATCATGAACAACAAAAGCCCCACAGCCATGAGAATGCTTAAGTATGCTTTCAACCAAATCGATGATGGTCTGGTCGGCCAGCAATTATTTGCTGGCGAAGCCACGCGATTAGCGTATGGAACAGATGAGGCTGCTGAAGGACGCGAATCATTTGTTGAAAAGCGTGAGCAAGATTTCAGTCAATTCCCTTGGTACTATTAGGCCAGAAAATGAGTACCTGAGCGCTCCTGGGCGCTAGTAACATATGACGGACTCAGGGCCGGCTGCTTGCCATTGTCCTAGGAAAACTGCATATCAAAGCGCTGTTCCAGCAAATGTCAATCGAGTATCTGCAAGCAATAATAACTCACAGCTGAGATTTATAACTTTTTCTAGCGGGACACGGAATAGTTTGGATGGGCGAAGCCAGCATCATGACCTCAAGGTGCCTTTATTCGTTGACATACTAAGTAATAAAGTTTTAGAGTTGGGCCGGTTGCTGCACCTTTAACGACATGGAAAGTACACGGAATGCAGACTACGAAACTTAAAATTATTTTTATTGTTATCTTTTTATTCCTAACTTCTTGTTTTACTACCACTCCTATTATGAACCCCATGTCCTTCTCCCTGTATCGAGACTACCCTACTGAACAAATTGAAAAGGCCATCCAACACAGTGCAGCCGACAAAAAGTGGAACGTAGAAAAGATGGGTGATGGCAAGGCCATCCTTAACCTTAGGGTGAGAAGACATCAGGTTAGGGTAAGAGTTTCTTACTCAGAGGCCAAACTTGAAGTCTATTATTTGGATAGTGAGGGCATGAGATATGACGGTTTCAATATCCACAAAAAATACCACATGTGGGTAGATCGCCTAGTCGCCTCTATCAAGAAAAGATTACTGGAATATGATAATTAAAGTTATGAAGAATGACTCTAGTACATGATGTAGCAATTGTGGGAGGTGGGCCTTCCGCGAGTTATGCTGCCAGCTATCTGGCACAAAATGGTATAAAAAATATTATTCTATTTGAACGAGCCCAGTTTCCCCGACACCAAATTGGGGAAAGTTTTCTACCGGAAAGCTTGAACTATTTATCCGAGATTGGTGTTCTGGATCGCATCGAAAAGTCTGGCTTTGTGAGGAAGCCCGGAGCCATCTTTCATTCAGAAAAAACTCATAAATCTCACTGCTTTTATTTTAAGGATGCTTTAAATCCCTTATATAAATACTCTTACAATGTCTCTCGTAGTTGCTTTGACAAGATTATGCTTGATCATGCACGCGATTTTGGCGTACATATTCGCCAGCCTGAAGCGGTCCATCATGTTAAAGTCTTTGATCACTATGCGTTAATAAACCAGCAGTTTAAAGCAAAAATCGTGCTTCACGCCACTGGAATCGGTTACCAAAAAGTGAGACCTGGAAACTATATAAGCAATTTAGAAGAGGATCAAACTTCTGCAATATTTGGATACTATAAGGTTCCCACTCATAGTGCTCTTAACGGTTGCATATTAGTTAACCTCTTTTATGAAGAAGATTCTACTACCCCTCAATGGGCTTGGGCGATTCCCATCGACAAGGAAACCCTTTCAATAGGCTTCGTCCTCAGTTCTCAAAAATTGAAGGCGCAGCTCACTCAAAGGAGAAAAACTAGCCAATTAATAGATGACTTGTTGTCAAAGAACCCACGTATTCAAGCTCTTATCAATGAAGGCCAGCAAATCCGCGCCTTTGAAGCTCGATACAACTTCCAAAGGGTTCCCAGAAAGCTTGTTTTTGATCGCGAAATGCTAATAGGTGATAGCGCGGGATTCATTGATCCTGTATTTAGTTCTGGGGTCCTGTTGGGCTTCAAAAGCGCTAAAATGGCTGCAGATAATCTTTTAAAGATTTTTAAAGAGAACTTGCAGCCTACAGCCGAAAACCTTGAAAGTTATGAGGCTGCATACCGGAAGGAGTTTCTCATCTATTACCGCTTTGTTAAAATGTTTTACCAACGGAATATTGTCGAAAAGTTATTTCTGTCACCAGGTCAATTTAAAAGTATTCCCCTGAGAGAACGCATGCGACAGGTAACATCTATTTTGGCAGGAGACCTGCAGACTGAAAATGGAATGATCCAGGCAACCTTAAACAGTCGATTAAGCATAAACCCGGAAATCACTAAAATATTATATAAATGAGAGGTAAAAGTTGGCATTACGAGACGATCTAAAACAAATGCTAATTAAAGTTGCAAATTTGGACCACCTCACCATGAATGAAATACAGGACGATTCCTCGTTATTTGGTGATGATATTGGCCTAGACTCTATTGACCTTTTGGAACTGGTTGTTCATTTAGACAAAAAGTACAACCTTAAAGTCGAGAATGATGAACAAGGTCGTCAAATTTTACAGAGCATCAATACCATAGCGGATGCCATTGAAAAGGCAACAGTGGCATGATAAAACCGGCTTATATAACCGGTTCGAGCATATTTTCCTGTTTGGGGAAAAACGAACATAGCGTGGTGTCAAAGATTCTAGCTCAACGAGACGGTTTATCTTCCCAGCATAGGTTTCAGGACCTATGCCCATACCCTTTGGGTGATGCGGGTATATCAGCGGAGTCTTTTGAAAGCTCGATAAAAAAGATTTTATCGCATATGGTAGAAGAGCTGAATGATCAAACTGGCTTATTTAAGCACCATAAACCAAAACGTATAGGTTTTTTCATAGGTACCACTACATTTGGGGTCAATGGCTTTCATGATGCCGTTCTTAAAGCAAATCAACAGGGAAAGCATCCCATTGAATTTCTTGGGTATAATGCCCAGTTGGAATGGCCTATGCACTACATAAGAGAAAAATTTCCTATTCGAGGCCCCTTTGGTAATATTGTGACTTCATGTTCTTCCTCAGCAATAGCATTGGCCCACGGGTTTAACTTAGTGAGACACGGTATTATTGATGCCTGTGTTGCTGGCGGCCTTGATCTTCTCACTGAAAATACAGTGAAAGGATTCGATGCGCTACAAGTACTCGCCAAAGAAAAATGCCAGCCATTTACAAATAGCAATAATGGTATTAGCCTGGCGGATGGTGGGGCTTTAATGTTAATCGAACATGACCCAAACACCAGCCCGCAACTCAAGCTATTAGGTCATGAAATTCTGAGCGAAGCGTATCATATGACAAACCCTCGCCCTGGTGGTGAAGTTATGTGGAAAACGATGCATCATGCCCTTCAAAAAGCCCAGCTGACACCTGAGGAAATCGACTACATAAGCTGTCATGGTACGGGTACTTTTAGTAATGATCATAATGAAGAAGCAGCCATGGCAAGGCTTTTCCCCGAAACAACCTTCCGTGAATCGCTTAAAACTTGGTTAGGTCATACACTTGCAGGTTCTGGCGCTTTGGAAATTAGTATTGTTTCCCGTTTGGTAAAGTATAGAACTTCTTCTAAGAAACCCAAAATCCTCAAAAATTCATTTGGTTTTGGTGGCAGTAATATATCCATGGTCATGGAGGCTGTTTAATTGGAAGTCTGGCTCCAACATTACCAAAGAACCGCATACGATGGCCCCACAAAGCTCGGTGTCAAACATCCACTGGTCAGACGTTTAACTTACTATCAACAAAGCATCGTCCATGCGATAGTTACATTACAAAGAAATATGCCTTTAATTTGGAGTTACTTCAAAGAAAATGAAAATATACCCATCTTCTTTGCCACTCAACTTGGAGAAATCGATGCCTCTATCAGCCTGTCACAGCAAATTCTAGCAAAAGACTACCCTCTCAGCCCTAAAGATTTTCAAAATTCAGTCTATAATGGCGCTATGGGAGCTATATCGATAATATTTGATTTCCACAATGGTTATACAGCTATGTCAGATGGCTTCCTATCCATGGAACGGGCCCTATATCTTTCGTTTCAGCTAGTCAAATGTGGCGCTTATCCGGCTGCAATAGTCATTCATGGTCTGGCATACAAGGATTCACAAGGACAGATACAAGCTGATACAGAGCTCGTTGTTTTAAGTCAGTCAGCATCGATTGAAGAACATTGTGCTAGCCATCGTTTTGCCAATATAGAGTTGGTTCAGAAAAAAGATTTTGAGTCCTTGCCAAGGCTAACTATTGAAGAGGGTAGTTGCCGAACACCATGGCTAAATTGGGATCAAACGGTGGGCCAAGAGCGATTAGCTTTTGATAGAACCGGTGAGGGGGTCCTTATCCAATGGAAGTAAGCGATTTCACAGTGCGGCTGCCACAAACCAGGGGTATGGCCTTTATCGAGCATATTGAGATGTTTTCTAGAGAAAAACGCTCGGGTAAGTTTTCTTTGACCTTGCGCCGAGACAAAGCATATTGCAAATCAGGATATATCGACATAGTTTGGTTAGTAGAAATTATGTCGCAAACCGCGGCAGCTTTGTTCAATTTAGAGCAAGAGACTGGGGAAGGTCCCGTTAAGCTGGGTTTTCTAGTTGGAATTGACTTCCTTGATATAATTGGTAATCCCCAATTATATTCTGGTGATGTATTAGAAGTTACTACGGTCATAAAAGAGGAGTTTTATCCTTTTGGTTACTATAGCTTTATAGCTGAAAAGTCAGGTGTTGCCATAGCTAAAGCCTCCATGAAATTCGTAGTTGATGATAAAAAGGAGTTTAGAGATTA
The DNA here is from genome assembly GCA_050293845.1 of Pseudobacteriovorax sp. Taxonomy (GTDB): domain Bacteria; phylum Bdellovibrionota_B; class Oligoflexia; order Oligoflexales; family Oligoflexaceae; genus DT-89. The sequence continues at coordinate 17,052 of JBNKNM010000038.1, read as the reverse complement.
AAAGGGTATTTATATCAGGAGGAAGCCGTGGAATCGGGCGCGCAACTGTCGAAACCTTTGCGGAAGCAGGCTATCAAGTTGCCTTCACTTATGCTCAAAAAAAGTCCATCGCTTCTGAATTAGTGAAAAAATTTCCTTCTGGTCAACTGAAAGCGATTCAGATGGACCTACAGTTCCAAACATCCATCGAAGCAGCCATCAGTGAAGCAAAGTCCTTCTGCGAAAAAATCGACATTGTTATTCATAATGCAGCCTTTACGCAGGATAGCATTCTATTCACCATGAATTACGAACAATGGCAATCTGTAATCCAGGCATCTCTAAACTCATTCTTTTTTCTTAATAAAGCATTTTTACAAGATATGATCGAAAATAGGTGGGGCCGTATCATTACTCTTGCCAGTGTATCTGGAGAATCAGGAAATCGCGGCCAGGCCAACTACGCGGCTGCGAAAGGAGCCTTAATTAGTGCGACGAAGTCGGTAGCAAAGGAATACGCTCGCAAAGGGGTTCTCGCAAATGTCGTGTCTCCGGGAATCATTGATACCGAGATGATAAAGGATTTACCACCGCTTGATATTAAGAAAATGATCCCTGTAGGTCGTACAGGAACTCCTCAAGAAGTTGCAAACGCAGTCTATTTTCTAGCTTCAGAACAAGCTTCCTTTATCAATGGCACCATATTGCAGGTGAACGGAGGTATGTATACATGAAACCGCGACGCGTTGCCATCACAGGTCTGGGTGTCCTTTCACCACTTGGCCACACATACCAAGAACTAACTGATAACTTGAAAGCCAATCGTTCGAGTATTATAAGGATGGATGATTGGACAGCTAAGGAGGTTGGATTATACACAGCTGTTGGTTCTCCTGTACAAAATTTTGATGATAAATCTATTCCACGAAAATTCCGACGAACCATGAGTCGTATTAGTATAATGGCAGTAAAAGCAACGCAACAAGCCATTGAAGATTCTGGGTGGCTAAAGTCAGATATCGAGAGTCATCGCACTGGTATCTCCTACGGTTCGTGTATGGGGGGGATTTCGGAAATTGAGACCTATTACCGTAATTCCCTTGCGGCAGGAAACTTGGTGGATTCAGCGAAGTCGTCCACTTTTTTGAAAATCATGTCCCACACCTGTGCAGCTAATTTAGCAGTGACATTCAGCATTCCTGGCCGCGTTATTGCTAGTTGCGTAGCATGCGCATCTAGCACTCAAGCTATTGGCTTCGGATTTGAAGCCATCAAGTTTGGGCTAATGGACCGTATGGTCTGCGGTGGTGCTGAAGAGCTTAACCCAGCTGTTCCTGCAGTTTTTGATGTCCTTAGAGCTACATCAACCGACTTTAATGACAAACCGCAACTGACTCCTCGCCCCTTCGATAGTCAACGCGATGGTATTGTAGTTGGTGAAGGGGCAGGCACATTTATTCTCGAAGACTGGGACTCTGCAATCGCCAGAGGAGCAAAAATATATGGTGAGGTAAAAGGTTTCTTCACTAACAATGACGCGATCCATATGACAAACCCTAGTGCTGAAGGCCTGCAACTAGCAATGAATGGCGCTTTGCAGTCAGCAGGACTTTCTGCTACTGATATTGATTACATCAACGCCCACGCTACTGGAACAACTGCAGGAGATGTTGCCGAAGGTAAGGCCATCCAAAAGGTATTTGGTACTCAGGTTCCCATTAGCTCGACAAAAGGGAATTTTGGCCATTTAATGGGAGCCGCTGGCGTCATTGAACTTATAGCCAGTCTGGGAATGTTAGAGCAACAAAAGGTGTTTCCAACCCTAAACCTTGAACACCCAGATCCTGAGTTAGCTAGTTTAAATCTTGTAAAAGAAGTTTGCGACTATAGGTTGAAGCATATCATTAAAAATAGTTTCGCATTTGGTGGTGTAAACGCTTCACTAGTAATTTCAAAGGACTAAGTATGCACACAGAAACTTCAAAAGAATATATAATTGATAAAGTCAACGATATTCTTGTCGATTTGTTTGAAATTGAAAAGGAACAGCTCAAACCAGAAAAGCACCTATTTACAGACTTGGGGCTAGATAGTCTAGATGCCATTGACATGGTTATTAAATTCCAAAAAGAATTTTCTATACGACCCTCAAACGAAGAGTTGCAGTCTATTAGAACTGTAGAAGACGTTTATCAACTAGTTCATCGGTACCATGATAAAGTTCAGCAGGCTAACTGATTTATTAGCAATAGCTTACCCATTAATTTCATGGGGGCTTATTGTATTATCAGCTCCCCAAGCAATCCTCTTAGGCTTTGCTGTAGGAGCCATTATCCTATGGGCAATCAAGTCTTCCATCGTACTCTGGAAAGTTGCTCTTATTCTCACACTCATGATTGCAATCGAACAGGCAGGGCTGGTTCCATTTCATGCAGCGAGAATATATCCAGCCTTGTTATCATTCAGTGTCCTCTTATCTTTTTATACAGCAAGGAAAAAGCAAGGGTTTCTACTGCCAATTGTATCAAAGATAAAGCAATTAACAATAAGTCAACAAAGAAGGCTTCGCAAGTCGGAGCATTTATGGCTGGTTGTCATAACTGTTAATACAGTTATTCTGACAAGTTTTCTTTTCGCTGGAAGCTGGGATGCATGGGCGCTATATTCAGGAGGACTTTCGTATATTCTCCTAGGGTTGGCAGGAGCCTGCACAGTACTTATCGTTCACTACGAAGAAATATATCAATTTATTGTTATCAGGGTCATCCATATCTTCAACTTTGCCATATTCGGTCTTATGTGTATTATCGGTATACCTGTGATAATAATAGCTTCCAGCATTTTTAGAATACTGGGAATCAACTCCCAAACTTTGGTACAAAACATTTGCTACTTGGCATTCCGTTATCTAAGTTGGCAATGCCGTGTATTTAGCTTTGTTAATATGGAATTCGAATTCCACAATAACCACCATCGTCCACGTCTAATGCTCTGCAACCATTTATGTCTATTCGATATTGTCGCCATGTTTAGCAAGTTCAAGAATTGTAATACCTTCGTCAACATAACTTTTTATAGAAATCCTTTGCTTAAACCTTTTATTGATGGGTGCGGGTATATCCCGATAAATCCAAAATCCTTAGAGTCATCGACGAACGCTTTCTTAAAAGCTAAGACTATTTTAGAAAATCAACAGCAGTTAGTAGTTTTTCCTGAGGGAACACGAAGCCCTGATGGCAAATTAGGAAGAATGTTTCATGGCGGCTTCCGCCTAGCACTTGAAACGCAAACTAATATTACCCCCGTGTGTTTTACACTTGATAAGCCATTTTTAAATAAAACTCAATTTTTTCTATCATCTTTAGGACCTGCAACATTAAAAGCTCATATTCTACCTGACATTTTAGTAGCAAATTTTTCTAATGACAGAGTAGGATTAAAGCAGCTAATGGATGAATTTCGTACCCGAATAGAAACATTCTCTACTGAAATGATCCCAGCAATCATAGAAGGAAATCACTAGTGGAAGACTTCACTATAAACAATATAAGTTGTTGCGACTTAAAAATTGGTTATATCGATGATGAAGTTATTGAGGTCAATTCAACGGTTCCAGAAAATCATCAACATATGGATGGCCACTTTGATAGTTTCAAAATTTTACCCGCCGTAACTCAGATTGGAATGGTTCTAGATATATTATCATACCACCACCAAAAAAAAATCTCCTTTAAGGGAATAAAGAAAACTAAATTCCGAGGGATGATAAGGCCTCATGACCGCATCACCTTGCAGGTCAGAGTTCAGCAAAATGAAGCGGCATGGACTTTGATTTCTGGCGAAAAACTTTATTCCAAAGGCACTATTGCATATGAGTTCTAAGTTTGAAATTCTAGTGGTTATCCCCACGTATAATAATGCAGGAACACTAGCACGAGTGATTGAAGAGGTCTTGCAACATGGGCTACCTTTACTAGTTGTCAATGATGGTTCTACAGATCAAACGGCTTCTATTTTACAAAACTACAATAAAGTAAACCAAATTCACCATAAAAAAAATCTTGGCAAAGGTGCTGCTCTAAAAAGTGCGCTGCTCTATGCCTTGGAGAACAAATTCAGAAGTATATTAACAATAGATGCTGACGGTCAACACCAAGCTAGTGACATTCCGAAGTTCTTAAGCTCTGAAGGAATCAATGATAATCATATCATCATCGGAGTTCGCGATTTCAATAGTAACTCCATCCCACGATCATCGCGCTTTGGAAGAAAGTTCTCAAATTTTTGGATTTGGGCTGAAACAGGGTATTATCTTTCTGATACACAGAGTGGGTTCCGTCTATATCCAGTCAAGCAAGATCTAATATCATCCCTACGATCTAAGGCCTATGATTTCGAAATAGAAATATTAGTACGTGCTATTTGGCAGGGCGTTGCTATCAAGGAAATTCCTATTCAAGTTTTCTACCCGCAACCAGAGGATCGCGTTAGTCATTTTCGAGCCTTTAAGGATAATGCTCGGTTGACACGCATTCATTCCCTACTATTTACAACCAGCATATTCTTAAGATTTTTTCAATTACGTTGGAGTCTAGGGCGAAAGAAGAGCAAGTCGGAGCGTAGAGGTGCGGGCCTTATGGCATTAATCGTACGTACGTTTGGTATCAGACTATCCTACGCTATTATGATTTTTCCCTTGATTTACTTTTTCATAACAAACCGCAGCAGCCGCCAAGGGATTATCCAACTGTATAGAAATCTAAATACAAAACCTTCATTTGCAAGATTTTTTCGATCTTTTCAAAACTACTGGATGTTCGGCTGTACCATGGTAGATAGGTTCGCTTATGAAAAGGTGCGGATTACAAAACCAGATTATTCCAAAGATATGGGATTTCAACCAGGTTGTATCTATGTTGGGGCTCATATAGGAGATTGGCTCATTTCGTCGCGCGGTTTAAATCATACCCGTAAAATACCTGTAGCTATCATTTTAGATCAATCTCAAACACCAGAATTTTTAAAGCGCATCAAAAGGACAAACCTTAACATCACTCTCATTGACCCTAATTTACAAGGAATGGGGGCTATGCTTGAAATGCATAAAATAGTTAAATTAGGTGGCTGTCTGTGCTTTCTAGGAGATAGAAGTAGTGAATTCGATAAAACGATGGTATTGCCTTTTCTTGGCAAATCAGCACATTTCCCTGTCTCACCATATAAAATTTCAAGGGTTTTAAAAGCTCCTGTTTTTTTCTTTTATTGTACCCGGACGAGTTCCTTTGGCTATCCACAATACTTTGTTAAAGCCATAAGGATTTATGATGGCATCGAAGATATACCTGTAGAAGATATTCTGGATCGTTATGTCAGACAACTAGAAAAACTCGTCATACAAGCTCCCACACAATGGTTCAACTTTTTTAACTTCTGGAATACCCATAATGAAGAAATTGTTTCTTAGCAACAATAGTGAGTTTTCTATTGATGACGTCCTAAACTATGTAAAAGGAGAGGATGTTGCTTTAGAAACTAATCCTAATTATCAGCAATATATCAATGACAACCACGAACTTTTGCTAAAAAAAGTGCGTGAAGGCATGGATATTTACGGCGCTAATACCGGTTTTGGAAGTTCATCTAAGAATCGCTTTGATTTGGCACACAGTATTGCATTACAAAGGAATTTATATTCTTACCATGGTTGCGGGATAGGTTCCAATATTAGTGAACAAGAATCTGCTGCGATTCTCTTTATTAGAACTCATTGCCTCGCTCGAGGTTATTCTGGTGTCAGCTATAACCTACTGCAACATCTTACACTGATGCTGAACCATAGAATTTATCCAGTGATTCCATCAATTGGTTCCGTCGGTGCAAGTGGTGACCTTACTCCACTTTCATATCTTGCTGCTGCTGTAGCTGGTGAACGGCAAGTCTATTATCAAGGTAAAATATGGCCCACAATTGAAGTTTATGGCTCCCTCGGCATTAAACCTTACACTTTTAAGCCACGGGAAGCTTTGGCCATAATGAATGGCACATCGGTAATGACCGGTATTCTTGTCATCGTCATGGAACGGTTGCAAAAAGTTGTTGAGCTAACTTGTACAAGTACTGGATTGTTGGTTGAGTTATTGGAGGGCAGATCAGCAGCATATTTGCAAGCAACACACCTGATGAAAAAGCATAAGGGCCAACAAAAAGTTGCTGAGAAGATTCTTGGTTATATGGAAAATATCGACGAGCGCTTGTATAATAATCCAGATGGCAGTATTCAGGATCGTTATTCGCTACGGTGCACTCCTCAAGTAGTAGGTGTATTAGTCGATACTATATCCTGGTCAGAGTCCTGGATCGAAAACGAAGTTAACTCGATTTCCGATAACCCCGTTTTTATCGACGACAAAGTCCTTAATGCCGGTCATTTCTTTGGCGGTCATATGGCTCAAGCAGCCGATAGCCTTAAAGCAGCACTGGCAACAACCGTCAACCTGCTAGATCGACAGATGGCTTTTCTTATGGAATGCGCCGAAAAGAGTCTGTCCGAAAACTTAGTTTTAAGGAATCATTTGGGTGAGCAAGCACCTCTACATCATGGTTTCAAAGCGATACAAATCACCATGTCCGCCATTACAGCTGAACTTATTAAGCAATCGATTCCCATGGCAATTTTTTCAAGACCGACGGAAACTTCCAATCAAGACGTCGTTAGTATGGGGACGATCGCTGCCCGAGATCTAAGTCATATGACTGATCTTGCAGAGTCAGTAGTCGCTATCCTTTTTATGGCTATATCGCAGGGATTCCAGGTGAGAAAAGATTTGCATATAGAAGTTCCTCTACATAACCGCGCTCATGCCATGTTGAAAGCGCTAGAAAACATATTTCCTAAGGTCGTTGAGGATAGAGCAATGGACAATGATATTTTAGTAATGAGACAGTTTCTATTTCATGAGTATCAATATGATTCAAACTAAAACCTTAATCAATGTCCCTTTTCACGATATTGATATCATGAATATTGCATGGCATGGTCATTACTTAAAATACTTTGAACTAGCACGAACTGATCTTATGCAGCAATTAGGACTTGATTGGCCACAAGTTAAAGAGCTAGGGTTTGCAATGCCGGTGGTTGATATTAGTATCAATTATCGTAGGCCCTTAACATACGGAAGGTCCTATGTCGTCGAAACGACACTAGACGATACTGATCTTCCTGAACTCGTTTTATACTATGAAATACGTGACCAAAGAACCAAAAAAGTACACAGTACAGGGCGCAGCCGTCAGGTATATATGGATGTCCAGGCTAAAACCCTATGTTTTACTATTCCTCCACAAATTTTAGAGAGGTTAAAAAGCTATGGTCAATCTAATTAGAGGAATTATCTTATTTGCGATTATGCTGATATCCCCTATACTACTATCCTTCACAAAGGAAGAGATTGCACAGTTTTATCAAAAAGCAAAAACTATTGAAACCCAGATGATTCAGGAAAAACAAGCTTCTTATCTTCTGAAACCTTTGGTAAGCAAAGTAAGATTTTTTAAGGATAAAGAGCGTATTATTTGGGAAAGTATCGAACCCATAAAATTTCATTTAGAAATGGACTTATTGGGCAACTTAAAGTCATCAAATCAAGCTCAAGAAATATTCAAAAACCCCATTATCAGAAAAAAAATTCAAAAAATTGCAAAAATGCTACAAAGTATCTTTTCAGCCGATTTTGTGGAATTTGAAAAGGACTTTACCGTAAAGTTTTCACAAAATATCTTATTAGCTCAGCCAAGACATAAGGAAACTCCCTTAAACTATGATATTACAATGGAATTTGACAAAAATAAGTATTTGAAATCCGTATTAATGAAAAATGCTGACGAAACCCTTAAGTTTGAAGTCATTGATTTTAAAATAAAGTGATGCTTCTAGTTTTTCAGCTATAGTAATAAAGGGAAAAGATGAAAAAAGCCATCAGTTTCGTATTGGCATTAATTATTATAGCTTATTTTTCAGTAGATAAGTTTAATTTAGAGCAGGATCTTCTTAGCGCTCTCGATGCCTCATTTCCCGAGGAATCTAAACTCTTTCGAAATTTTCAAGCGGATCGATTCTCGAAGAATAAAATTTTTATCGAACTTCAACATCACGGTATATCAGAACAAGAACTAGAATATGAGTTATCACAAAGCAAATACTTTCCTACAAAATTCATCGCACTAAATAGCTTGGACCGCATTAAAATAAAACAATTGATCCCATATTTTAATGATATTCTGGATAAATTGGAGCAAGCGAATTTTGTGGAAAAAAGGTTTAACACCATTCGTGACCTCGTCTATACCCCTGGATCGAGCTCTTATCTAAAAAATCTTGACCAAGATCCCTTAGGTATGGCTGAACTCGTCGTTGAAAGCTTTATGAAAAGCTCATCATTTTACAAGGGAAGGAAGGTTCTAATCTTTGAAAGAAAGGGACCATTGGACTTTAATGATATTCAGAAAGTGGAAAGCTACCTAAAACAATTTAATCCGAAAGGAAATTGGACTGGAGCTGATTTTTTTGCGCTTGCCAATTACACAATAATAAAAAGGGATATACTTTTTTGCTCAATTGCTTCCTTAGTGTTTGGTCTTCTAATTTTCTACTACTTATGTCCAAGCATAAGTCTTTTAGCTATTCTAATTGTTGGAACAAGTGTCTCTTATGTATTTGGCTTGTTGGCAGTGAGTCTGTTTTATTCATTTATTTTTACTATTGTATTAACTTTTACTTCAACCTTTGTAGGATTCAATAATGAATACCTAATTCATTTTTCTGGAATTAAAGAGCACTCATGGAAAGCATTGGTGGGTTTAGGATCTGCTATAGGAACTACACTCATAGGATTCCTAATCCTTCTATTTTCTCGTAATCCCATCATTAGTCAAATTGGAGTAGTATCGATTGCCGGCATGATCGGATTTTTATCATTTCTTTTTCTCTTCCAGAACAAATTAAAAAAGATAGAATTTAGGAAAATTTCGCTTCCTTATATTAAAATTTCTAGTAAATTTTTAGTAGTTCTTTGGACTATTATATTGCCAATCATTTTGCTAAGTAGCCACTTAAACTTTGCCACTAATATAGAAGAGTTTCGTTTTGCACCACAAGACTTAGAGAAAAGAACGGAAAATCTAAACCGTAATCTTGAAAATCTGAATATAGCTAATCTTTATGCTATTCCCACAAAATCGGGGGAAATATTCAAAACGTTTGATTCTTTTAGAAGCAAAGATATGGGATTTCACCCACTGAATCTTTTCAAAGACCTTGCCCCAGCTCAGCTACTTCAGCTTAGTCGAAAATTGAATGTGCAAACACAAAAACTAGATGACATGTTAAAGAAATCTGAAATTACCTTAAAGCTTGGGAGTAAGGCTTATCATTTCTCTTCGCTAAAGGTGGAGAACTATCTTGATTTATGGTCTGAGTTTACTATTGATTGGTTACTTAAAGGTGAAAAGCAAAGACTATTTCTAACACTATCTCAACCGAAGTATCTTCCCGAAGGGGCCGTCCCTCTTTTTCCAAAAGGCTTTTACAACTGGATATTGACGACATTGCAAGGTGAGCTTATTGTTTTTTTCTTGATAGGACTCCTAGTCATGGCTTTTTATCTTGTTCCCTGGCAAAGAGATTTTATGAAGATCTTGTATATTTTCACACCTCTGTTCTTATCATTTGCTGTGATGATATTATATGTCCAGTGGTTTGAAAGATCCATTAACATTATTCATACTATGGGCTTTTCACTTGTTATTGCCCTGTCGTTGGATTACTCTGCTATTCTAGTAAGTTCACGGCACGCTATCGTCGACCTCTCTAAGGTGATCATTACTGGGCTTATGGCTCTCTCCTCCTTCTCCGTATTAATCTTTGCCGATCATCCAGTTATTCATGATTTAGGAATAACTGTGACTATCGGTACAACAACTTCTTTAATTTTCTGCTTATTTTTCCGACTCGAGGTAGAATCATAGCCATGAGATTTTTACTTGCTCACATTTACTTTATGGGGTTTATTGGGTGTACCACGATAGATCGAGATGGGCATCAGAAAGCAAATCTTCCCACTGCATTTATGACTGAACAAATCATTACTTTTAGGCACAAAGGTCTTGTGAAATCGTTATTATCCCAACTTAAATATGATGGGACTGTAACGACCCTTATCTTTCTTGATCCAACATTTTCCACTCCCCTAGTGCAAATTAAACAAAAAAATGGGAACGTTATTGAAAAGTGGTATATTGAGAAAATTGATATCCCTGTTTTTCAGATCATACAAAGCATCGAGACCATATACAATCTAGGACAAATTGAGTCAGACCGACTCTACCCCTTAGCAAATGGCAAATTTATAATTCTTGAACTTAATAACTATGACGGTTGCCTATTTCCTAAGTTGCTTTCATTAACCTTTAAAAATAGCTATAAAGTAACTATTACCACCACATCTGTAAGGTGTTATTGAAATGAGCAGTCAATGGCAAAAAGCAAATGAAAAGCTTCTATGGAGTCTAGAAGATTTAATTAGCAAAGCAGAATCTGTCGCGAATCAAATAAATCCAGCATCGGAAGTCGTCATCCATAGTCAACACGAAATTGAAGTACTTATTTTGGTTCTTGCTGCCTGGTTCAATAATACTAAACCGATATTAGATCCCAAAAAAATGTTGCATAGTACCATTTTCTACGATCACTTAGACAAGAAAGCTGATAGAAATTCAGTGCAAAGAACTTTGAAGCTTGATCCTTTGTGGGAAATAGGTTTTTCAACTTCAGGATCCACTGGAAAACCCAAAGTTATAACCCGGCGCCTAGATGGCCTCATTAACGAAGTCAATGCTTTCAAAGATCAATTCTCATTGATATCACGGGGCTTGACTATTTCTCTAGTATCACCTGTCCATATCTACGGTTTTATCCATTCATTTTTGTTACCTATCGCTACACAAAGTCAGGTCAATTATATCGATAGCATCAATTTATCCACGCTAAACAGCGATTGCCAAATTTTGTTGACTGTTCCAGCGCAGTGGTCAGCAGTAAAACTCTACCTTAAACAAAATAACGTCCACCTCTTAGTTAGCTCAGGTGCAAGTTTTGGCGACAGACGCGCTACAGAATTGCAACTAGCTTATAACGATTATTGTGAAGAAGCTATAGAAATTCTGGGTAGCACAGAGACAGGAGGCATTGGATACAAATCCCTACTAGAGAGCAATAGCCCGTACAAATTTTTTGAAGGGGTTTCAATCGTTACAAGGCACAAAAAACAATTGTTGAACTCTGCTTTTGCTCCAGAATATAGTGAATTTCCTTTGCAGGATCGCCTGCTAGAAACAACAAAAGGTCATTTTCTTCATCTTGGCCGGATCGATAGGGTATTTAAATTCTCAGGAAAAAGATGGGATCTTGCTGATATTGAAAAAAAGATTCTCCAACTCGAAGGGGTCATAGCAACTAAAGCTCATTTTTTAGTCGATGAGAATCGGCCGAAAGGCGGCATACTGCTAGCATGGATCGTTTTAAAAAGCGAGGTATCGCTATCACCAGCGGTAATACAAGCAAGATACCGTTCCATTACCGATAACCCTTGCCCTGATTTATTCCAAATTATCGATAGTTTACCTAAAGATAGACATGGTAAAGTGTCCGTAGCAAGCTTGCTAGAAACAGTCCGGTTGTGAAAAACCTTCCCACTCTGGCAACTAGCATCTTTTTATGGTGTCTCAAGGTTTTCCGAACCATATATTGTAGAATATAAAATAGTCGGTCGCTATTCCATGGAGTTGTTAAGATGACAAGTATTGCTATCACTTTTTTGTTGGGTTCAATAATATTCTGCTTTCAAGCATATGGACAACATCGAAATTTCTTACGAACTATTAACCAGACCAAATACCATGATCCCTACGACCCTAAAGTTCAACCTAACCTTTTTGTTGGATCTATCCAAGTAGGCTCCCATGCCGCATATACTACTGACACAATTAAAAATCTTCATACTAGTTACTATTTCAACCGTTCCACACAATTGTACTTAGATATTCCAGAACTTAAGGGTGAGTATCTCAGCCTGGGTGGCGAACACCTCTTAACAGGGGCCCTAGGGGATAAAAACTGGCTTGGCGCTGCTTTTCTTCCTGAAAATTCAGATTTTCGCGTTTATTTTCGCGGCGTAAACTATAGAAAATCCACGGCTAAAATACATTATAAGCTAGGGGTGACCATATTCGAGGAAGCCTTAGGCTATCAACTTGCGGCTGGATACCACACCCATGCCTTCCGAAGCTCGCGAAACTCCTACTTAGATTTCCGTGGTGACTTTCGTTATTATGATCACAAAAATTTCAGTATATCCAACCTGTCACTCATTGCCATTGTCGGACATGGTTGGGCAGATTTTGTCGATGTTGCAGGCTTGGAGCTACACGGCGGCATTGGTTTTGAGTATGCAACCGTCTCTTATAACTATGATACACCAATACTTGACGATGGTAGCTCCCATAACGATGTTGATCTTCGCATAGAAGTCCGGGCGCTGTATAAGTCACTACTATAAGGGATTAAGCTGGAATCTGAAACATTGAAGTCGCATTTTCTTTGAACTCCTAGCTTGTCAATGATGCGAACAAGATTCGCTATTTTCACCTGAAATTAAGTGTATTTCTTTCAACGTAAGGAGGATAACTTGCTAAAGGCTGAAGACTACATTCAACAACTTCAACTGATTCCTCACCCAGAAGGAGGGTTTTACCGGGAAACCTATCGCGCTACCGGAACCATTCCTGAAAAGGATCTCCATGAAGATTGCCATGGCTCACGGAATTTTTCGACAGCCATATATTTTCTGTTAAAAGCGAACCAAGTATCCCACTTTCACCGCATTAAGTCCGACGAAGTTTGGCACTTTCACGTGGGAGCCCCCCTCGAAATATTTGAACTCGCTAAGAATGGGGGCACCAAAGCAACGATCCTTGGTCCTAATGTAGACCAAGGTCAAACCCTCCAGCATATCGTCCCCGCTGGTCATTGGTTTGCTGCCCATATTCCCGACTCCACTCAAGATGCCTTTACCCTGGTAGGCTGCACCGTCGCCCCAGGTTTCGATTTTAAGGACTTCACTTTGGCAACCCCAAAAGATTTGTCGGATTTCACTCTTTCACCAAGCTATAGAAGGCTGATTCTCAGTGAAACATCTCAGCCATAAACAAAGTATTCGGGTCGGCGAGTATTTTTTAGAATACTATAGCTTTCGTGATTTTAATTCCGTGGTATCACAGGCTATCGACCACTTGAGCCATGATGATAATGTACCTCTCTATGGCACCCTATGGCCATCAGCGCAAGTTCTTTTGGAGGAACTGGCAAGCTGGGACCTCAAAGGCAAGAAAGTATTGGAAATCGGCTGTGGATTAGGTGTTCCCAGTGTATTATGCGCTCTTAAGGGGGCTGAAGTTACGGCCAGCGACTTTCACCCTGATACAGCTCATTATGTAGCAGCTAATTGCCGTCTGAATGGATGCCGAATTAGATTTAAGCAGCTTGATTGGCGTCAGGAAGCCCAGATCCCTCCCCAAGACTTTATCATTGCAAGCGATATTCTTTATGAGCCACAGAATTATTCAACTTTAGCTCATTTCATATCTCAGCAGATATCGACCTCGTCCACGGCTATCATTTCTGATCCTAAACGGATATACAGCCATAAATTTATAGAGGAACTAAGAAAATATCCTCTTTCCATCGTAGTTGAGGAAAAGCACTCCATGCAGCTCTTTCGCATCAGCACCGAAGCCCTCTGATTTTGAACTAGCATCATGTAAACAATTAAAATGTATAGGGATAATTTATAAGCCATAATGGCATCTCCAGCGGGATTTGAACCCGCGTCGCCGCCGTGAAAGGGCGGTGTCCTAGGCCAGGCTAGACGATGGAGACATTACGATAGTAAGTGAGCCCTGCTGGATTCGAACCAGCGACCCGCACATTAAAAGTGTGCTGCTCTACCAGCTGAGCTAAGAGCCCTCAAGCCCCGCTTAGCGGAGTGGGGATCTTTTACGAGAGTCTCAGGAAATCGTCAAGAAAAAGTTTCAGAAAGGGTAATTTTTTTCACAGCCTGGACGATCCTCTCCAAGACAACTTATAACTATGTCACATTATGCTATAATTACTAAGTCTGCTGTATCAGAATACTGAGCAATCTCATCCACCTTCTAGTTTACAAATTAGCAGCAGAATCAAAGATAAGGAGATATTTTGTGCGAAGCCTTGTTACGTTGCTGATGCTCCTGTGTAGCACTCCATTGGCAGCCAACGTCACCGGTAGCGACTTACAAAACTTCAACGCTACGACAAATGGACTGGACTTTGTTACGGTACACTCTTCAGAAACTCTCATTCCTGGTATCGCCAATTTCGGACTGTTTCTCAACTATGCTGTAAACACTCTGCCGCGCTATCAGTCTGATACAGCGGATGCACGCAGCAGCTCTATCAATGATTCCATTCTGGCTAATGATTTTAATTTCGGCTTAGGTATAACCAAAACAATAGATATTGGTATATCTGTTCCTTCAATCGTCTATCAAAACAACACATTAGATGGATCCAGAGGTGAATTTGAAAATACAGGTGTCACCGAAATCCGCAGCAACCTTAAATGGCGATTCCTTGGTGACTCCGATGGTGGCTTAGCCCTGGTCGGCTCCATCAACCAAAACTTAACCCAAAACAATCCCTACGCTGGATCTGACCCTGGTCCTATTCTTAACCTGGAATTTGTAGCCGATATCCTGCTATATAAGACGGCCTTAGCTATCAATATCGGATACCGTAAACGGAATCCTGGGGACCCCATATCCAACTCGCCCATCGAACCTCTTGAGGATCAGGTCATTGCATCAACTGCTGTGAGTCAGCTTATTCCCTTTATCGATACTAAAGTTATTTTCGAAATCTTTATCGCCTCTCCTGTGAAAGAGACCTCCAGCGGTTCCACCCGAGACGTATCAGCATCTGAAGCTCTATTGGGATTCAAGTATGACTTCAGCCGTAATATCGCCGTTCATATTGGAGGTTCCACGGAAATGAGTCATGGAACGGCATCCCCGGACTGGCGCGTATACACTGGGATTAATTATGTAACTGGTAATTATTCCAGTACTAAAGTGAAACTAACTCATAGAAAGAAGCCGAAGAGATCAAGGAATCCGTCTTCTTCTCCATCACCTAAGCTTCCCACTTCATTAAGTTCTAAGTCCGATAGCTTCCCACCCGAACCTCCAGGAATTGGGGATGATGTGTTCGTGCTTCGGGATGTTAATTTTGCATTTGACTCGGCATATCAAGTTGTGGCTGGTGCTAAGAGCGCTCTTGATGCTCTGGCTAATCACCTTGAAAGAAGCGGATACAAAAAGATCATCATTGAAGGTCACACCGACTCTATTGGCTCTGAAGACTATAATATCGGCCTGGGTCGTCGCAGGGCAGAAACGATCAAACAGTATTTAGTGAAAGCTAAGAACCTGGATGAATCTCGTATTAAAGTTTTAACTTATGGGGAATTTCGTCCTGTTGCTGATAATGGCAATTATCAAGGTCGACAAATAAATAGAAGGGTTGTCTTCCGTATTGTATACTAGTCTTTAATATAGGGGAAATCTTGTATTTTCCCTAAATTCTTTCCCATAAATTAAACTCTAAATCCCATTAAAAAACCGACAGTTAGATCTTATTATTACATTTTTTACATAATATTCCGAATAGAGAGTGTCGAGGTTTGTCTAAGGTAGGACTGCTAAATGGGAAGATATCAAATGAACTTTCATCATCTAATAGTCGCTGCAACTTTTTTCAGTTCCATAAGTTATGCCGCGACTATATCTAGAACAAGTAAAAAACCATCTAACAAGGTCACTTTAAATTTAAATCGAAACGAATTGAAGTCGGTTCAAAAAGGCGGTGAAATCTATTTCATGGCTTCAGGAATGTCACAACAGTTTCATGGAATCGTGAAGGCTATTCGTCGTCAGGAAATACTTGTTGAACTGAAGATGAGAAAAAAGAATTTACCAAACTTCAAATTTGGTACTAAAGTTACCCTAGTAAGGGGAGAGAATAGATCCAAAAACCTCTCTAAATCAGCTAGCTCTAAAAAGAGCAAGAAGAGTCCCTACGAAATCAGTTACAAAGCTAAGGGTAGTGAAAGAGCACGTCTTAGAAAAGACTATTCATTGGATCTTGAAGGGGGTGTGGCAGTGGGACCCACAATCACTGCTGGATTAGCGTTAGGTACTTACCTGTCCCACAATACAGTACTGGAGTTCAACTACTCCCAGGGTAACCGCAGCGGCATTGATAATGAAAGCAGTGATCTATTTCCCGTTACTGAAACCCTGGAAGCAAAAGCCGCTGTCATAAGAATCAAAAACTTCTTTGGCAACAGCTTCTACACTAACGCTGGCATCGGAGCCCGTATCAATACTTTAGTAGGAATAGCCGCTGTAGACAATCCAAATGGGTCAGGTTCTATCCAAGCTCCTGTTTATGCACAAAGCTTCGCTGACGCTATATTTGAGTTCGCCATCGGTAATAAATGGCAACTTTCCTATTTTAATATCGGCTTTGACTGGATCAGCCTGGCTGCCCCCCTATCTAAAATTAGACTGGAAAACGATGGTAACCAGCTGCCTAAGGATAAGCTGGCGCAGGCTTCCGCTGGATTGCCGGGAGGAACTCAATTTCTAGCAGCAGCAGAAGAGCTACGACCCGACAATGTTGGAACAGTTTTTTTAACAAAGTTCTATATTGGCTTTGCTTTTTGACGTCCTCCCGCCACTAAACCCTGATGTGGCTATAGTGGGGGATTCCTAGGCCCCTTCGCACCAGCGATGAAAGCTGCGTCTTTTCAGAAAAATAGCTATATGATAACAGTCAATTAGCTATTCGAATAGCTGGTTAAGATATAGGCAATTGATTTAGATAATTTGAATATAAAACGAGCCCGAAAGGCATTTTCA
>JBNKNM010000037.1:0-36125 GCA_050293845.1 Pseudobacteriovorax sp. | reverse complement strand
CCAGCTGGCATTGTTGACTCCATCTACTACGATACATTTGATTTTGCCTTTTACAACCAATGTTTAAGTGGGAACCCCTATAAAAATAAGTTTCGTATTAGGGGCTATGGTGATGGCTTTTATAGGCAGCTTCACCAGAAGGATAAGGACCTCTTTACTGTCATCAAAAGTAAGCAAGCTATTAAACCTATTTCGATCGTTGATGATATAGCTCCAGAGTGGTATAAGCTATCCCCTCAGGGGGACGATAAATCGCAGTTCTTGGCCATACGATCAAATGCAGAGCAGTTTGGCGAATTGATGCCAGTTATTCGTGTTAAGTACAAGCGCTTTAGGTACCGAGCTTATGATTATCGTATGACCTTGGATACTAATATTGAAGTCAAAAGTTTCACCAGCGCAATTATGCAACGTGAAATCTATGGGGTACTGCCAGACCATGTCTTAGAGATAAAAACGATAGATCCAAGACCCCATTTACCCCTGCTAGGGCTGATGCGGCTACCGCAAATTTCGTTTTCGAAGTTTTTATTGGGTATGAACTTTTTGCTAACCGGTGATTCTAGTAGTTATTAGTGGGAGTTGAATATGAACGGTTTAGTAGAACAGCTAACCGAGCTGGAATTAGAGTCGAGAATTCATGGTGATATAGGTGGCTTTGCTTTAGCCATGGTTGTTGCTATTGTGTTTGGTTTACTGTTATTTCTACTTTATAACTTATATTTTCAAGATAATGAACCTCAAGATGGTAGTCTGGCCCGTAGCCTGATTCTGTTAACACCATCATTAACAGCAACATTTTGGATGATACAGTCCAGTATAATTTTATCCTTGGGCCTGCTAGGTTCGCTATCTTTCGTTCGCTTCCGGACACCAGTTAAACGTTCGGAGGATGTAACATTTATAGTGATCGCCATTTGTTCAGCCATAGCTTGTGCAACTTATTCCTTTGCTATTGGAGCAACTTTGATTGCTATTTTATTTGGGTTTACGACCATTCGCAACTTTTGGAATATAAATATGTTGCGGCATGGTCGCTTTGCGGTAGTCACTTTTAACACTAAGAAGTCGACGTCAATAGCCGCGATTAAGAGCATTTTTAAAGAGGCAGATGTTCAGGGAGAATTCGTCAGTTCAAGAACTTATGATGGTATTACATCCTTTGTTTTTAATGCAAAGAATATAACAAAAAGCCAACATGACAATTTATCAGATCAACTGCAAATTTATGATGCAAGTGCTAGCTTTAATATATTTTATCCCAATGATCGCTTGGGAGTTTAGGAAAAGATATGGTTCATTGGAACTTAGTTAAGCGTAGGCAAATTATCTTCACACAGGTTATCCTACTGGGTTTTGTAGTACTGGCGCTTGTGATTTATGGAGATATTGATATTAATGCCAACCATAAAGATTTAAAGGTTCTGGATCGTATCACACTTCCTCTAAAGGAAATATCAGGTATTGATTGGCGATCATCTGCAAATGGAGTGGAATTGCTTGCTGTGGGAGATCAAAAGGCAGAGGTAGCAATTTATAATTTAAATACAAAGAAGACCAACATTGTAGATCTCTCACCTTTATTGATGGAGCGTTTTTCCCTCTGTCGTAGCAATAGAAATTCGGTTTGTGCGAAAACCCTTAAAAGACTGAACTCAGATTGGGAGGCTTTAAAAGTCGACCAGCAGGGTGCGGTTTTTTTGATGCAGGAGCACTCTGAAGCTATATTAAAGATTGATCCGCAACTCCATAAAATCCAAGCGATTGTCAACTTTGACTTACTAGAAGGTTATCCTGATCATATCAGGAATTCTGCTGGCAAGTTTCGGATGAACTCTCTGGGGGAGGGACTCCTTCTATTGGGTGATCGTTTTTGGGTTGCAAAAGAGATGTTTCCGGCAGCTCTGATGGAAATTGCTCCCTCTGGAAGTCATTGGAGAGGATGGCGGAAAAATTTGCCGCAGCGGCACCTAGACATTGAAAATGGCCACCATCAATATACAGTCACTGGCCAGTGGGAAATGGCCGGGTATAGTAAGTGTGACTTTAGCGATCTCGCTAGATATGGAGATTTTTTTATTGTGCTAAGTCAGAAATGTCGACAATTGTATCTCATTGGTGATTTGCCGAGTAAATCACAGCGCTTTACTCCCCAAGTTGTTATAAACTTACCAGGTGAGATTAAATCTCCTGAGGCTTTGACTGTTCTACCTAATGGGTATATCGTTGTCGCGTCTGATAACAAAAAGATAAAAACAAACACTTTTATAGTGGAATATGCTGGTTGGAAGGCTGCTGACTAAATATGAAGCTTTACTTATTGTCTCAGATGAAAATGATGAAATTTCTTCGCGCAACTATAGCTCAAGGTCTACAAAATGGAATGCGCCCTCGTTATTACTGTTACGCCCTATTTTCCATTACGACCATAGGTTTGATGTTTTTTGAATGGAGAGCTTTAGGAAAAGATAAATCCAAATATAAGGTCGATGGTTATCTTAGTAGTGAGCTTAAAGTAGAAAACTTTAAAAATGGAGAAGTCGATCACCAGGGTAAAATCGAGATGGAAACCAAGCGAAAGAATGGCTTTAAAATGGAGTTTAGTGTCCGTTTTCGCTCTGAAGATAACTCAGCGAAAATTCGGGAAGCTATAGTAAATAAGGAATTTTCGTCGGATGAAGATACTAAGATAGAATTTGGTCTTGGGAAAAAGCGTTTTGGCCTTGAATATGACAGTAGCAAACGTGATCGCAAGACAATCGACAGGAGTCCCTTGTACCGACGCATGGAGGTTTTTACTTATGTTGGGCGGGAAACTCAAGTGCGCTGGTATCATAAAACCAAAGATACAAAACGATCCTTAACTTTGGGGCACTCAGAAGCTCAAGATAGCTCTATTGTGGGTTCTAGCCAGTTTAAGCTAGACCCGTCATGGGAGTTAGCCTATTGGCTACAGTTGCAAGCAGACCATATTGATGACGGTTACCAGTTTGTTTGGGCGGCGATGGGCTCTCTTATCTGGCATGGAGAGCCCCATAGTTTTGAAGCAGAAACTTTAGTGGGGGTTGATCCCGAACAGTCCGAACTGGATAAAGTGCTAGGGAGGGATGAGCGGACTCAATTTGCAGGACTTAAAATACAGTATGACTATTTGCTACCAGGGGATGAGGGGGAGCGGTGGCGCTTCATTTCACAGTCTACCTTGCTATATCATGACTTACAGACCTTAAGCTTTAACTCAGTCCAGTTATTGGTTGGAGTTAGCTATTACCTTGATCCCGTAACTCTATCATGCAATTTGGAAGGCATTGGTTCTACTTCAAGAGTTGATCCTAAAAACCGCAGTTTTGCGGAAAGCAGTGCTAAGTTTGAGGTGATTTATGAAATTTAAGGTATGTACCCTGATGGGTTTATTAATACTTTTAAATGCTTGCGGAAGCACCACCAATACAGAATATCCGGACTTAGGAATTAAAAGAGTGGAGTTTTTTCTGGACTCTGAGGAACTGGGGGAGCTCAATAATAGTTCTCAAGCGAAGCGTGCGGTTAGCGCAGCTATGAAAATTGAGGGGCAGCATTACAAAGTTGGTATTCACTATGCTGGGAAATCATCTTTGGATGCGGTGAAAAAAAGTTTTCAAGTTTATTTAGGAGATAGTCATAGATACCGCGATCGGAGCCAACTTAGGTTCAGTGCTCAGTTCAGCGATCCATCACTATTACGATCAGCGATCGGGTTCAGGGTTTTTAGCCAGGCTGGAATCGAGACGCCATTTATTGAGCCCTTTGCCCTTTTTCTAAATGGGGAATACCAAGGGGTATATCAGCTTATCGAACCCATCGACCCAGAATTTTTTGCCATTCGTGATATTTCTTTGCATGAGCTATATAAGGCGAAACTTGCAAATGC
Source organism: Pseudobacteriovorax sp. (assembly GCA_050293845.1). Classification (GTDB taxonomy): domain Bacteria; phylum Bdellovibrionota_B; class Oligoflexia; order Oligoflexales; family Oligoflexaceae; genus DT-89. Next base: position 32,215 of record JBNKNM010000037.1, on the reverse strand, counting down.
TGGATTTGAAAGTGAGTTTTTACCCCGATTGCAAGACGCTTATGCAATCAAATCTGAAAATACTAGCTTTTCTGCTATGCGCTATCTCTGGGAGCTAGTGAATGCTCCCGAGCCTTCCTTAAGTAGGATCAAGAAAATCTTGGATGTCGACCAATACTTGCACTACATTGCTGCTTGTGTGTTGCTCAATCATTGGGATGGTTATAACAATAACTATTTCCTTGCTCGTTCTTCAATTGATGGCAAGTTTAGAATTTATCCTTGGGATCTTGACCGGATTTACGAGCACAACAACTTTGCTGAGCAAAGTTTGTGGGGGGGGAATCGATTGACAGCCATATTGCTGTCGGATAAGGAGACGCTGTCGCGCTATATAGCTATTCTCAAGGAGACAAGGGCTACCGTTGCTTCTCTTAATCTTAGTCACGAGCTTATTGACCTTACAAGGGCGGTACAAAAGGCATATATTCATGACAAGTACTTAAAAGAGTCGTTCACCTATCAGCAACGTCATGAAGATCTAATGAACAATATGACCTTGTGGCTTGAACATCTCGATGCTGCTTTAGTCAGACTTTAAACGCTGACTCCTACGGAAAAACCGCGGAGTCAAAAAAGAAGGGGGATATCAAAACAAACAACCAAGCTGCAGTGGTCTTGTTTCAATAATAATCTAAAACTTTTCACCGACTTATTCTGGGGGAACTCTACCTGTTTTTGCAATGTATTATATTTGAATCTCTGAGCTGAAAAGATCATTTGGTAAATTTCTCTGACATTCTGGGTCATGGTGTGTATGGATAGGTGTGAAGAAATTCCCATATCAGATGTATTTATGATGTAGTAACGCTGGTAGGGGAGTGGCTTGAAGATTTATATATTGGACTGTTGTTTGATGTCAATATGACACTTGATGCCAATAGGGTGAGGAAGAATATGGGATCTACGGAATTTGAAAACCGGTGTAAATGTTTGTTCTCGAAGACCCAGGAAGGGGATAAAGTCGCTTATCATGAGTTGCTCACATATCTTTCTCCGTATATCAAATGGTCGGTTCGCAGAAGTTTCACCAACGAGCAGATTGCCGAAGATGTTGTGCAAGAAATTTTGATAGCCTTTCATAAAGCCAAACATACCTACAATCCGGAAAAGCCTTTCAAACCATGGATTGCTGCAATCATTCGTTTTAAAATTATTGATCATTTGCGCAAGAGCTACCGCATTAAGGAACGAGAAGTATTTTCAGATTACAATGAAACCTTAGATACCAAGGCAACGAATATAGAGACTGAAACTGGAATTGATCTGGAAAGGGCTCTAAAACAATTACCAGAAAAACAGAGGCGAGCGTTTAGTCTACTTAAGTTGGATGGGTTATCTGTGAAAGAGGCATCAGCAGAAACTGGATGGTCAGAGTCCAATATTAAAGTTTCCGCCCATAGGGCTTATAAATTACTACGGAAAATACTTGGTGAAGAGGGAGTCTGATATGCAACAACGACAGGATATTATTAAAGATCTAGTTGATGATCTGACTCCCTTTAGATCTTCGCTCCCTTTCTACCTCTATTGGGTTGTTTTGGTGGTAACAGCGTTAGCAGTTATTGTTACATTGTTAACCAGATCGGACTCAATCGAAGTTTCTCTTAATCGGTACTTTCTGGAAATTGTGGCGCTATCTATCGTGGGGTTCTGGAGTTTATTCCATGCGTTTCGCTATGCTGATCCCATGACTCATCGCGTAAAGAGAGGTGAAAAGCTCTTAGCGTTGATATTGTTGAGTGTAAGCTTAGGAATGTATCTTATTGATGTGCCTCAAGAGACTTATTATTTTGCTAATTTAAGCTGGATAAGCGCCCAACAAGAGATTATTTGCTCACTTAAATTGATGATGTTCGGCCTAGGGGCTTGTGTTTTAACCTACTTGTTGCTGAAGCGGCTTGCACCGTTCAAGATCAATCATATTAGTTTCTTTAGTGTTCTCGCTGGAATATCTCTTGCCACTCTCGTCACGAGAATTTTATGCATCTCCCTGAGTTCAGGGCACTTTCTTCTGTATCATTACGTTCCCGCATTGCTTGGATTAGGAGGAGGAATATGGGGTATGAAACTCCTTCTGAATTTTTACGGAAGGCTCCGTTAAGCAGGATCTGGCATATATAATAAAAAAGCTATCTAGAGCCCTGTCTTCAGGGCTTCTTCACATTCGGACTAATACAGTCGTGTATACCTCATAGACACTTGCACCAGCCCTAGACGTTTCAAGCTTTAAAACATTTTTTGTTTTTAGGGGGTTAACTCATATTGCGTTGGCCTTGCTCTTGCAATTCTTAGCATGCTGAAGCTGTGATGATCTCGTTGTTGGAGTAGAAAAGTTATGGATCGGAGGAATAAAAAGCTTGGTGCTAATTCAAATCAAGACTTTCAATTGTTTATTAAGATCCCCCCCAAGGGAGGACAAGAGTATGAACCTCTCTTCCTTTCAAATCTCAGTAGATTGCCTCAACCCGTTAGAAAAGTAAAATATCAGGGACGTATCAAGCGATGGTTCGATGTTTTTGCATCGTTGGTAGGTATTGTGGTGCTATCTCCTTTTTTATTATTGGTTGCTATTCTCATTAAGCTGACCAGTCGTGGACCAGTCATTTTTACTCAACAACGTGTTGGCAAAGGTGGAAGAATATTTCGCATCTTTAAGTTTAGAACCATGTATCGAGATGCAGATCTGAGAAAGAGGGATCTTTTAATTTATAATGAAATGTCAGGTCCCGCTTTTAAAATAAAAAATGATCCGCGGGTGACTAAGCTGGGAAGGTTTTTACGAAAATATAGTATCGACGAACTACCGCAACTTATCAACATTTTAAAAGGTGATATGAGCTTGGTTGGTCCAAGGCCAGCCCTGATTGGCGAAGCAAAATCATGGGATTCCAGCTATTATAAGCGATTGGCTGTAGATCAAGGTTTAACCTGCATCTGGCAAATCAGTGGTCGCAATGATTTAACGTTTCAGCAATGGATGGACATGGACTTAGAGTATGTAAATTCATGTAGTTTTTCCCTTGATATTAAATTGATCTTGAAGACCATGCTTGTTGTGTTTTCAGGTCAAGGAGCTTACTAAAGAGAGGATTATCTTAAAATAATTATTAAGTAGTTGTTTCAAGAACCAAATCACACTTTTATCATTAATAAAAGAGATATTTAGCATTGTTTTACAAATTGGTTGATTTTCCAGTAACTTAAAATTCCCAAATGACTGCCGAGATATAAAGGTATTAGTGTCACTACAGGGGATCAATGATGTGGGGGATCTATAACAGTGTTGCATTATGGGTATTACTCTCCTTAATATTACAGAGTTGTGCAGAAAAAACAGAGTTTCCTTCAGCAAGTATAAAGAAAGCTTCCTATGACCAAAGTAAGATCTTAAGGAAAACTTTTACTGCAGGCGGTGTGTTTTCGGAAACGGTGAGGTATGATCCTCGAGATCTCAGCCTTAATCACACCTTAAAGCTAGTAGAGAAACCTCCTATTTCCATATCGATAAAACAAATTGAAAGAGCACTCTATACTGAAGATTTTGTTCAGGGTGGTGTGACGCGAAGCTATACGGATTCTCATCCCATTGTCGAATCGGGCTATCTTGACCTATTGATCATTATTGATGACTCACAAAGTATGATGGTCTTTCAAGAAGAGATTAAAGATAGATTTACAGATTTGCTAGGGCAGATATCCAATAGTAATTGGCGCATTGCAGTAGCCACCACCTCCAGCTCCTGCTTGAGAACTACAGACGATAATGCAAAAATATTAACTCGTTATGATTATGATCAATTTCCTTTGCTAACCCAAAATCGTTTTGAACAATTGATTAATGCGGGAAATACCGGCAATAACTTGGAAAGAGGAATTCTTATGGCAACCGAAGCCCTGACAGGAGACTGTGGTGATAGTCGCTTCGCTTGGACCCGCAAAAATTCTCAGAAAGCGGTCTTAATCATAAGTGATGAAAAAAATTGTGGTAGCGCTTCTAATGAGGGATGCGAAGGAGAAGAGTATGCTAAGGCTGAATATTTTTTAGACCGCATTCCGGCAAGTACTAAGGTTTATGGACTCTTACTATTCGAAAATAATTTAGACTGCCCTGATTCGGGCTATTATGATGATCAGTATCCCTTCGAATATGAAAAGCTTGTGCGGTTATCAGGGGGCATAGCTGCTGAAATTTGCCATACTGACTATTCTAAGGTCCTTGGAGAAATCTCTCGTCATGTAAGTCAGTTCGTTAAGCGGAGGTTTAAACTTACTTTCCCTCCTAACCCAGGAAGCCTTGTGGTTCGTATAGATGGTAAGCAAATTTCTGAAGGTTTTATTCTTATCGGCACCACCTTGGAACTTACCATTGACCCTGGGAAAATGGCAAAAACTATTACTGCTCAATACAAATATGGGGGGGATGACATAAAAGCTTACTTTGATCTTATGGAAAATGCTGATCAATCAACTTTGCTTGTATACCTCAATGGTGAAAAGGTAAAACCATCTGACTTTCAACTTATTGAAGGGAGGTCACTCAAGTTCTATTCACCCCCGCAACGTAATTCTAAAATTGAAGTTCAGTACCGTATAGATGAGGAATTGCCACGAAACTTTTCTCTCAATTGGCCTGAATTAGCTGAAATTACCGAAGTTTTTGTAGGCTCGCGTAAGATTTTGCAAGATGACTACTCCGTTGATTCTTCTCAAGGTATCTTATCTTTTCATAAACCACCTCCAGATGGGGCGAAAATTGAGTTGGTCTACCAAGAGCCTGATGCAAAGCAAACCGTTTATCAAATCCCAACTACTTATGAGCGCAATGTTGAGGATATTATCATTCTCGATCCTAAAAATCCCGATCTCGAAGTTGCTGCTAGTATTGATGGTAATCAAATCATATTTGATCTAAGTGAAGTTTGGAGTGGGCGAGAGCTGTTGGTGCGAATTTTTTTAGAAGCTATGGAGGATGATTATTATTTCCAATTTTTGATTCCAGAAACAACCATACCAGCGACGATTACAGCTAAAACTATTGATGGTTTAGATTGTAACGAAGGTGTGGAACTACAGCAGAATCGATTGCATGTGTATTGCCGTCAGTCTTTGGCTAAGGGGCTGATGGTAGACTACGCTTATGTTGAGGGTTTTACGAATATATTTTCAGTTTATGAGGAACCTCAGCAGGAAGATCTTTGGAGGGTATTTATAAACGGACACGAAGTAGAAAATTTTATTCGTGAAGAAGGAAAGCTAATCATAGCTAAAGAAATGTTGAATCCTGAAGATAAAATAGTGGTGATGATATATCCCCCTGTGATGAATCGATTAGTGACTTACGACTAGTTCGTTCTAGTTATTTGCTGCAAATGGAATTGTATTTGCATGTCCCGCCTTATATAGGATAGGTGGAATATAAATGCAGTGCTTAGTTTCTATTCTGATCATACTAGCAGCTTCGGCAGGTTGTCGCAAAACTCGCGATCAAGTTGCTGAGCAAGGTAGTGGATATCTTGAAGGAATCCCTTCCGTCGTAATCAAAGGCCTTCCCAAAGACTACTCCAGGGAAGTTAGTCTAGAAATTGAATTAACTGGCATCAATATAGAATCATTTCGCTATAAATTAACTGATAATCCAGCTGACTCCTGTATAGAAGAGATAGGATATGGTGATGAACAGGTCATACAACAATCGATTATCCTTGACTTGCGTACACTAAAAGATGGTGAGATTTTATTTTGTCTTGTAGCAAAGTCTAAATCAGGAAACTGGCAGGGTTTTAAAAACGCATCAACAGCAAATTGGGTAAAAAAAACTGTTGGACCTAAGCCACTGGATAGTATCGTATCGAGAGAAGGAGTTTCTCAGTTTAAACTTTCCTGGCAACGTGCTGATGATTTACAATATTTTATTTTTCGTTCACCTGAAAAAGTAGAGTTACCATTACTAGTAGATGGTCATCAGTACGTATTGGGAGACATTATAGGGCCACTGTCTCTAGTATATGCAGGAAGTGACAACTTTTTTATTGATGATAATTTGGTAGCAGGTTTGAGTTATTTTTACTATATCTATACAGCTGATGAACTCAATAATTATTCCATTCCATTACTGGAAGCCCTTGAAACTTTTGGTACACCATATAAGTGGGTGGTCTCAGGCCAATCACAGGAAGCTTATGAAGGTCTCATAAAAGCGGGTGCAGAAATTGGTGTCAATGGCTCTAATACTCCCCTATTTATATGCCGTGCTGATTTTGCAACTGGAGATATAGTTCCTGGACAATTGATTTTTGAAGATAATGCCGGACAAGGCACATGCCGTTCCCTTGGACCAGGAGAGTTTGGTGCGACAGTACAAACTCAGGAGAATTATGAGGTTCTGGTCAGCACAAGGAAAGACTTTGATCAGTACTTTTCTTGGATTAGATTTGATTTTAATGCTGCAGTGATTCAAGCGCCTCCACCGACGGCTATCTTGGGAGGAGATGAAGGAGAAGTTCCCCTGTTTCTTTGTCGAGGTGCTTTTGCCAATCGATTCTTTCCCGGAAAAATCGGCTCTACCTATGGCCGTTGTAAAGCTCCGGCATTTGATGGTGCGGTATTTGAACGTCCTAACTTCAACAGTTGGGAAATCTTAACAGTGATCCCCCGGCAACCTATACTCGATTTGAACTAATTCTGTAGAAGAAATTCAATATCATCAATAATAATGGAGTCTATAGTCAATTTATCAGTAGACTCTTTCCAAGATATAGTATGAACGTCGGCATCTGATTTCAGAGAATAGCTTGTCGTATCCGGCAAATTTGTATTGAGAAGCGTACAGCTAAAGTCAAAGGCTGTATAATTTAATGCTACAGCATCGTTAGGTTCATCTACAGTTTCCTCATTTTCTTCTTGATGATAAAGCTGACCATTGATGTTGTAGCTTAGGATTTCTTGACTTTCGGATATGATAAACTCATATTGATTATCGCTCGATTTAAAATTTCCCAGCGCTCCGGCAACCGCTGGAGAGGCACAGATGTTGACGAGAATATAATCAAAAGACTCTAGCTGAGGAATTTCATTATCGCCAGCTGAATCTTCTTCAGCATCTGGACCACTTTCGCTTGTGGGGGTTGCAGCACCTTTAGAAGATTTTGACGGTTTTCCTACAAGGCCATTGCCCACTTCAGTCCCACAGCTACAGAGCGTCCACCCTAACAAAACGGCAGCAATTTTAAAGTGTACTTTCAACTACTTGGCCCTCTTTGTTTGGGGAAACATTTGGAGATTAAACTGTACTACCTGAAGATCATCTTTGGATTCTTGTTCAATGGCCCACTGATGAATTTCGTGGCGAAAATTTTTCAGTCTCTTTTTTAGTTCTTCAATTTTTTCTGTAGGTAAAGAGAATATGAGAGCACCAAATTCTCTTTCCAGCAGATCTAAATCTTCTATCATCTCACATCCCTGACGTAGGGCTTTACGATGGTATTCACGAATAGCCAAGCTTTTTACTTCATCTGAGCTGGTGACAATACGTTCAGCACATTCGTACTGACCTTGTTGGTTTTTTATGATGAAGCCATGACGGATAAGGAATTGTAGGCAATGTTGAATTTCCTTGCAACTGGTACGACCTGACAGACGTCTCGCAATCCAATAGGGGTCATCACGAAAATCAGGAAGTAGCACCATTTCCCTGAGGACAGGGTATAGCCAGTGACTAAGGTACTCAAAGGATGCCACATCGATATTACGTTTATTTTGATAGGGGGCTAAGGATTGCAGCTTTTTAAATAACACCTGCTTTTCTGAATCTCGTTTTTCTTGGTTAAATTGAACTAAAGTTCTAAAGAATTCGGCCTCATTGGTTTGTAATTTCAGGGTGATGACAAATTTTTCAATGGAATCGATGCTGAGATTTCTTTGTCCGTCAATAACTAACTTGAGAAAATTGGGGGACTTAAAGCCACACTTTTTGGAAAACTGACGATAACTAAACGAACTACTACTTTTTTTCTTAAAATGATAATAGTCAGCAAGAAACATCCTATAGTTGTTGTAGTTAAAAATGATAGGTGCTTGCTTCACTGTGGCCTCCTTTAAGTGTATTCGGAATTTTTTTGAATTTTCTAAAGGAAGAAAATAAGTCGTGGAATTATCTTGATTTTATATTTAAAGCGTATTCTAAAAAGTTATAAAAATTCGGATAGGAAAGCTTCCCTAAAAGTCTTGAATGCAAAACGGTAAGAAATCAATGCCTTTATAAAGTATGACTCCAATTAATAGTGTCATCTAACTTATTAATATTTTGTATCTAAATTAAAGTATTGTATTTTATGGGTGAAATTTCCGATCTGAAAAGAAGTATTTTTCAAATTGAGATTGGAAGCATGATGCAATTTGGCTCCTACATGCTGCAGGAAAAGATCGGTGAGGGTGGTCTGGGAGAGGTCTTTAAAGCATCCCGAATTTCAGACAATGCCATGGTTGCTGTGAAGAAGCTTCATTCCCATCTTGAGTCAGATCCCAAATTTGTGGGAATCCTGCATCATGAGATGATGATAGCTGCAAAGGTTAATCACCCAAATTTGCTGAAGATGATTGACTTCAATGTTGAACCCCCAAATATTTTTTATGTGACAGAATTTGTTGATGGCTGGTCTTTGAAGGAATTATTGCAGAAATGTGGTCGTATACCACCTCTGGTTGTGCTCTGTATTGCCTATGAAATCATTAAAGGCTTGGATTATTTGCACCTGCATGACATGATTCATGCGGATTTATCTTCTGGTAATATTCTGATTAATAAGGATGGACAGGTGGTAATTTCTGACTATGGCCTAGTTAGCGATTTACCTACAGACCGATTTAAAAATGAACTTGTGGGTACCCCTGGATATTATTCTCCGGAACATGTCACCGATCAAAATATTGGACCATATTCTGATTTATATATCGTTGGACTTCACATAATAGAAATGATCAATGGTGAAAAAGCAATCTTATTAGGGCGGTCTAAAGATCATGCTGCAGAGATATACCGGGCCATGGGAAAATTAATTTACCGACTTAAAATTGATTGCAGTCCCTTACAACAAGGAATTTTAAGAATTTTAGAAGGTTGCTTGCAGCTACGTATCAATCATCGCTATAAATATGCAGACCAGCTGGGTAATTACATCGCAAAGATACTCATGCTATTTAAAATTTCCCATCCCCAAAATGCGATTCGGCAGTATCTCACAGACTGTAAATTTATCGCATCTGATAGGAATCATGCGCAACCCATCTATACAGGAAACTTGCCTTATACTGTCGAGGATCTCTATCTCTTAAAGAAATGCTAGATCTTCCGATACGATATCATCTAATCGACTAAGGAGAAATGGCTATATGCTTAGAGTGGGAATTCCACTGGTGGTATTCTGCAGTAGCATTTTACTAACCAATTGTGATAAAAAAGATAGTAATCAATCAAGTTCTGCAGCGGTCCTGGAACAAGAAGAAGGTCGTCTTAAGGTTCTGTTAACTGCCGAGGTAGCACAGGAGTTTGGTTCAAGCTCAGGCACTACCAACGGTACCTATGTAAAAGTACCGGCCGGTGTTCTCCCCGAATCAGTGGATTTATGGTTGCAACCAGGTACAGCTCTAGCTGACGAATATATTCAGACAACCTTAGATGTCGATGAAGATTTTACAGTTAAATATGCTGGTCCAACCATTGAATTGCGGCCTGATAAAAAAGTTGCATTAGTAGGTGATGTGTCCATCACTCTTCCAAAAGGAGATATTCCGGAAACTGAAAAAAATCTTATGGTCCTCTATAAGGGTATTGATGAACAAGGCATTTGGAGACTTGGGGCTCTAGGAGCCGCATATCTTGCGGATGGGGGACAATCAGTAACCATAAATAGCCCTAGTTTTGGTCGATTTCAAGTGGTCGCCATAGAGAATAACTTCAATAGTAACTTAGACTATGTTAGCCCGGGTGCTGGACCTTGGTATGGAATTGAATTCGACCTTTACTCTCAGTTTAAAGAACCTATTGCCGACGGACCTGATCATAGTTTTTTCCTTTTTAACAACAAAGGTGCCATAATTAGTGCGAAAGCCAACGGAGAAACGATAACTCCACCACCTTCTTTTGACTTTAATGCTCTGGTATCTGCTGAATATCCAAATATTTTTGATGCTTCTAGTGAAGTCCAGGTGGGGCTAGCGCTCTTCAATGAAGATTTTGATTACGGTATATGGGTTGACTTTAAAACGAGTCCCATTGAGCAGCAACTGACAACTCGCGTTATGCAAAGAAGTAAATGGGATTCCTTGCCTACTGAGGCCATAGATCCAGCGAGTCTTGTAGGAAACTATAAAGGCTTGAGCGCTACTAGTACTGTGGCCGGGTTAGGGTCCAAGTTAGACATCGCTTACTTGGGAGATCAGCTAGAATTGAGTTATGTCGATTCAAAAGTTTCACTTACAGGAGCATTACGGCAAGAAGAGGTGACCGGGGCGGAGCTTAGCTTTACGACAGGTATCACAGCGCAAGCTTTAGGTTTCATGACAGGAACTGTCTCTATTGCTGGGAAAGGGTATACTGCTTTTATGATTCCTAGTTTTGATCGTAAGGCTTTTGCAATCATTGTTTGTGAGTCAAATCAAGGAGGTAGCTGTCCCTCAGGCGATGGAACAGGTACCTACGATGCAAGATCATTGTTTGTTGGAATATTCGAACGTTATTAAGAAAAAGGAAGAGTGCCGCTAGGTATAAAGCTGCTGTATTCTTCTTGGCTATTTTCAACTTGTTTGAGGTATTGGCTAAGTGCTGCAAATTCGTCTTTAGGATCGATGGCTAACATCTCGTCCTCTGCTTTATGTGTTATTTTATTTGCTGTAGCATAAACTTCCATATCTCTTCCCAAAAAAACGGATGCGAAATTATCACCTATTTCTAATGAATGACTCAGATCCCGCAAAAAAGCCCCTATTAATTTCCTACAAGTTGCTCTCTCCGAAGTCAATTCGCTCAAGCTAATTAGTTAATCACGGTGCAAAAGTATATTGTTTATGATGGGAATTATGGAACACCCTGAAGATGGGTGTTCGACCCAGGTTAGATTTTCCTAAGAAGCTTTTTTAGAGGGAGTCAATACCAAGGTTTTGCTTTCATTAGCGTCAAGACGTAGGAGTTGAAGCCGGTATTGTCCTTGAATATACAGGTCTAGCTGATCTTTGAAGTGAGGGTCTAGCGCTCTTTCGGACTGCCCTGTAGGAATAATCCCATGTGATTTCATTGCATTGTCGAAATCAATGATGATGCGAGTGGCAGGTCCGACTGTGGCGGTAAATGGTGCTGGACTAAAAGGAAAACTCAAATTATTAAGGGATTCCTTACCCCCACGAATAGCAACGGGACCGATTGTATATAAGGAGCCGATTAAAGGTACTTCTGAAAATGTGTGTTTTATAAATAGCTTATGAGCCTTACCCCAATACCAGTCCTGTGGATTTGTACCATAACTGGATTCTAAGTATAGCAATGACGTTCTCCAGGCTGTAACTATGGTTTCATCCATGCTCTCCTGATGATTTGTTGACGTGATATCCCACCACTCCCCATGGGGTTGATTGATTAGCCTTAGCAGGAAGTCGATGATTTTTTCTGTTTTGAGATAATCTTGGAAAAATTCTTCTCCCAGACGTTCATGCAAGACAAGATATAGCAAATCATAACAAAATTGATAGAAGATTGTAGGTGCTACTGTATCTATGGGGTGATGGCCTTTCCAGCCTTTTAGAATGTTAAGAGCGCTAATACTATGATTGATGTGCTGGTGAGACTGAGACTCGTCTAGCGCTGATTCTAATGCTTGAATTATGGGAAAATGATAATCAATCTTATCATCAAGTTGGAACTCCATAATATCTTCGGGGCTCATTTTTTCTTTGTTTTGAACTAGGAGTTCAAACCTTTCTTTACGCTGAGGATAGACGAAATGCCCGAGAGTCTCGGGTGTGGGTTGATCGTTAGTTGACAAAATATATCCCCTATTGGGGTTAATACTTTGGGGGTGTTGGGACTTGGGAATGAATTTGTCATAGGAGTCATGGGCTGCTTTTATTTTTCCTGTAGTCCACCAACCAATATCACCGTTGCGGTTGGCATAACTAATATTAAGTGATGGAGAATCTATTTCATAAACAGCTTGCTGAGCTTTATGAATATCGTCGGCAAATATTAAATTATAAAATCCCTCTAGAGAGTTACTATTTTGCTGAAGAAAACTCCAACGCATAGTAATGGGCTGCTTTTGGTGGAATAAGGGACCAACTTCGGGACCGAAAATACTATCGTAAAATGTCATTTCCAGAGGCGGATGGCCTTTGCGCTCGATAATGTTTTTATGGGCTGTTAGAGGTATATTTTTACCGTCTCGTAATATGGTATGGGGTTCGCTGCCTGCTGTTTCAGGTATGAGGTCAATATCTTCGTTATGAAAGATGGTAATAGCCCAGCCGTAATCTGTATTATGCCCAATTAAAGGGAGTCCAATAAGCGGTAGAAAATGGCCATATACTTCCATGCCGGGAGCTTTTAAAGCGGCTTCATACCAAACAGAGGGGTTAGAGAATTTGATATGTGTATCATTTGCCAGAATAGGATACCCAGAATTGGTTTTACTTCCTGATATGACAATACTGTTGCTACCTTCAAGCCGTCCGATTTTATCCATATATTCGTCAACAATTTTAGGAAGTTGAAGATAATTTTTGTTGGTGCGTCCCTCTCGATGATCGGTCATTTTTGCTCCAAATAAGTCCTTTTGTAGGCTAGGGCTCAGATGAGAAAGGTTCAGCCTGAGAATATCGTTTTTTAAACCTCGGTCAAAACTATAGGTCATATATCCAGCAATGGAATAAACATCTTTAAGGGTGAATGGCTCTAGTTCAGGAAGTAGGTGGCTTTCTATGGGCATGCGGCCGCTAGCTAAAAAGGCATTGACACCGCCTAAATAAGCTTCAATAGCTTTTATATGTTGTGAATTTCGATCGGTTTGAGCAGCTATTTTTTGGCTATAGCGACTGATACCTAATATGCGAAAAAAACGATCTAGCTCGACGGTTTTGTTACCAATAATTTCTGATAGCCGCCCTTGGGCTAATCTGCGAAATATTTCCATTTGCAGTATTCTATCCTGAGCGTGCACATAACCAAGGGAATAGAAAGCATCGGCTATGGAACCGGCTTCAATATGAGGAATACCCCATTTATCAAATGCAACATTCACCGAATCTTTTAAGCCTGGTACTTGAATGAGCCCTTGGCGGGAGGTATTTTCATTTAAGTAAGAAACGCCGCCTATTACACCTGAAGTCAGTACAGCGAGTAGAATTAGCGAAAACTTCCCCATTTGTTTCATATATATACTCCTAAGATTGCAATGGACGCAGGGAACCATGAACGCACTAACTTGTCAATACTGGTATAGGTCAAAAACTGACAATTGCCAGGAGGGTCTTTACGTCTCAAAGACTGACTCAGTCAGGGTGGGTGAGTATGAAGTAAATGATTGAGACCGTGGACAGGTCTCAACTATTGCATGATTTTTATGATGCAAGGCGAGCTATTTCGCAGCAATCCAAGACTCAACTAAACGAGCTACAAGCCAAATCTGATCTTTCGAGAGGGTCGTTCTAAATCGCGGCATCTCGTTATCACTGCGTCCGTAGCTGACCGTATAGACTAAATCAGGTAGGCTGCTGCCAAATTTTAGGTCCCATTCTTTCAGATTCGTGGGAGCAATCGGAAGGTCATTAGCCTCAGGCCCGTTACCCTTACCATCATTACCGTGACATCGAGAGCAGTTGGCAAGAAAAACTGCCATGGCTTTAGGCTTATCAAAGGGTAGTGATTGATATTTTTCTTTCTCGTTAACTATTTCTTTCATTTTCATTTTATCCATGGGTGATAACCGCTCTTTCTCAAACATAGCTCCATCCTCGGTTGCATTATATTTCGTTGATTGGTGAACACTGTCCATGGGGAGCTGTGGATTACTGGGAGTTGCTGGGCTTGAGGGAGCCGGAGTCTTATTCTTTTTAGTGCAAGAGATGGTTAAAAACAGGCTTATACTTATGGCAATAATTTTACTCATTTAGGAACTCCTCATTCTGGTTATGTCTTCATTTTAGCGTCCTAGATCACTATTGATCAAGCTCGCTAACCTTGGGGCTTGTCACAATTCATGGCTTTAGTTATTATTCACGTCCTTTTTAGAAAATAAGGAAGTGGAGTATGAATTTACTGCGGATCATTAAACGGTGGCTGGGAGTCAAATCGGATAGTTTATCTCTTGAAGAGAAGTTGTTGCAAAATCTTTTGCAGACAAATAGGAAAAATGACTACTTTAAGTGGCCAGTTGACAAGGTACATCCCGATTTGTAACCGGGATCTGAAAAGTCAGTATACGATCTTCTAAAAGCTCAATTCTTCTCCTTTAATTCTGGTGATAGAGATCCATTAGAGTATGAATTGTGATGCCCACAGTTCATACCTTGCAAGTTCTAGTAGCCTAGAGCTGAAATTCTCTCCGGGTCTTGATACCTTACAAAATAAGTAAACCTCCAGTAGAACACATCAAAAGGTGTGATTCCTGTGGTGGAGCCGTTGTTTACTAATTTGTAAAGAGCCACGTAATTCAAGTAGGAATCGACGATAATATTAAATTGCTCTCTTTGTTGTGAATCAAAGCTTCCCATAACGACCTCCTCAGAACTCTGTCGGATTAAGACCCGCCAATGTTAGGGGAAAAATAGCCAATATAGTCGAGAGGCTATTTTTAACATCCAGGATTACAGGAAGGGCTTGATTTAAATAAATATTATGATAATAATAATTATTATCAATAAAGGCTTTTGGAAACTGAGGCTCTCCCACGAAGAGACCAAATGCTTTCGCAGTTTAAGTAGTCTAGTTCTTTTCCAGAATGAAGTTTTCAATGCTCGGCATTATTGTGGCAAAAGATGTTCATGTTAGCGGAGGCGTTGGCGGATCGTATAAAAAGATACCGCAAAACCATTTGCGGTATCCAGTAGGAGGTAAGAGCAAGGAGACTAATTGCAAAAAGGGCCGGAGAACTCGACTCTGTATTCACTGAAATCTGTTTCTATCTGGAAATCGACTTCATTGCCGTTGCGAAAATAATCAGTGGAAAATGAAGTTGAGTGAATCACGCTAAATCCACTTTCAAAAAATAAATTAAATGCACCACGGCGATTTTCCCACGAAATGTACAGATCTTCTCCTATATAGGGGGTATCTATATGTACTGATCCTGAAGCATCGTAGGGGTCATCTAAATTGATGCAATCGCTGAAGATGAATGTAAGCCTTCCACTAGGAGACTCCTCGTAAATTTCATAGCTTATAAAGTCATCATAGACAACTTCATGACTGCTGCTACTGATGGCTACACCGCAAGATTGGGTAATCATGGAGACAATTATCATAGGAGTAAAAAAGAATATATGTTTCATCGTAAACCTCTTGCAATTATTCAGTTACAATAAGAGCAATCAGTGTACCTAAGGTAACTATCTAATATAGTTTAGTTTTAAGTTTGTTTTTGCATGTTATCCTTGACTCATCTGTGACATTTTAGTGACAGCTTAGGGGCTAGGGTTACAGTAAGTAAAAAAGGCACTGCATAGACCCAAACTAAAATGATTGTTCCCGGAATCCGAAAAGTTCGTTTGCTGCGTTATGCCAACCTTCCGAAATCCTCACCTACCTTGGTACGCTGCTGTTTAGTAAGGTCGTCATATCTGGCACCTGAAGCTTTTTCGCATTCCTTAAAATGATTAACTTATTTTTCAATTTTTCCGATCCAGGTTGTTCTTCATTGTCCTTCATGTTACACCCTGCTAGCTTGGTCCAGGGTTAAAATCATAGTCTATTTGAACTCTCTCAGTGTGAGGATATTTTGATCAAGACACTAAAGCGTCGGGCTTCCTGCTGGTTGGCCTATTTCATTTGCTGGTTGCTCCATAAAAGTTACCGTTATATTCACCATAACCCTGAAAAGCTCAGGGAAGCTATGGAAATGGGGCATGGTGAAGGCTATGCAATTGCAAGCTGGCACCAGAATTGTTTTGCTGGGGTACTATCCCATGAGAATAAACGGCTGAATATTCTTGTCAGTCGTTCGTTTGATGGTGAAATCATTGCTTATGTGGGAAAAAAATTGGGGATTGGCAGCGTCCGAGGCAGCAGTTCTCGGGGTGGCAAAGAGGCCTTAAAAAGCATGATTCGGAAAGTCCGGTCGGGAGAAGGGGCAGCCATCACAGTTGATGGTCCCAGAGGGCCCGTACATCAAGTTAAAAGTGGCATTATTTCCATTGCATGCCATACAGGGACGCCAATACTGCCGCTAGCAGCTATTGGCGATCGCTACTGGAGCTTAAGATCTTGGGATAAATTTAGGGTGCCTAAGCCGTTTTCACGGGTTATTATTTACTATGGAGATCCCTATTTACTTTCGAAAGATATGGATGCAAGAGCTTGGGAAGCCCAAAAAGAACTAGTAGCTGAAAAGCTAAAGGTTATTGATGAACTTGCCCACAAACAACTTGGGATGTCAGTGACTGCTGAATCAGCAATCAGAGGGGTATGAAGAGAGCTCTTGTTCCGAATCCAGTGAAAATTTCGGATTAAGAACCTGAACTCAGGTTCTTAAAATGACTTTAATTCCAGTCCAGTATGACTTTTCCGGACTTTCCCTCATTCATGATGTCAAAACCTTTTTGAAAGTCTTGGAGGGGTATGCGATGGGTGATAATGGACGAAATATCAAGGCCACTTTGTAGCATCGAAGTCATTTTATACCAGGTTTCAAACATTTCGCGACCGTAAATACCTTTCAATAGCAGCCCCTTAAAGACAATGAGGCTCCAGTCAATAGCCACATTGTCTGGAAAGATTCCCAATAATGCAACCTTGCTGCCATGATTCATAACTTCCAGCATGCTGTTAAAAGCTTGTGCATTACCAGACATTTCTAGCCCGACATCGAAACCTTCATCCATTTTCAACTCGCGCATTACATCGCGCAAGCTTTCCTTCAAAACATTAACAGTACGGGTGGCCCCCAATTTTTTAGCCAAATCAAGGCGATAATCATTGATATCTGTGATGACGATATGCCTAGCTCCTGCATGCCTGGCTACAGCAGCAGCCATGGAACCAATAGGGCCAGCACCGGTAATTAAGACATCTTCTCCAACAAGATCAAAGGAAAGGGCTGTATGAACAGCATTTCCGTAAGGATCAAAAATAGAAGCGATTTCGTCGGAAATATCGTCAGGAATCTTAAATGCATTCATGGCAGGAATCACCAAATATTCTGCAAAACATCCCTGACGATTGACACCAACTCCAATGGTGTTTCGACAAAGGTGTCTAGTTCCCGCACGACAATTTCTACAATGACCGCAGGTGATGTGCCCTTCTCCGGAAACGCGATCTCCTTTATGGAAACCTTTTACATGTTCACCTACCTTAGAGATCTCTCCACAAAACTCATGACCTGTAACCATAGGCACGGGGATTGTTTTCTGACTCCAGGTATCCCAGTTATAAATGTGAAGGTCCGTACCGCAAATAGCTGTTTTATTTATCTTAATGAGCAAATCATTGGGACCCATTTGTGGATGAGGAACCTCTTCTAACCAAAGGCCTGGCTTTTTATAGCGTTTTACCAGGGCTTTCATAATTTGAGTCATACTTTATAATCCTTTAGATAATTCCCATGGCTTTACCAACTTTGGCAAATGCAGCTATAGCTTGTTTTAAATCTTCTTTACTGTGGGCTGCACTCATCTGTGTTCTAATGCGGGCTTCCCCTTTAGGAACAACGGGAAACGAAAAGCCAATAACATAGACTCCTTCTTTGACCAGGGCATCAGCCATATCAGAAGCTGTTTTTGCATCACCCAGCATCACAGGAATGATAGGGTGCTCCCCAGGTAGCAGCTTGAATCCCAATTTGGTCATTTCATCGCGGAAAAGCTTGCTGTTTTCCGTCAATCGCTGCCGTAGGTCGGAGCCTTCCTCTAACATGGTTAATACTTCGATAGAAGTAGCAGTAATGACTGGAGTTAGCGTATTTGAGAATAAGTAGGGGCGGGACCTCTGTCTTAACCAAGTAATGATTTCCTTACGGGCTGCTGTGTAGCCTCCTGATGCACCTCCAAGTGCCTTTCCTAGAGTTCCAGTGATAATGTCTATACGGTTTAAAACATTGCAATACTCATGAGTACCCTTACCGTTATTTCCTATAAAACCGACGGCATGAGAATCGTCAACCATGACCATGGCATTGTATTTATCAGCGAGATCACAGATAGCTTTTAGGTTTGCTATAAATCCATCCATGGAAAATACACCATCGGTGGCAATCAATTTGAAACGGCTACCTTCAGCTTCCTGCAACTTTTGCTCTAGGTCGTTCATATCATTATTACGGTAGCGAAATCGCTTTGCTTTGGACAAGCGAACCCCATCGATGATTGAAGCGTGATTAAGGCTATCGGAAATGATGGCATCTTCCGGACCAAGAAGAGTTTCAAATAGCCCTCCATTTGCATCGAAGCAGCTGCTATAGAGGATAGTGTCTTCCATACCTAGAAACCTGGAAATTTTTTCTTCCAGCTCTTTATGAATATCTAGGGTTCCACAAATAAAACGGACAGAAGACATCCCAAAACCGTATTTATGGAGGGCTTTCTGCGCACATTCGATAAGTCGCGGATGGTTGGCTAGTCCCAAGTAATTATTAGCACAGAGGTTAATAACAGACTTTCCTTCAGAAGTGATTTTGGCTTCTTGGGGTGAAGTAATAATCCGTTCCTTTTTGAATAGTCCCGCACTGATCAAATTCTGAGTTTCATGCTGCAGATGTTCGAGAAAGTTTTGGTCCATAATTCCCTCTTTGTAAGTGGATCAATGACGGTCGAATCCTACCAGCGTGTGTCTAGAATTCCCAATTAATTTGTAAATCGGATGAGAACACGGCAAAACTGGCAGGCAATATATGCCTGTAAGACATGTTTTTGGCTGTCGATCATCAAAAAACAGGTTAAAATATTCAGGTGCAAATCGATGAAGAGAATGATTTTATACAGTGTTCTCGTTTTAGGGACATTCCCAGCGATGGCTGAAAATTCAGAGCCTGCAGCGATCGACTGTACCGTCGCTCGTGAATATATAACCGCTTTCAATTATCTGACCAGCAAAAGCGCGCTAAAGCTTGCAAAAAACTATCTTATCAGCATAGCAGAAGAGATAGCTAAAGGGTGCTCAGGGGCTGCAAAACGCTTTATAACCAGTTTTGAAGTATTACAGAAGGCTGAGTTAGATTCCAAATCGGCACTATCCTTGGCATTGGAAGTGGCTCAAAGCACAGCTGCAAAGGGGAGAGCTTTCCTCACTGTTTTCAAAAGTGCTTATGCAAAAGATATTCTTGACTTAGATGTATATTCGGCAACTCAAATTGCCAAAAAGTTAGTGCTTGATGCCACCCATTCTCCCAGCTGGATCGACGATGATTTTTATCGCTTGAGTCGTTATTGTGTCAGTGAGGAGGGACTGGCTGTAGATAGGCCAAGTTGTGCGGGGTTGGTTGTTTATTTGTTAGATCATGGTGTTGCTAGAGAGTCAGAATATAAATTAGAGCTAAAAGATGGAGTGGCAAAGCCTTTCATTTCAGGGTTTAAGTTTCTAACCAAGCTTGCTGATGGTCCGCAAATAGCCACTTATCAAGCTCTTGGTATTTTAAAGGAGCTGATAGCCATCTCCCCCTATTCTATCGAAGAGTTTTTAGATCTTTATAAATTCTTGGTAGGTAGATCTGTTCAACCTTTAACACGAGATCAAGCCATAGACAAAGCACGTGCCATGGCAAAATTTACAGCTCAACACTTTCAAAACAATATCAAAACGACCATGTCAGACTAAGCTGGGTTCCAAGACCATCATTTCTTATGGTGGGAATTAGCTGGGTAATAGGCCCATAGATTCTTTTCTTATAGGTTTGGTGCTGCTTGTAATTGCCGATCCAAGTGTAGGGGAATAGAATTGGCAAAAAGGAGCTTAGAGCAGCGACACCAGCTTGAACTCCAGTAATATCATCCTCACTATTCCCAGCTACAGCCATGGCAGCTGCAAAATTAATGATAGCTCCTGCATACTTTAACTTAAGACCGAAACTGTAGGCGCTATACAGAGCTTCTTCAGCTAATCGTTCCTTAACAAGCTGCTGTCGTTTAGTTTTATCGGGCAGCTTCCGAATCTTAAGGTAATCTTTTTTGTAAGGTGAGTATGCTTGGGATAGTCCCACAGTTAATGCCAACCAACCACCACTGAGGGAGGCACTGGCCAGGCCAGCATTGTGAATTTGTTGTTCTTTGTCTGGATCTGCATGTTTTTCAGAAAATGCGCGAAAACCTGACCAGAGATTGATGACGGCAGGAAATTGCGACCAAATATGTATGGTCCAAGCTTCCTCTTTTTCCTCCTTAGCAAATCGCTTCAAACTTGCTGATGCTTGAGGTGAAACTAGCAGTTCTGGATATTCATATTTTATTTCTGCCATAGATACAGTAGAAATAAGAAAGGCAGCTATTAACAAAGAGTACAAAAGATCCTCCCAATTCACTTTTCCATCCTAAGTAAAAATGGGCTAAACTAAAACTGATAGTGAAGTTCAATAACCATAAATTCCTTTTAAGTTTAGCAGATAATTTCTGCTTTGTATTGAAATATAATAAAAAGGGACTCCAAGAGTGAAAAAATACGGCCTTATATTATTTCTTGTTCATTTAGCTACCTTGGCTGTATCCGCTGAAAAACGCCATACAGCTCGCATCGTAAAGTACTATGGTAAGGTGCATTTATTTGTGAATCCGGCAAAAACTAAGACAGGGAAGGGACCGTTTGCAAAATTTAATGATATATACTACCAGGTAAGAAAACCGAAAAAAGGTAGCAAACTTAAGCCTTATGAACGAATTCAAACAGGTGATAGATCTAAGGTGAAATTAATCTATCAAAATGGCGACCAAATCACTCTATCCGCAAATACCTCTTACGAAGTTAAGCTAGAAGGAGAGTCAGGCATAAAAAAACCAATTTTTGATATGCTCTTTGGAAAGATTAGAGGCCTCATTTTAAAAGGAGGGGATCGTGCTGGTATGAAGGTGAGATCATCTTCTATGGTAATGGGAGTGCGAGGAACCGATTTTTACGTTACGGCAAGAGGGAAATCAGGGGCCTCAGAAATTTCAGTCATACGGGGTAAGGTATCGGTGATGCCTCGGGGGCGTAAACAAAAAAAGTCTGTAATAGTACCTGCAGGGTTTAGCGTAGAGGTGCCGTCAGTAACAGAGAGTGCAGGACTTCCTGAAGATACTGATGACAAAAGCTCTAGTCGGCAAAAAAAGGTCCTTATGGTGAAACCAACCACGAAGCAAAAGGTTGCTGAAATTTTTAGGGATACAATTATTAAGAAAGAGGACATTATCGAAGAAACAAGCACTGATCCCAAGCTAGCGGCAGAGTTGCTAGAATTGGAACGGAGGGCTATTGAAAATTTAAAACTGGATATCAAAGGTGAAGATCCAGAGCTATACGAGATCATTCGTAAAATTCCCCCAAATGAGATGAATTCTTCTGAGCTTATACAGGCTATCAGCACTAAAAAAGCCTTCGATATTGCCCCAAAGGCGAAGAAGTCAAAGGCAAGTTATGAAGATTTAAAGGATCTTGATGTCTATGATAAATATTTTCGTTAGTCAGATCTTGTTTTTTTCTAAAATAACATGCCCAATGATGAGGATAAATTTCTTAACCGGGGTGAAAACCTGAGGCTTGGGGTATATAATGGATTTACAGGGATCTAAAAGTTCAGCTTGAAAATTTCCCCAAAAGCCTTGATATCATGGAATGCAAATGGATGCGGACAATGCACTTCATTGCATCCAGGGTAGTTAGCATTAAGAGGAATTGAATTGAACGACAAAAAAATACTTTTCTTAGCACCCCAGAACTTTAACCGGCAAAACTTGAAGAAATCTCTGGTGATGATGGACTATCATGTCGACTTTGTTAGTTCACTTCAAGATGTTTTCCCAGCTCTTGCTAGCTTCGGGTCTTCTGTATTGATACACGAATGGTCAGCTACAGATCCTACTCAGGCTAAGCGAATGCATCATTCATGGCCAAATTCACATTCTGGAATTATTAGAATTCTGGTTGTTGAGCAGATAATACCTTCTATGATCGCATTTGCAAGTGATGCTGGGATTCATAAGATTGTTAGCACAGCTGAAGCCACTATAAATCTAGCAACAGCAATTGATATGGTTCGCAGCGGCCTAAAGTCTAATAGCTTCCGCAAGCTAATGAGAGACATCGCCACTGGTGATGTTGAATATACTCAAGAAAAAGTTGACCAAGAAGTGGAAAAAGCCTATCAGAAATTTGGTCATGATCAAAGTGTGCAGTTGGAATATGGAAATTTAATGATGCGACAAAGCAGGTATAATAAAGCAGAAGACATTGCGTTGGACTTGATGAATAAAGACCCCAATAACATGCGTGCCAATAACTTGTTGTCACGGGTGATGATGAAGACTCAGAGGTGGGAAGAGGCCCAACGACTGCTCGAATCGGCAAATACTCTCAGCCCTCTGAGTGGGGAGAGACTGTTAATGTTAGGCGATGCGTTTTATGGGTCAGGAGATTTGGATAAAGCCATGGGTTATTATCAAGACGCTCATGACTCTGGTTCGATGCATGAAGATCAAGCTAATTGCGGAATCGGAAAAATTAAGCTAGCGCAGGGGCACGTTGAAGAAGCATTAGAATTATTTAAGCAGAGTGCATCAGAAGAAGAAGCGGCTGGTTATTTCAATAATGCTGCAATATTTTCCGTGAAAAATCAACGCTATGATGAGGCTATTAATCTTTATAAAACGGCTCTTAAAGCCCTTAAGACTAATAACCTTAAGGCAGTTGTTTATACAAACTTAGGTTTAGCCTACAAAAAAGCTCAGAATTTTTCAAAAGCGGAAAGTATGATTGATAGAGCTTTAAAATACAACTCTAACTATGACAAAGCCATAGAACAAAAACGGCATTTAGCTAAAAAGAGGACTGATCAAAAGGCTTCCTAGTTTTTGCAAACCGCTATCTTTATCGACAGACTGAATATCCATCTGATCCTCCGACAACAAATTTTGACACTAGGTAAAAACTTACATAATACCCTGAAAGTTTTTCCATAATTGAAAGCAAGCATAGTAGATCAGCCAAAATTTTGTATGGTGATATGCAAGCCTCTATAGGCATACTAAGCCATCTCTAGTAGCTATTTGATCCAGGTTAGGGGTATGGTATGCTACATCAATCCCTTGATAGGGCTTTCTGGCTTGTGGGATGGCGCAGACAAAATGCGCTATTTTTACCTGGGTTAGGTCCTAGGAAAAAAGTGCCGGGAGTTAATGAAGCCACCTTTATCATTAAAGTTTTCAGCATGAAGGAAGTGCATGGATAACTTAGCTCACGCTTTAGTAGCAGTAGCGACGACAGCCGCTGTCGAGCCAAACTTATTAAAGAAAAATCCCCTCAGAGCTACTATGGCATCAGCTATTCTTGTCAACATTCCTGATATTGATTTTCTTCTTAATTTTTTTGGCAAGACTTTCTATCATTTTCACCATCGTGGATTTACCCACTCTTTTTTGGGCTTACCTTTCATGATAAGCCTAGCTTGGATTTTTTTACTTCTTTTTTGGCGTGAATCCCTGCACATGATGAAAACCAGAAGGACCCTGATATTCCTGTTAGTTCAGATTGTAGTGGGGCATTTTTTATTGGATTATCTCACCAGCTACGGTGTGATGTTTTTTTACCCACTAAGTTTAGAAAGATTTTCATGGCCTCTTATGTTCATTATCGATCCTATTTTTTGGTTAATCACTTTTAGCGGCTATTTTCTGATCCGCAAAGCGTTAAAAGTCGGTAGTTCTCCACAGCTATATGGTGCTACGACAGGGCTTGTGGTTATGTCTTGGTGGTTATGTATGGCTTTTTTCAAACAGCAGGCGTTAGCCCTAAGTTTTGATTCCCAGCATGGCAACGCTTACCCTGGTCCTTTGGCTCCGTTGAGCTGGTTAGTAGTAAATGAACAGTCTGGAAAATATCATTCAGCACTAGTTAGTTTTTTTCAAATTAGCAATCCCAGGGTAGTGCATCAAAAAACTCACCCAAGTTACGTACATGGCACGATTTGTAAAAATATAAAAGGAATAGAACTGGCAGAAGTTGCATTTCTGCGATATCAAAAATGGGCTACAGAAACCATTTGCTATGAGCAAGATCAAGATCACTGCGTTTGCCATAGTATGCGTTATGCTTTTAATCTAACCGAGCAAACCCCTTATTTTGGAACTGTGACGATCGATAACCAAGGTAACATTGAGTTTATGCGTCCCGATACCCAAAAGGCGATCGACACTTTTTTTTCAAAAATTATTACTGGAGATCGTATCCAGAACCTGGATTAATAATCATTTGCCGCAAATGCTGCAGGTCTAATGAAGCCATAGTATTAGCATTACTGAGTATGCTAGAGGCAAGATTTCGTTTCTGGTCATGAAGACTAACAATGAGTTCTTCAACAGTGTTCTTGCAAATTAGGCGATAGACTGTAACAGGCTTCTTTTGTCCCATACGGTAAGCTCGGTCTGTTGCTTGATCCTCAATGGCTGGATTCCACCAAGGGTCCATATGAATCACAATGTCGGCTTCTGTCAAAGTAATTCCAGTTCCTCCTGCCTTTAACGAGATAAGAAAGAAGCTTTTATTCCCTTTCTGAAATTGATCGATCTGCATCTGTCGCATTACACCTGAAGTACTCCCATCGAGGTAAGCATAGGAGTAGCCATAATCTTCCAGTCGGTGTCGTACTAAAGCTAAATGTTTGGTAAACTGGCTAAACACAAGAGCCTTATGACCGTTGGCTACAACTTGTTCAGCCAAGTTAGAGAAGACCTCAAGTTTCGAGGAAGATTGCTGCCATTGATCTAAAATCAAAGCCGGGTGACTAGCTGCTTGCCGCATACGGGTTAAGGCCGACAAGATCTGTAGCCGCTGGTTTTGATCACCCTCAGAGCTATCATTCTCAGTAAGTTTATCCATAGCCTGTAAGCGAATAGTTTGATACACATCCATCTCCGATTCGCTCATATCTACTTGTAAATTAATCTCTGTTTTTGGCGGTAGTTCCTTTAGGTGATCATTTTTAAGTCGTCTCAATATAAACGGTGCAATACGGCTAGTAAGTCTTGTTTTCGCACTATCATTATCGTCACGAGAAATAGGAAATCCATAAACTCGCTTAAACCTATCCCAAGTTCCTAGCAAACTTGGGTTGATGGTCCTAAAAAGACTCCAAAGATCACCCAAGTGGTTTTCGATGGGAGTTCCTGAGAGAGCTACTTTGCTTCTAGCCTGTAGTTGCTGCGCAGCCTTTGCTGTTTTACTGCGTGCATTTTTTATATTCTGAGCTTCATCGAGAACAATCATATTCCAAGAAACCTTAAGCAAAGCATCTAACTCTCTCCAAATCAGGCCATAACCGACAATTAAAATATCATGCGCCTTCAATTTCTCTAGATTCATTTGTCGGTGCTCGCGAAAGGAAATCGGTTGCAATTGAGGACAAAATCTTTTGATTTCACTTTGCCAGTTACTCACAACAGAGAGAGGAGCTATAACTAAAGATGGTCCTTTTGTAGCTTGCTTTAATAGGACAGATATAGTTTGTAAAGTTTTTCCGAGCCCCATATCATCAGCGAGGCACGCTCCCAGCTCCCAGGTTACCAGACGGTTAAGCCATCTTACACCCTCAATCTGGTAAGGCCGCAATGTAGCGTTAATCCCATCAGGAATCGTATCGTCCATGGCAACCGTATGGGAAATTTTACGCTTTAATGCCCACCATTCCTTTGATGCCTGGGAAATGATTATATTATCTTCATGTTTTCCCTCGTCAAGGAACTCACAAGCGCTAGGATGCGCATATAATCCATCATCGTCAGTATCAAGTACAGAAGATAGTTTTTCTAATCTTGCGGAAAAAGCTTCGGTAATGCGTGTCCATTGCCCGGACTTCAATTGGATATATTTTCTACCCTGTCTTAAGGCTGCCAGTAATTCTTGTAGAGACAAACTCTGACCACTGTACTCAACCTCTCCGGCAACAGCAAACCAATCTTTTTCTCCACCGATACTTAATGATATGGGTTGGCTTTGTAGTTCACCCGTAACCTCATGTTGCCTGCGCCATTGATCCCCTAGATACTCAGGCCATTCGACGATAACGAGTTTTTTAATCCTGGGCTGTTCTAATTCTTGCAAAATTTCAAGAACTTCTTGTTCTCTTGGAAGCCATATCATACCAGGCGCTTTTATAAAGCGACCAAGGTCCAATTCATCAATGACTTGACTTGCCAGATCTCGTTCGCGCCATAGATCCCTTATGACTTTCTTTGCTTGCTGAGGCTGCGAAAAATCTAGAACCGTCTCGACTCCTTCCCCTGGAGCAAAGTAGGAGCCTGTAGGTGAAGGTTTCACCCAGAGTTCTCCTTTCACAGCACCAGAGTCTAAGGGGGTTAAACGCAGGTAGATTTTTTCTTCCGCAGTGACCTCAGTAGTTATGGTATCTAAAGACAGTACCACCTTATTACTCAACTGGGATAAGTATTGTATGAGCCTATCTTGATCAGAACTTGGAATAGTCGTCGGTTGTTTTAGCAGATGATGGTAGAACTCATAAAGCTTTTTATCGGGTTGAAAAAAATAGATCACCTGACCCGCTTCCGCCCAGCCTACAAATCCTTCTGCAGTAACTATTTTGATGTTAATTTTATCGCTAAACTGAGGGATGATAGTAATCCCCTCTTCTTCCAACTGACCGCGTAAAATTACCGGTTGCTCTTTTATTTCGACCTTAACAGTTTTGTTATCAATCTTGTCGCTCTGCAGACAGTTTAAAGGAGCTAGAACTCGTAAGGCAGCCAGTAAGTCACTCAATTGCCCTTGGGTGTCCACCAATCCGGCAAGCCCGCTATAAGGCTGAGTCAACCATAACTCTTTGCTGTTTAAAAACTCACGCCAGCTAATGCTGCGCCCCGCACTCCAGCCCCCCTCTTGAGTCCACTTCTGCACTAGGGGGCTGATGCTACCATCGTATTTAAACAGGAAGCAGCATCGTTGCTGGCCGGGTGGCATTTGATGATGACTCTCACTTACTAGTGAGTCGAGACTTGCAAACAGATGGTCCGTGGGAGCACTTGGGTTCAGTTGGTTCTTCTGCTGGAGCAATGCTTGCTGGAGGGCATATTGAGTTAACCACATATGATGACAGCGGATTAACTCGAGTTGAATGGCGTCTTGTTGGCAGCTACAACGGATGGAGCTGTAACCCCCAGCTAAGTCAAAAACTGGAAGAGAAAACGTGATATGTACCATTTCCTCTCCTTCCGTTATTACAGCAGTCCCTTCTTCACCCACAAGCTCTATGGACCGAACAGCTTGTGGAAACAGGCGGCGTCCTCGATTAGCTTTCCGGCTCATGTAATCGCGCTGAATCTCCTGATTAAGATGTTCCACGATCTCGTCAATTTTCTCTGCAGGGATATCCACTAGTTTTATGGCAAAAGGTAGGGTTGCATCAATCATAGTCTATTATTATTTCCTCGCATCAATACCCTAAAGAAAGGAGACTTTAGCTGAAAAAAACAATGCTACCAATAAATTGTACGGAGATTAGTTCCAACTCCTCAATTTTGCACTCGAATCAAGGCCTCGCACTCATAGTTGCCAAGGATTTTAGGAAGAATTTTGCGAGTCACGATTTAATTTAGGTCTGGGATTAAAGTAATTTTAATCAATTATGACGCATCCATAGGCCAGGCAGCACGCCCTAGCTGACCTGGCCATAGAGGGGATCAAAATAACTCGAAGGAGTCATTGAATTTAAGTAGCACCCCTTATCTTAGAATTCGAATTATTTATTCTAATCTTAGTAGATAATTTAAACTGTTCAAAACAAGCTTAAGCAGCGATTTACAGCGCCACTCATTGATAACTGTCTAATATTTATATATTTTTAAGAAAACTTCACATAAGTCCATTGTTACATAAATGTTAGTTGCAAGAAAAAGGCTACCAGATGGTTTCTAACATCGCCATATTCTTATGATAGTAGGGATACTTGACTCCCTGTCTCTTGGGGGTCAAAATATTCTTAGTTCTATTTCATTAGATTTTTGCCACTCTATAAATAACTAGCACTTCTTTAAATAAGAGCCCATAGCCTCATGGAAAAAAAAAACTTAAAAAAATCAAATCTAGCTTCTTTGACCGCAGTCTATCGCTAACCAAAGTTGCTATCAAGTCCTCAGCATCGCTGGCTAAAGGGACCTTACAAAATGCCTTTTCTGATAAAGATATCAGAAAAGCTGGACTCAAAATTATATTGGAGCAGCAGGCGAAGCTGCTCGCCGAAGAATTGGGACAGCTAAAAGGCAGCTTGATGAAAGTCGGCCAAATGCTGGCGTTGTATGGTGAGCACTTTTTCCCAAAAGAAGTGGCCCAGGCCCTTAAGTCTTTGCAAGAAGATAGCCCCCCTCTAGCCTGGGAAGCCATTGAACCCATTTTTCGCCAACGTCTGGGTCCAGAGGTCCTGGGAAAATTAGACATACAAACTGAGGCACTGGCTGCTGCCTCCATGGGGCAGGTTCATTTAGCCACCATAAAAGCAACAGGGGAAATAGTTTGTATCAAGGTTCAATATCCCGGTGTTTCTCAAGCGATCGATAATGATATTAAAACTCTGCGTTCGATTCTTAGTATGATGAAAATCATTCCTAAGAACAACAAAGGGTTCGAAGATATGCTTAAGGAAATTGGCCTCATGCTACGCTATGAAGTCGATTACTCTCGGGAGCTGAAAGCTACAAACTTAATGGCTGAGCTTCTAGCTAAGGACCATCGCTACATTGTTCCGAAAACTTACCCTGAGTTTTCCGGTAATAAGGTACTGACTACATCTTACGAACCGGGGGTTAACCTAGATAGCCCTGAAGTCCTACAGCTCAACGAACAGCAAAGAGCTCAAATCGGTTATGCTTTTGCTAAACTTTTTCTAGATGAACTGTTTGTATTTCATCAGGTGCAAACTGATCCTCACTTTGGCAACTATAAGGTCCGTATCAACGAAAAGGGCGAAAGTGAAATTATTCTACTTGATTTTGGCGCCCTACGTCGGTTTTCAAAGACGTTCGTTAAACTATATCGCAAACTCCTGCAAGGGGCTTTTCATAACGAACGCAGTCTTGTTATTGATGCAGCTCTGAAACTAGGTTTTT
Source organism: Pseudobacteriovorax sp. (assembly GCA_050293845.1). GTDB lineage: Bacteria > Bdellovibrionota_B > Oligoflexia > Oligoflexales > Oligoflexaceae > DT-89. Next base: position 2,686 of record JBNKNM010000037.1, on the reverse strand, counting down.
TAAGGGAGGATGACTCTGAGAAATTAAAGGACTGCTTCATGGATATCACCCAGCTCGTCATTGAACCTTGGCTCGATGTCCATGACCCTCGCGTCAACCTTTCGCTATTAGATGGCAATGATTACTATCGATGGGGTCATAGTGACTTACCGTCCAGAATCACCAAAAAGGCCACTGAGTATGCCCTGACTTTCAAAATGCGTCCTCCCCCCCGAGAGGTTATTTTTTTAGACCGTAAAATAGGAGGGGTATTTATTGTATTGAAAACCCTTGATGCTCGCTTTGATGGTTGGAATCTTATCAAACCCTACCTGCAGTGAACCCACCCACCTAAAGGAGGTGCTTTCTGAAAATCATCAGTTCTGCCAAAGGGCATAGCTTAGTTCAATGGGATATTGATCTTAAAAACGCTAGATCACGTTGAAACTAATTCAAATTTGGATTTCCTACGCCATCTTAAAAAAATAACGCTAAAGCACTTAATAGCTGTACATAAAGGCGTGCTCATCCATACAAATATGGATGTGAGAGATTTTTTGGAAAGTGAATATCGCTTTACGTGGATTACTTTAGGTTTTTCGATTTGGAAAAGTGACGTAGTCTATGTTGTGAATTATTTTCAATCAGCTGTAGCCTTCCCGATATTCTGAACGAATGCACAAGAGATAATATGAATCATTAATTTTTATGAGATAGGACGAACGCATGAAATTTTCCTTATTCATTCTGTGTCTTAATTTTTTAGTAGGTTGTGGTAATTCAGATAGTGATAACAAGCAACCAATGCAAACCAATGCAAGTCAGGATGCTGATGATAAAAGTACAGATGATAGCGCTGCCACTGGAGATGATATAAACCTTGATCAAATGAAAATGGTGCCACCGCAAGGTGCAGATGCGATGCTGGCTTGGATCACGAATGGCTACTATTTAGAATGGAATTGCGAAGCTGAGCCCCATGCAGCCCGACCATCGTCGCCACATGGAAGGAATCGGATTTGTTCAAACGATTTACTCTCAACTAATGAAGCGGAATTATATCCAATTGGTGCAGCTGGGGTCAAAGAGATATACGCAGACGATAGCATAGCTGGATATGCGGTATATTTGAAGACCACAGATGAGGCTGGTGGTGCAAGCTGGTACTGGTACGAAATTCTAAACTCAGGTGTTATAGCTGACGGAATCGGTGATGCCGGCATTGAAAAAAATGTCTGTGTAGGTTGTCACGTGAAGGCAGAAAAAGACATGGTATTTACCCAAGTTATGGCGAAAGAACCTGAGTAAATTGATCTAAAATAGTGGTCCAGAAGAGGGGATCTAAAGTTGAGGCAAAGACAAGACATTATAGAAGATCTGGTCAACGACCTTGCTCCCTCCTTACTACCTCTATTGGAGTATTCTGCGGATTACAGAAAGTTCATGAACGCTATGTAGTCCCTGTACAGATAATCTTACCTCCCTTTGCTAAGTTGATTCCAAGCTTGATAGCCCATATCCATCAAATTTTGTTCATGGTTGATGACTACATTTGACAAGTAGTTTTCTTTGATCCAGAACCATAGTCTTTCAACGGGATTTAGCTCAGGGCTGTATGTGGTAAATCAAGAAGGGTTGATGTTTTTGGATGTTTTAGTTGAGATGATTTTGAGTGGCAGCCTGCCTGATCCATTATGAACAAAATGTGTCGATTCTCATCAACAGGCCTGAGATATCAACTCCACATGGACATTCATTGCTACGGTAGAGCAGTGAGGTATACAGATATACCAGAGCTCGAAATCTAATTAAATATTAGCTCTCGTTTCTCGATGAAGGCACTCAGCCCTTTAATCTTAGCCTCTGAGGAAAAAGTTCTGAAGAACGCTTCTTTTTTCATCTTATGTGCTTCAGCAGGGCGAAACCCTAAAATCGTTTTTAAAAGTATCCGATAGGTTAAAGGACTCCTTTCCTTAATGCCTTTTTGATCAACGGCGATCTCTAGAGAGGGAATCATAGTTTTGCCTTTTAGGTAGGTAGTATCCTTGTAGGTGAGTATCTCATCATGGATGAGATCTTTTTTTGAGAACAACTTCGTAGATTCTATTTGTATAAAATGCTTGAGAAGGAGTGAACGTTAGGGTGGTATATAACCAGCCCCAAGTTCCTTTTGTCTTCTGGGCTCCGACCCCACGGACAATAAAGCTGTTTGAATCAACACTCTTGGAATCTATTCCGTCGGTAAAATAAATACCGATAGAACTTGTAACCGGAGCAGTAATTTCACCAACAGCAGGATTTGTATGCAGCGCTTTTACCTATCCGTTGTCCGCTAGCTTTGGTGAGAGGCCTTCGCGAATTATAACTTTACCTTAATCCAGATGTCATTCTCGTTTGATATATTATCTAGATTAATAGTCGTTGTGACTGCCGCACCTTCAGGTACTAGCTTACCGAGAGGTTTTAGAGTGAAGGGTTTAGGATCAAAATCCGGACTTGGTTCTACAGATATTACCATCATGTGTGACCCATCGTTAAGAATTTTCGCAGGATTGATGTAGTCTTGACCAGGAAATGGTGGAGCAGCATTAGGTCCGGCCGTTACCCCAGCGCCATCGCTATCAGCACCTGAAGGGGATGAAAACGTTCCCGTAGAAACCACTTCTCCAGTTGATGTATTCACGACCCATCCTTCGTAGAGCCAATT
>JBNKNM010000036.1:0-36638 GCA_050293845.1 Pseudobacteriovorax sp. | reverse complement strand
TTGGTTTTGTGCGGTTTTTGTTTTGTTCTTGTGTTATTTTAAAATATGTTAGACTTTTATTCTTCGCTTATAGATAGGGTTTTGATAAGTTTGTGTTTGATAAGTTTGTGTTTGATAAGTTTGTGTTTGATAAGTTTGTGTTTGATAAGTTTGTGTTTGATAAGTTTGTGTTTGATAGTGATTTTTGAATGTGTTGTATTTCCCTTTTATAGTATGGGTTTTGATCGATGCGTGTTTTAGATATAAAACATGCACAAGTGCTAGTACAACAACACCTAAAAAACACATCTATATTTTATCTTTCATTTTATCTCATACTTCGCAGGCGTTCCCTTCATGTACTCATATATCTTGTTATCACGTATCTCATACTTCGCAGGCGTTCCCTTCATGTACTCATATATCTTGTTATCACGTATCTCATACTTCGCAGGTGTTCCCTTCATGTACTCATATATTTTTTTCCCATCAAAACTCAGGAACATATCAAAAAATCCCCCGTTAATAGTAACAAAAAAAGACTCCCTATCTTACCAAAAAGGAAGCCCGCAAACCATAAGCATATTATTACTTATGCTACTTTTTCAAATTTAGTTATAGCCCTATAACCAAGAGCTTTAATTACCTTGTCTATAAGGTCCTGCTTAGCACCATAATACTCGTTTCTTTCATACCGAGATACATTAGCTTGATCTATTCCAAGAGATGACGCCAAATCCGCTTGAGACTTACCCGATGCTATACGCATAGCAATCAAGGATCGACCAATACCAGCAAAATTATTTATAGCATCAATATCACCTCTCATAATTTTTTCATAAGTATGTACTTCGTCTTCAAGCTGCTTGTGAAATGTTATCATAGGGTCCATCACATTTTTGATTTGTTTTTCATCCAAACCACTTCCTCTTAGTTCTGAACGCGTTACATTAATAGCTTCTCTCTCATCACTGAGTCGCTCCCTCGCTTTCCTATATTCTTTTTCATTCTTAATCATTCCTTCCTTACTCCACTGACGGGTTCATGTTTTTCCATCTTTTAATGTATATATTTAACTAATTAGCTTGATGACTCCCTTAGGCTTATCTTCGAATCTAGATAACCTAAAGGCTTGATCAAACCTTAGTGACTTACCCTTACCATCATGAATACCGCTAGGTCTCCCAGTATTAGGATAAATTTCTACACGATATTTATGCCACATAGGCAATTGTTTCTTTGCATAACCAGGATAAGGACGTCTATCCTCATTCCGCCAGGTCCACACCTTATAAGGATCAATTAAATTCAAAGAATCCAACAACTCTCCACTAGCAAGACGAATAAAATCATCCGGCTCAAAACAATCGAAATAGCAATCGACGTCATTAGGATGATCCTTATTCTCAACAAAAGACCCGTCTATATAAAGCACAGGAAACCCCACAGACCTTAACTGAGCCGCGAGTATACCAACGTTATCAACTAGTTTAGAACGCCACTCCCGATCCCAAGTTGGAGACGTCCCGTCACCATTCACTAGTATCGACCCCCTTAATCCAGCCAACGTCACTTCATACTCACCTGGAGGCAAAAGCCCATCAGAATTAAAATTAGGAACCATCGTCACCTTGCCTCCATTTTCTTATTGCAATAATTATGACGTGACGGCGATTATAAACTTTATGATATACATGTCAACTATGATTTATTTTTCCATACCATACTAATATTTACAAGTGTTTATAATTTTAACAGTGTAAAATTTTTGATCATTATTATGTAGCATTTTTAGACTATACAATTACTTATTACACCTATTGACTTTATTCCATGTTAATCGTAGTATATTTTTATCCGATAAGTAATTTACATTCTACTGAAAGGAATATGTATGTACTTATTAATAGACGATAATATAAAAATTCAGTGCAAAAATGATAAAGCGGACATAATGAGGGTTCTAAAAGAACATAAAGTTCTACCTAAACAAGCCCAAAGCTTCTCAATAAACTTAAATTACATTGTCTATAAAAAAAACAAAGTGGCTTCTATTTGGAAGAATCCAAAAAAATCAAAACCCAAAAAAAACATAATTAGAGGTAGAGCTAGTAAACTAAAAAACACTTTTATAGATGGTATCATAGCTATTGATGATGAATTCCTACCTAAACCATACTCAAAAGAAAAGCATAAAATATGGATCAAGAAACTACACAACTTCGCCTACTACCATAGAAACTTGTTAATAGAGACTTACGAACTAGCAACTTGCCGAAAAGAATTAACAAACATTGCAGCAAAAATAAAAAACCTTAACGTCATCGACCCCAAGTTCACTCATGACTTAATAATTCTATCGAAAAAATTTCCTAAAGAAACCCAAATACTTAAAACTTTCTCATTCCAACAATTATCCACGCTAGAATCTCACATAAAAAAGGGCACAAATAGTCCTCAATATAGATTCATCACCGAACATTTTTCCGGTCCATTTATCGAAATTTTTCTAACTAAACTTAACTATAGACACCCTGCCTTGAGGTATACACAGTTAACTAAACAACAAACCATAGAACTAAACAATAAAATCGCACAAAACGATGAGACTAGACTAACAAAACAGAAAACCATCGACATAAATTCAATCATAGGAACCGCTCAAGCGATTTTGGATAACCAAGACAAATTTGATGAATTCGAACTATTCGCAGCTTTGGCCGCTGTAACAGGTCGCAGGGCTTCGGAAATACTTGTCACAGGATCTTTTGAACCAATTCAGCAAAACAATATGAAGGAGATTTTTGGTGTAGACATAACAAAAGGACATTGCCTTTTTGCAGGACAACTCAAAAAAAGAGACACCCGACTACCAGAAGACACAAAATCTACCGATGATGTAATTCATGTAAAATACAAGCCTTACATTATACCTGTATACTCCGATCTAGAAAAAATAAACCAAGCCATAGAAACAATAAGAAAAAAGACTGGTTTAAAAGAGTATAAAGAAATCAATGGCTCTAAAGCAGCTTGCCAACTTGTTAATAGCCGTTACGCACACAACTACAACAACGCAGTAAAAAACATATTTCCTATACATTACGCAATTAAGCAGAACCTAGACGCGAAATCTATGCGTACCTTATATAGAAAGTACTCATTTGAAACCAACAAGCCAAATGTTGATGATATTGTCTATGGACGTGAAATACTCGGACATGATCAGATGGATTTTAAGTCTCAGCAAAAATACAAGGGCATAATACTAGAATACAAGCCCTACGACCCAAGTTCTTTTATAAGAAAAAGATCACTTGAAATCAATAAAAAATCACGAGAGGATGACAAGTTTGAAAGACTAGCCAATCACATTGAGACAAACTTTAAAAATGACATCTTATCTGCATCAACAAGAAAAGGAACAGAGGAAAGCCTAGAAAAAATCTACAACACCATTCACAATATAATACTTAATGAAAAATTCATCCCATCACACCACCTAGTCTACAAAAGGCTTGAAAACACGGTATCAAAAGGACTCTGCTTAAAAGCATGGGAAGCTGCCAAGAAAGCTTGGGACTAAGTGCATTAGCTCCCAAGAATTTCTTTGACTTTTTTCAAAAATGCATCAACATCTAGCGGTTTATTAAATAGATACGTTCTACCATCTTCAATTTTATTCAAAACCCCAGAAAAAATTACAATAGGAACACCTGACCTCTTACGAATACTTTTTATGAGCCACACACCATCACCCCTAGCCATCTTATTATCAGTCACGATTAAATCAATGTCACTATTAGAATCGAAATACTCAAGAGCTGACTCACCGCCATCACACTCAAAAACCTCACAATTAACCCCGCTCATCTCTATTAATGCTACTATAGATTGCATATGGTCCTCGTACTCACCCACAACAAGCACCACATACTTATGCTTTTTAGACTCCGAGAATATGCCATTTTTATAGTAGTATAGATTCCTAGACTCGGTCTGCACCCATATACGATCGGGCAGTGTTTGGATTGCACAAATCAGCTCGGAGCCATAGCCAAAATCATACTTCTCCCCCTCTTTTATCTCCCCGTCACGATTCTTTACCGCCGACCAGATAGTCGATACATCGATATCTTTCATGCGTTATACCCCCCTGCGTCATTCTAGCTGTATTTAAATATTTTCGACCTTCACATATACTATGCTATTGCAACCGATATATAATATACAATTGTATATTATATATCAATGGGTACTTTCTTGCATTACGCGCAGGGTGAACATGGATTTTTTAGAGCTACTACAAGAAAAAATAGAGTCTAATATCAAAAAATATGGGTCTGTGAAAAACTGGAGAATCGAAAAAGGAATGAAAATATCTGATGAAACACTCATTAGCCGAATTAGGTCGGGCTACTCTGACGTCAGACTAACAACACTACTTCGGATTATCGAGTCTATGGATTGCGAGCTAACAATAAAAACAACAAAAAAATCTAACCCGACATCATAATACTCTCCTCACGCTCTCTTGCCTCTAGTCGCAATTCTACTAATATCCAATTTATAGCCACACTGCAAATAACTTAAACCATCCTTGGGAAAGATCAGAATCTTACCTAAGACATGCTCCACCCAATCCTCTTTTTCAGGAAAAACTTCCCGACCATCCCTAAACCCCTCTACTAAATCCGACTGACTACCTGTCACCTCAAAACTCTTAATAGAAAGCCTTAAACCCTCTTTAAAAGCTCGCAATCTTAATATTTTAACACTCTCTTCATTTGACACGAAAAGGACACCTTTCTTGTTTTTATCAAAGAGTGACAACAACTCCTCAGTATCACACCTTCCGGCCTTGTGCCAAAAATTATATTTTTTCCCCAATGACTTCTTAACATACACCCAGCTTCCGCCCTCCTCTATAGCTGTCACGCTAGTAACCACACTGATTTTTCCTATATCCATATCCTTACCGTAATAACGTATATTCGATTTCTTTATTAAACCTCCTCGATTAATCTCTCGATTTTTCAATATATCTTTACTACGCATACGATTAGCAATCATCATAGCATCTACATTAATATAATCCAGTTCATCGTCATATTTAACAGCATCGTAATATACCTCTAACCTTGGATCGGTGCTATCAAACTTAATTCCATCTCGCTCGACCTCGTATTTAAGTTCATAAAAAAGAGACTTCCTAGTAACACTATCCAACTCTATTTTTTCAACCTCACACCCTATCTGCCCCATCTCATCTTGGAGCAATGAACTTGTCGCACTCACATCATACATAAGTTTTGGTTTTCTGGAGTTCATGACAATCTTATGTATGATCTTCATTTTTTCATGATATGATCCTTTCAATTCAGCCGATGCGATTATATTGCCATTATCTGATAATGATATTATCCAGCCTTCATCTGTTTGAATATTTTTCCATACAACCCCGATATAACTGCTCTTATATGATTGTGACCATATATTGTATTCGAACTCTGTTATCTCTAGATCTTTTACTCTCCTAGCCTTCTTTCTATTGCTATATGCATATACCAACGCCATAACACCATCACCGTGACCATATTCCTTACTTTCTTTTATATTCGTATATGTCTTATTCCAATACGTTTCATTAACCGATCCTATTAGATAAACGCAGCGACTATGTATTCTAATTTTTCCCTGATACAGCCCATTATCAGCCTCTTGTATCTGCTCATCCTTAGAGCTGTTTTTTATCCGCTCTACAGCTAGATTATAGGTATCAGCGAATATATCCACTGCATCTAACGTGCAATCCGACATCCTATGAGCTGATTCACCAGCATATACAACACGCTCTTTTTTCCTAACCTCTTCAACTTTTATACTATTATGCGTTGGCTTTTTAAAAACCAATTCATCTAAGATATAAAGAATATCTTTTACGAAATCGTACAAACAAAATAACCAAACATCGTGATGATTTTTATTTGATCGATCATTTATCGTTATATTACCGTATCTTTCTACTTTTATTTCTTCTACAATATTATCTTTTGTGAATCCTTTAATAACTTTCCCTGACCTATCGTCATATATCTTGCAAAAAAGCTCCCTTTGCGCATAAACCGAATCTATACCACCATGCTGTGCAATAACCTCCTCTTTCCGACCATCTGAAAGAGTCGGGTTGTCATATATTGTGGCTTCGTATAGATGCCCATTTTTTCTTGCCTCTTCCACTACCTTTGCAAACGGATGATCGGCATTCCGTGGCGCTGACGATTTATACATTATAGTCTTCTTACTATGCTGCATGAGATTTACAGCCGCCGAGTTACAATAATGAAACTCTGAAGGGTCCATAAACCCCGCCTCGTCGAATCGTATATGATTAGCCGTCTCGAATCCTCTTATTGAATCTATTTGCTCGTATGAAACAATATTAAAAAGAGAGTCACCAATAGCAATTGTACAATCATTCTTATAATACTTAACCAACCCTGGTGGAGCATCTATTGTAAGCTTTTTAAATATTGGAAAATATGTACCCCAACCTTGTTTTTGCGACCTTTGAAATACGTATGTTTTATAGTGATCTTTACCTAAAAACGCGTGACGCATCATAAATGCAAGATCGTCATTACCGATATCCGTAGATTTACCCCATCGCCGCGTAGTCAGCCATACCGGAAATATAATTCTATTAGCTGTCAATATTCTTTCGGTGAACTCTCTAGCTCGCATCTGGCCTGCGTGTCGTTTATAATCAAGATTACCCTCATACCATAGAGTTGTGGTAAGCCCATCACTCAGCCAACTATCATCTACAGAGTTAGGAATATATGATTTATCGTCATAATAATGTTGATCCGATCCATAATACATATATTCTGGGTCATCTCTCACAATATTACGCGTTAGAATATTACATTTTTCTTCTTGGATTCTTCTATATTCCTCGTTTGATAAGCTATCTAGATACTTACCATCTTCAATGATTTCATCATCTGTCCATTTTAAATAATAATCTACCTCACGAACACCCCAGCGCATCATATTGATCTGCCTCAGCGTAACAAGCTTGTGCTTTTCCCTCTCGCTATCCTGCAACGGTCTACCTGAAGACTTATAGATCTTTGTAGAACGCTCAACCTCGGCTAGATATTTCAATACCTGGAAATTAATATCGCCTGTTTGAGAAACTTCTGAAAGCCTCCTTATACACTCCTCTCGACGTATACCTATTTTATGTAGATGCATAAGGGAGTGCACACAGTCTTTTTCAAATGCCCTTTCTTGCATTATTTCTATAGAGGTCTTGTTCTTGACCCCCACTACACTCTTTACCTCCTCTACCTCTTCATGCGAAACCTCCCCTACACCTTCTTCTATTTCTTCAACTTCACCAATTTCAATAGCGTCTATATCATCATATTCATCCTCTAAATACTGTTCCTCATCAATCAATTGTTTAATATCATCTTTTTTTTTAAATCCTTGAAAACCGTAAATAGTCGCCATGGCCTCTTTCAGCCTATAGCGACCTTGCTTACTTTCAAGCCCATTTAAAAGCTCTCTAATCTCTTCAACTTCATCTACTTCCAGCATTTCCGCAATTTCAGATACCGAAAGCCATTTAGTTATAGTTTTCTCTTCAGTCATAAAAGCTGTCATAGCTTCTGATGATTTATACAGCTTTTCTCGTCCATTCATTCGGACAGGATCAATACCCTTAAGCCTCGCAACCACTGTAGGACGCGATTTCCCAAGAATGACGCAAAGCTGTTTTATACTTACTTCTTCCACGCTATCCATCCAAACAGTCTAACCGCCCAATATGCCCGCGTCCTATCTGTCTTGCCAACACCTCCAAGCTCCATAATTTTCAAAAACATTTTATCAGCATCTTTTCGCGTCCATCTACCAACAACATTGATCCATGATCCATTGTAGAATTGGTATGATCCTGCAGGCATAACACCCTTATTATCGTAAATCCAGTCATGTACCAGTGCCGCAGCTCTTAGCTTCCCATCTGGAGTCAGGTTAGCTATTGACCACAAAAACCTAGGGACGCTCGCACCATCATATGTAAATCCCTCTGGTACTATAATTCGATTTAAAAGCTCCTCCTCTACATCTCCACCTAACTTAACAGCCTTTTTCCAATAGTATTCGTATTTCTGCATATTTCTATACAGACGCTTCCCTGCCTTACCTATTGGATAATTATAGGGTTGCTTAAATTCTAATAATTCAGATTCATTTTCTAATCTTAACGATAACATATTTTTAATCCTTACATATCATAGGGTGCTACGCCTTGAAACTGTAAGTAAATAAAACTCACTGGCAATACATCTATATCTGCCTTTACTCTCATACTATCGGCATTTACTCTCTCAACCTCTATAATAGCATTAAGACTCAATACATCATCTGGATCTTCTGCTGTAACTCGTCCTGGTGTATATATTTCATATGTCTTTCCTATTGGAATATGATCTGCTATGGTCAGTCCATCAAAATAATATTCCCCGCCTCCCCTATAACCCCCTGCCTTAATTCTTGGGTTAGAACAATCCATCTCTACTCTAACTTTCATAGTAAACATGTTCGTTTCTAGCTCAACTGTAAGAATAATTGGATGCAAATTACCTTTGATTTTTATATATACTGATGATGTTCTTCTCATTCGTAAAAACGAATACATATTAACAAGCTTCTCTCTCCTGACCGTATCATGAATCAGCTTGTCTCCGTGTACACTATTATCTTTTAGCTTTGATCCTGAAATACCGCTTGCAAGTTTGGGATCTGTTACAGTGTTATCTATTAAATATTTACCATGCACCAATCCATCATAATTTATAACATCCTTTTCACCAACATAGAAAGCCGACCCTGTGACCCGCCCATCTACACCTACCCTCAGTATTTCCTGTCGCCAATTTCCCCATTGATTATGACGCCACAAGGACCATGGTTTTGATAAGTCCCAGAGCGTAAATGCATTCGAATCTGAATTCGAAACAAAGTCCTGATAATTCCGATTCCCGCTCTCAACCAACAACCCTTCTCTGTGTATTTCCTTATCTATTTGACGTGTACCTAAAACATTAAAGATCCTAGCACCTATTACCATGCAGTTCACAGCTTCGCTGCTAGCACTTATTGCCAAGCCATTACCACCCTCTACAACCTCCTTAGGCTCTCGATAACCCAGACGACAATACTTTATCGTGACTCTTTTAGCTGCAATCTGAATAATATTCTCACACTCATTACTTGCTGTTATCGTTACCCCTGGCTTAAATTCAATCACTGTATCAGGCTGGTCAATCACTATAGGATCATAAATTGTTTCCGACTCTGTTACAAATATTCTCATACCTGGACGACTTGGTAAGTTAAAGCTAAGTTTTCCATACGACTCTAGACCGACATCATCAACATAACATATCCACTCGTATATATTCTTAAATATCCAATTTAAATTTTTCGGCTCTATAGCTTCTTTTGATAAACCACTCTCCTCTATCCCCTTCGGCGGTCTTTCTAGGTTAACACCATCAAGTATTTCCTTCATATATTTGAGTAACGATGCCGGTTTTATCATATATCACCCACTATTTTAATCTTAGCTATCCCGATCTGTTCGCTATCCGTTTTGTACTTGTCAATATACACATCGTACTTGCCGCCATTATCTGTATATTTTGTATCATCAAATATAAATTTAACTCTATCCCCTGGGGAAACTTCTATCTTCATGTCGGATCTATAATTAATACGCGGTTCGGAATTTTTATAAATATATAACCCTTTGTTCGGATGCTTGAATTTGTTTTCATCATCCACATTAAACCATATCTTACCTTCTGCCCTAATCTCCCATACTTCATACGCGCCTGATTCTAAATATACACCCACATCATCGATACCATGTACTTCTATATGCCTTGTAATATCAGGCTCTACGTACTCCAAATCAACATATTCACCCTCTATACAGCTTACTTTCATACCTCTATAACACTTCTTACCTTTAAGCGTATAGCCACTCTCTCTGTATTTTCCAATCGGCACTATCTCTTCTATAGTCATAATACCTGTATACGGTATCTTAATATGATTAGATTTTTTTATAGCCATATCAAAGCTACATTTTTTTTCCAAATCAACACAGAACTGATTTTTCCACTCGCTACCAAGTACAAACGTGTTGTCATTTATCAATGTAAACGAATCAACATACCCTTGCTTAACGCTTCGCATAGCGTCTATAAAACTACCTGGATCTTGCGGTTGGACTCTTGACCTTATCTGTATAGCATGCCTACCATTTAACCTTCTAAACCTCTTAAAATCAGTCATCTCTGGATAAAGATTCCTAAGTATATTCTCATCATCCCTAATCATTCCGCTAGAATTTCTAGTCGCCACTGTAGCCGCTATTTTCCTTTTATACTTACCGTCTCCATCACCTGACCTACTTACCTTTTCTTCGCTTCCGTACAAATCTATAACCCTGTTTTTGGCATACCTAAAGCTGGAATTAACCAGTATACCAACTAATGAATCGAGGTATTTATCTGCCTCTTTATATACCTGTATCATCTCGAATGCGTGCATTGTCTGGCCTTGATACTCCGTTATCAATCCTCCGTCTTTTAATCTTTCACCACGAAACATTAACACTACATCGAACGTTCCTTCGTTATCCCCATACCCACCTAGTTCACCTTTTTTTCTAGGTAAACGATCATTAATTATGAATATTACTTCTTCTGACGTTTTAATATTTATCTTAATTCCGTCTTCGTAGGGTATATATTCACCATCCTTAACTATAACTAGTTGCCCAGATTTCGCGTTTTTTGTAACCCAGTTTTCGTCCGGCTCAAACATATCTGTTCCCAATGGACCATTAGGCAAAACATCTTCACGGCGATAATCAAGAGTAATTTTTCCAAACGCATGAACTGAATACACCCCCTTTGTTGGCGCAATAAACATATAACCGTCCACATCTCTTGAACTAACGCTAAACCCTATCATATAAAGTCTACCTCTATTCGCTCATAAGCAAATACTGGTACCTCATCGTCATCAAGATCAATGTATTGCTCATAATCACTAGCAACATCTTTTTTAAGACCAACATTAAATTTTCTAAAATCTACCGACGTCATTAATACTGTTAAAAGATATACACCTTTTAGCTGACTACCTGGCTCTATCTTCCCATTTATTGATAATACAGTTCTCTTAATTAAATCTAGCTTCGTTGATTTTGCATCAAGCTCCAGTTTCACCCATACATCTATACCAGTTGAATCAATTTTATTTTCTCGTATTATTTCGATTCTATCCTCTGAAAATACCGGCATATCCAAATAGCCTAACGGGACCACATTACCATAATCACCACCCGATCTTTTTGCTTCGATCTCTAGTCTATATATTCCACTTCTTGTAATCACTGACTCAAGGTATGGGTCACATACTAAATCTTCGCCCTCTTTGATTTCCCGCGCTTTAGCTATCACCTTTTGCTTTATTTCTTCGTCTGATAAATCAAATTTATTATCGATCCTAAGATAGATTTTTATATATATAATAATCTCTAAATTACGCGAAAACCGAACATAGCCACCGCTACTCGTCTCGTAAAACTTACCATACAACAACTGCCCATCATGTGTATTGATATCAATATAGTCAGCTATAACTATATCCTCACCACCTGATACAATCACATGCCAGTAACCAGGAGGGACGCCGTTTTCATCGTAAAAGTGCATATTATTTACATACACTTCAACCCTACTTACACCTGGAAGATCTTGTAACCCCGACTTCAATGCGAGCCTTGTACCAAACCCTCTAGACCTGGCTTTATTTCTTATTCTCCTTTTAACATCTTCGTCTTTCTCGTATTCGTGACCTTCTTGAATAATATTTACTACTGTTATTATTGCGCTCTTGTCATCTACCAAAAGACGACTATCAATAAATAACCCTGTTTTAACGTTCTCTGTGGTTACAAACTTATATAGACCACTATCAAGCTCGCTTCTTATAAATCTTATACTTGGATTGCCAGCTACAGTTATAATTGCGCTTTCGCTAAGTTCACCACTTATACTACATTCTACAATAGACGGCCTTGGTGTCATGCGGCTTTCGCCCATTCGTTCCAAATTATAGTCAAGAAATATCCCGCTGGCACTTTCATAAAACATCATATCAATAGAACGCTGCGTAACTTCCCACAGCATAGCTATAATCTGTGATATCGTATAGTTTCTCTGATAAAATGGGGACGACACATGAAGATTAAGAGATGGATAGTCTTCTAGTAAGTCTTCATTAAGCCTAGCTACAATAGTATCCTTATTTTCTACCTTTAACCCTTCTTCTGTAATCATATTTATTCTTCCGGTATTTTTATATCAACATCACCGATCGTCGTACTCACTTTATACTCTATTTCAATAATTCCATGATTAATGCGATAGTCGAATTTTTTAATACTTCTATTAATAGGTATATCTGTGATGTATTTCTTAATTACGTTTATCTTGGTGCCTAGGGACACATTTTTTTGAAAGATGATCTGAAAATAAGGCATACCCTGCTTTCTATCTCCATACCATTCGCCAAGCTGAAACCTTAACGCCTGCCTATTTATTTGCGCCGCAAGCTCCGGCCCTTCAATGATCACTGGTAGACCATTCTTCAAAACAATCTCGCCTTTTCCATCTAGCTTAAAGTCCTGCATCAAAAACCTTCTTGATGTCTTGTTCGGCCTTTTGTATCTGCGCAATAGTTGGATTTATCATGACCCCCGTTGACGTATCCACTTTTATCAATTTAAACAGCGACATTATACCTATAAGAGCCTGTTCTAGGGTATTTACTTCAAGTTTCTTAACGTTAAATTTAACATCATCGCTTGATATTTTAACGGCACCGTTTACATCAAATTTATCCGTCTTAAGATCCATTTTACCCGCTTCAATTCTAACACCATCTTTTGAAATATATATCCGACTATCTCCGTACCTTATTAAACCCTCGCTATCTAATAATGCTTCCTTACTCATGCCGTTTGGATATGCGCCTGGTGTTACTATTGAGTCGGAAAGATTGAACATTCTCATGTCTTCTGGATCTACTTGCTCGCCTGTCTCATACCACCTCACAAGTGATCGCTGACTAACTTCAATCTTACATGGACTACCTATTACAGCATTTTTAGGTGGCATTATTTCAAAATCACCAAATCTATAAGGGGCAAGCCTAAGCCCTTTAATCAAGCCTATTTTCTTTACTCCTGAGGTCCACCTCACACTTATACCGCATTCTACATCTACTATATGGCCCTCTGTATCATCAAATCGATATGCTTTTATAATACCTGGAAGAATTGTATTGATTTTCTTTATTTCATCTAATGCTATCTCTTGCACAAAGCTATGATCGGGGAAAAGCACCATAAAATACCCTACCTTCACTAATTACGGAATGCTCACCTAACCTATTATCACCTGAATACTCGCACTTAATAACCTTAACCAATATGGTATTATCTGGCTGTTTGTATGGACCAATATTCACACTCTCTACTTTTTTACTCTGTATCTGTACTAAAGCATTGGGCCGTATTTTAGGATTAAGAACCGACTTAAACCTTACTTTATCTCCTTCGACAACAACACCAGGCATTAAACCTGTATCGCTGGTCAATAGCACTGCTCTGCCTTCTGTCTTATCTTCTTTTACAACAACAAATTGATTATCTTGTATTGATGCATATTCACCAGGCATTAAAAGCGACATCAATACATCATAGACTGTACCAGTATACAGTGACTGCCCCTTTACTTTTATACTATCATCGATATTTATCGGCCCTACTCTAACTGACTCACCGTTAGTGTTCTCAGATAGTATTCGCTCAATCGCCTTTTTTCTAGACTCACCTTTCAATAGTTCAATCTGCGCATGGGACAGCAACATACTTTCAGCATCGCTTGCCTCAACTCTCGTTTGCACATCACTACCGCTAGACCCCAGGGGAACCACTCTATCTATTTTACCCGCAAACAATAAACCTGAATTATCCTCATATCCCCCCGTCACGAATATTCTTCTATTTTCTTTGGTTATTTCAGCCATAGTAATATCTGATATATTAAATAAATTCACACTTGCTTTATTCGAAAATAAAAAGGCAGTTTTAGTTATTCGAAACCTTATATATCCGCCTATTGAATCACCAACACCATTTTTATCTGTTATTTTTACGTCAATATATCTCATGTTATACCGGCTTAAATAATAGAAACACTGTTTTACCGAAATTCTCTAGGTCAGGGTTTTTATCACCTATTACACCAAAATACCCCTTTGGATACTTTTCACTCTTAAGCGACCATGACAAACCAATAGCGCCAAGCGTAAGAGCAACATTTCTTATTATATAACTGCCTTCTTTATCCAATATTGATAGATAATACAAAGCGACTGATGGAAACCATACAATCTCTAATTCAAATGTGCTGCTATTTAACTCGACGAAAAACCTCTGATCACGAATACCATTTTTTACATCTATAACTTTCATAACCCTAACCCATTAAACAAAACACCACCAAGCTCTGACTGCCTGTTTGTTGGATCTTTAACGAAATTATGACCTCCATCACTGCCCTTTTGATCTCTCTGTATATTTTTATCTGTACCATTATCAATCAGCGAAACGCCCACAGACCTTGACTCAGAATAGCTATATTTCTCTAGCTTTATTTCAACTCTAAAAGCATCTGTATTTCTTATAATCGGCTCTAAATGCGTAATTACGAGGTTGTTTAAATTGAAATATCCAACCGTTATACTTACCAGTTCTTTAGCTTCCATAATGCTATTTATTTCACGGAAATAGTCTCCGTGTGATTTATTACCAGATAATTCCTTAAGCGCCGCCGCTGCTGCATATGCGGCTGTAGCTCCAAGCAAATGATTAGGAAATTTTCTATCAAATAAAATCCCTGTGATTGATCCTGTGATCGCGTTATCAAAATCTATCTTGCGTGCCATTACTCCTGTGAATGATAAATGCGGATCGTTTAAAACAATATTATCCGACTTTCGAGTATTATCTTCAGCCGTATACCTACCTACATCTGCTGTATATATTACTCTCACGCTTTCTACTGCACTAAATGTTATAGGATCATACCCACCGGCCTTTATAGTGGCTGGCTCTCGATCACCTTTTTCTTGCAAGTATTGCGCTATTTCTTCAAACACGACTACCAAATACTCCATATCTTACTATCTATGGATTCACACCTATCACACTTATACACAGTCTTACACTCTCCTAATGTAACCTCAATCTTACATAGACCACATCCAACGCACTCAACCATATACGTATTTTCAAATATATTTCTGATGCTATATACACTCATCTAGTAAAGCCTTTTATCTTTTTCCTGACCAGAAGCCATACCCGAAAGATACCCTGAAATTATTTCCATAACTTCATCTTTCATAGCTTCCTTAATCACTTTCTTTGCCTGCTCACCGTCATCAATTTTTCCGTTGATATCACCAAATTTAAAATCAAAGTAAAGCCTTGCACCTTCGGACCTAGGCGCTTCTGGCGCTGTTATATACCGTATACTATCCTCGATAGGTGTAATATTTTTTTGCCTCATGGTTTTTTCAAACGCTGAAATATTATGTAAATCACTGTTCTTATAAACCTCAGCACTTAAGCTATCAAACGCGCTAAGACCTCCATACTTATCGGAAAGCTCCATCATTTTTTCAGCTAGCATTGTTGGACCCTCTGTCATAGCTTTAAACATAGGATTTTCGCCGATGGCGCTACTTCTCAAAAATAATCTACTACCAAACCTCTGCCACTCATCGCTAGATTCTAAACTCTGCTCAGTATTTCGTCCTAAATTAAATATATCCTTACCTAAAAGCTCAATCATAGTAGGAAGAGGAACACCCCTTTTAATATCAACAATGTCAGATATATTTTTATTCGGATTAGCTTTCCTATACGAATCTAATATATCTTCCGAGAAGATTTTTCCTGGTTCTTTGTAATAATATTGGAGCATATTTAGGTATAAATTATCCTTAGGAAACCATGTTCCCTCGTCAGAATCAAGACCAGGATCACCTGTGAATATTTCAAATGGATTTGTTGCAACACGATAAGCAAGATTAAACCCCCTCTTAAATGGGTTTTTTATACCTTCCTCTCTGATCTTATCTTGATCATCTTTTTTCTTTTCAGCATCCCACAAAAGACTACCAAGTACTGATTCCCTATTAAGCCTGTAGTTATTTAAGTCTTGAACAACTGCACCTATTGCTGTTATAGCGGTCGCAATTGTCATTATTCCTGCAAACTTTGGTAATAGAAAAACACCTAGTACAGTAGTTATCCCAAGCGTAGCCGCTTCAGCAAGATTTCCCCAACCACCAAGGGAATCGGCTACCTCTTTCACCATTTCTATACCGCTCTTAAGGTCTTCACTACTTACTATGCCAGAAATAGACTTTTCGATACGCTTGAAATATTCGTCTATTTCACCGGCTAACTCTTCACCACTTCCCTTTGGAAATATTGTCCTAAGCCCTTTCCCGAACTTATTTATAATTGGCATAAATCCTAAACTAATCTCAGCCCTAACTGCCTCCATTGCAAAGCGTGTATCAACCCATTCTTTTCTAAATTTTTCAACATCTTCAAGAGTTTCTTTACTTAGCACCAATCCAAGATCATTGGCTTCTCGCCTGCCTGCTTCCAAACCTTTTGAACCAAGGGAAAGAACATTACCAAATCTAACCCCTTCACCTTCTGCCAGTTTATCTGCAATATCTACTTGCTGCTGCGGATTCTGCTTTTGAAATGCATCGGCAACTATCTCTAACAACTCTTTTGTGCTTTTTAGCTTTCCATCACTGTTGACTATCTGGTCTGAAATACCCAATATTTGAATTGCCTCTAAACCTTCGCCCTCACCCCTAATAGCCTCATTCATCCTAACAATGAATGATTCCATGATATCCTTAGTCTGATCTCTATTTAAACCTGCATGCTTTGCCGTTAAATATTCTAATTGCTGAAACTCTTCTGTAGTTATACCCAGTGACTTGGATATATTTATAATTTCAGTACCTAATTTTGCAGACTGCGAGGCCATAAGTGCGATACCGCCAACACCAGCTACAGTTAATAGACCCATATTTGAAAGAGCACTATTTAACTGCGTATTTAGACTTGAAAAGCCAGAACCGAAATTATATTTATCTCTTCCAACTTTTCTTAATCTATACCCTAGATCGTCTATCCTTTTATCTAATTTTTCTGCTTCATTTTGCGACGATTTCAGCTTTTTTGGAAGATTCATATCATTCGATGCTTTATGAAGATCTTTAACTCTCTTATCAACCTTACCTAGAGCACTATCAATCCTACGACCTTCTACAACTGCACTATCACCAACCCTTGCAATTGTACTTTGAACATTTGCAAAACCCTTTCCGGCTCGCCTACCATAGTCTGCGGTCTTGTCTGCAAATTTATCCATTTCCGAATTAAGAGTAACTAGCTCGGTCTTTAAATCATCAATAATATCGTGAAATTCAGTAAATGATTTTCGATCAAACTTTGTGGTAAATTCTGCGCTAAGCTCTCTCAAACTAGACATCGTTAGACCGCTCCATAGACTTCATTTTTAAATCCACAAGCTTCTGTAAACTCAAAATTTCGCTAAGTAGATAGTAATCTTCATATTCTCTAAGAGTAGCAAACTTATATATTAAAACCCGGTCCCTAAAGTATTCGATATAACTATCATCACTTGGCTTTTTAGTTATACTGCCAGTTTTTGGAGAATAAGGCTGATAGTCAGAAAAAAAAACTCTCTAAAATTATGTGTATATGCGGCTATAAGAACATTCAAATAGTGTGAGTTGATACTCCAATATTCATCATATTCTATTACCTCGCCATTCTCATCTCTAACAGACTTCATAAGTATTTCTACATAATCAATAACAGAATCAAATTGCTCAAGCCATGATAGGACAATGGCCACCTTATTATTTTCAACTAGAAATTGTGATATTTTATCAGCAATCTCCTTAGTTGAACCACCACCGACATCAGCCTCTGCTACACCTGGTATTATTTGCACAAGTGGCTTCATAAAAGACTTTTTAAGCTTTAGACCTACCCTTAGACCTTCAGTTGTTGCGAGCTGACAGAAAGTATACTTAACGCCATCAACCTCGATGACCTCCCTACCTCTTTTTTTAACATTGACATTATGATATGATGTATTCACTCGCTTCATCTCCTGTCTGAATTATAACTCCACCGCCTGACATCATCCATTTAACATCATCCATTCTAACCCCCATTTTCCACCCAGGACTAAAGGTAATTCCTAAAATACCAGTAAATATTACCCCATGCCTTTCATGGACCACACGAAGCGGGCCTTCCATATCTGCCTTGTCCATTCTGTCAAAAAAGGGATTTGATGAACTATTATGTCGCAACATAATAGTCACATCGACAATTACACTTTTCTTACCCTCTGACCATATTTCGCCCATTGGACTTTGCTTGTACTCTCTTTTTGCTTCGCGGTACGCGATATCAACAAGGCTATCCTGAGCGAAACCCATCACCCTATGCACACCCCAGTATATCTTGTTACTAGCAGGGTCCACCCCAATTCGTTTTCGCATCATATAACTAGTACCTCGATATAAATGTTAAATTTGCCCGCTCGGCTTTATTCTTATATATTCCAGTGCTTTCATTTATAAACCTAAGAACCCTACTCATATCACTCAATGACATAAATGTTTCTAGGTCCGGCATATTCCAATCAATAGCTCTATATACGTATCTAGTTAGCTCCAAAGCAATATCCTCCAACTCGATCAAAAGCCTCGAATACCCATCTGGATCAAAATGTATTTTATCCTCAGGCAATGGACTAGCGAACAGATTAAGCAGCCTTGTTGCAATATAGCCTTTAGCCCATGCCGTACCCCTAACGTCATCAAATGCCTGTCCTATAGTTGACACACCATCATTAAGCATGTGCAAGCCAGCCGTCTTTGTGTAGACATTGATATTTTTCTTCCTAGCTATTTCAAGTTCGCTAGTGCTGATCTCGTCCGTATCTACACCTTCCATTGACGTATAGTTCCACTGCGTTTGTCCTGGAGGTGTTGGTAATTTTTCATTAAATAGACTTGCTTCAATATAACCCTCGTACTTACTATAAGTTATATACATCGTGCTAGAATATTTCCCTGTTAGCGACCCACCGACACCTGGATTTTGCGGATGCAAATCATTTTCATCCTTACCCGAAACACAAAAAAGAACATCCCAGCCACACCACAACGCTATCTCGTTAATAGTTTCTATATTTCTTTCTGTGGTAATTAATGCAGAAAATGGCGACCTTTCATATATAGAAGTTAATCGCCTAGAGATGCTATTACCTTCTACTCTTTTTCTTTCAGTAACGATAAAATCCTCTGAAACCATACTAGCTACTGCAAAAGTATTCAGCCTTGCTTCTATGGTAAATCCATTGCTATCACTTATAAAAAAGAATAAATTACCATACTCAGATGCTTCTAGCTTACTTTTAATACCATTGAACACATCTTCGAAGTTATCAGGCTTACTATCTGGAGCATATAATATAGTTTTTTCTTCTGTTTCACTTTCATTGAGTTTAAACAAAATCTTAATTTTATATGGTTTATGCACCACTTCTTGGTCAGTATTAAGTGAAAATATAAACGCTTGGTTGATGGCATTAGATGCATCTGGTATACCACCACCCACATAAAATGTCCTTAACTTAGTTAGCTTGCTGGCGGCTTTATAAACTTCACTAGACGGGTTTATATAGGAACCATTAACCCTTATAGTATAATCTTCTAGCATTCCATCCGCTTTTGAATAAATGCTATAATATCTACCGTCTGTAAAAGATACATTTGGGTCAAAAACTAATATTGTAGATGTCCCTACCTGCTGAGCCTTAGCCCCTTCAACAATCATATTTACATTTATATAGTCACTAACAAGTGGCATTAAGTCTCCCCTTATCTTTTAAATCCAAGCTTAAATCTGGCGTCAAAATTGGCCCTATAATA
This sequence comes from Pseudobacteriovorax sp., assembly GCA_050293845.1. Classification (GTDB taxonomy): domain Bacteria; phylum Bdellovibrionota_B; class Oligoflexia; order Oligoflexales; family Oligoflexaceae; genus DT-89. The sequence goes on along the minus strand of JBNKNM010000036.1, from coordinate 16,424 downwards.
CCTACTGTCATCTCCGAGATTAAACACAGCGGTTGCCTCTAATAAAGTATACCCCCTACTATTAAGCCATACCCTTTTGGTATCGTTAAAACCAGATTTAAGCTCGTCGGCAGCTTCGAGACATAAATTGTCAGGAAAATCGATTGGTATATCTACTTTCACATAGACTGTAAAATACACCCATATTTCCCTTTCACCATCCCCCATATCATCGAAATACTGTTGATCAATAGTTTTAAAGTTTAGCTCTACCCATTTTAAAAAGCTAATCTCTCCTAGATCCAGTCTATCAGTAGTTTTAATTGCTTCCCAATCTTGACCTAGGCATAACTTCACATAATCGCATAATGTGTTTTCTAAGTGACTTAGCATAGTACATACTTCTTATCGAAATCATATTCGCCTTCTACCCGTAAACCGTCATCATCAACAACTAAATAAACACCATCTTTTATACTTGATAGATCTAACGTCTTACCGAACATCTCTAAAAACTGATTAATCCTCCTAACATTCTTACCATCCCAACGCATGGCACTAACATACTTGGGACGCGTTCTATATCTTATATGTGTAAATCCTCCCATTTATATTCCCTCCGCTAATGCTATTGTTTGCGGCAATGGACCATCAACCATGTCCACGTATGCCACGACTCTATATTTTTCACCATCCATAATAACTATATAATCTTCTCTTAACCTCACATCAAATGATCGCACCTCTACAACCACTGATTTTTTTTGTCCTGTTTTCATCTTTTTCAACTGCGGTGAACTAATGTTTCTCTTTATGCTACCGCTAAAATAATATAATTCTGACGGCCTTGAAACAAACCTGTTACCTTCTCTTACTGAACTATTTTTATAGTACGCAAATCTCTTAACCCCTAACACTAACGCACCTCCACCCAGTATTTTAAATTATTTATAAGCTGCTTCGTGTCCTGTAAAAGAAGTAGGGAATAATTTCCGCGCCTTCTCCTATTCTCAATAGTTACTTTAGACAAAGAAGGACTCTTTATATTTGCAATATGCGATTTTATGACCTTTAAAACATATTCGCCGATTCTATTCAAACACTCTTTCGCTGACATTCTACCATTATACACTTGATCAATCGTAATCATAATCATCCTCTCAATAGATGACCTATTAGAGTCTATAGCAGCTCTAATATATGATCGTTCAGGTTGTCGTGATGTCCCAAATTCAATACCTATAGCAACTTCACCTAAACTTATTTCAGGGCTATTTTCTTTAGGACGGTTCATACTGCTTTGGTCAAGCCCGATTTTGACGACATATCTTGATAGAATTTCAAGCTCTTCAATAAGATTTTCAATCCTTCGATTAGTCCTATCATCCATCTTCAACATCTGATCATACCTATAGACTTAAGAATACCTATTAACTCATTACCATATTTTGTGGATGCAAATTCACTTTTTGACGAAGCCCCATTAGATGACACTTGCATACCATTATTTGACTCGCTGCTTTTTGCCCCTACCACATCACTATATGAGTTAATCACTGTCCACTTATGAGCGATCATAAGACCAAGTGCATAATCTCCATTTTCACCTAGAACCCTTAATGCCCTAGATAGTAAATTTATAGACATGTCCCTTACTATATTGAACTCGTCTTCTTCTATATTGATTCGAGTGAAAATTTTCTTGAATTTATCATATTCCATCACATCACCATGCTTTCGAATCCGAAAAACCTTTCTAGCTGCTTACTAACGACAACTGGAACATCACAAAATCTTTCACCATCTACCACATTTAACTCATTTATAACTCTTGCAATACTCAAACTATTACAACCTCGCAGCGACACTTCAGCACCACCATTCTCTGTATAGTACTCTATCACCGTTTTATTGCTGTCTGAGTAGTACTTAATCATTAGCATTTTACTTACCTAATTCGCCAAGTCTTTTTTCAATGTATTTTTTTACAGTCTTACGGTTTGCGCCGTTCCCCTCTTCTTTATGAAGTCGTATTAAGTAGTCACGGTCGTTAATTTTGTTTATTTTTTCATCTAAAGTATAAGCGTTGTCATTAAGATCTATGACAGAACCATCAAACACTCTGTCCGCTTCTGGATCTCTATTTGTGTCGTCGAGTATCTGAAGCTGTATATTAATAGCTTCCAACACTTCTTTTCTACTCTGACCTGAATACTCTTTATCGCGCATAGTTCTTAACAATGTCTCGTCCGATGTATCACGTACATATGAAAGAACTTCTGTTAATGATGAATTTTCGTTAATTCCAACATTGGTTAGCGATGCTTGCGTTACCGTTTCATCCGCTGTTAAATAATTTTTATCAATTAGATCTCTTTTTACATAGTAATAATTCTTAATTATTTCCCACTCTGACAACTCCATAAGATGAGTTCCAGTTTTTACAAGAACATTTCTTGCGACACTTATAGGTAAACTAAGCATACCGTCATGCTTGGGATTCTTATATGTAACTGAAATTCTCGTCATATATCAAACTCCATGACTGCTACTGACGTCGTTCTTCTGATAAGCGGTCCCGCTGTATAGTTACTCGCTGCCACATCTACACCAACAACCGTTGGCACAAATTTACCGTAAATCATTTCTTCCATTCCGGTACATTGAAGATTAGTTTTGTCACTTGAACAAGCTATAGCTTGCTCAGGACCACCATGATAATCACGCCCTAGGTGATACACTTCATATATATTTTTAAGTTTTTTATTCTCTTTTTTAATCTGGTCGAGCACGGTTACACTTGATTCACCATACTTTAATCGCAAACGCTGAGCAAAGATCGACAAGGTTCTAGACAGGTAAAGCGTATCCACTGGATCGCTTCCCTTCACTGCGCTTGATGGACCCAAGATTAAAGCATTAATACTATCAAGTAGCTGCCTTGGAAAATCGTCTGACGATGTGTCAAATGGCGCTGTAACTTTTGGAAAAACTCTAATAATATTTTTTGCCTTTGAAAGACCCTGAATATTATTCTCTGGCAATCCTGTCCAAAACAAATGCGACTCGGTACGATACCAAGTGCTCTCAGCATTGGTTATATCATCATCATTATATTTGATGACCTCACCGTACTGTTTTTTATCTTTATCGTAAAACGTAATAGTAGCTGAATACTGATATACTTTTGCTTTTTCTTCTTTTAAATATATGCTTGTACTTGGTAAATCTTTAGACCGACCCGTCGTTAATTTAAACTGCCCAATACCCGTTATAGTGGGAAACTTAATATTTTCTTGACCTTCTTTAACTTTATACATGTCAAGAGTAGCACGATGTTCAATATTTGCTGGCGGGTCGTAATTTACAGTAACTTCATTCATCCACCGCCTTATAATACCTTCAGCAATATGATCCATTAAAACCTCACCTGAGCTATAATTCCATCAGCATATGAATAAGTATCAGATTGATACACTTTACCTACTAGCCTAAAAGCGTGTTCTACCTCCACACCACCAATTACCACCACTTCGGAATTGTTTGTAAATGTACCCCTCTTCTTCCCTTGATAGCTCTTAAACCTGACGTATACAGGATCATTCTTTTGCACTTCCTTTTCAATTCGAACCCACAAAAGCCCTTTAACCGCATAATCACACGCCCTTTCCGCTCTAACTCCTAATGGATCTACGGTTGATGCATAAAGAACACCTGCAACTATATCTGTTGAAATACTTGGATTAATTATTTTTCCGCTTGAAATAATCACAGCACTACCGTAATCAACTTCTACATCCCCAGTAAACCCACCGTACAATTCTAAACCAACCGAACTAACTTCCTTCCCCGGCCTACCTGGGGCAATATCCCCCGTATACACTAAAGTCAAATCACACCTCTTCCTTAATCCGCTAAATTTGGTAACTTATATGTTCTTTTCTTAGGCTCATTTTTCTCTATTTCACTACTTTTCTTAGGCTCAAAAACCTTTTTTACGCTATTTTTTGAACTAGGACTAATACTATAGAGAGAGTCAAACACCAGTTTAACCGATTCCGACTTTTCGTAATCTTTTTCGTTATAACGTTCACCAACTTTCTTCTTAATAAAATCACGCATCACACCCACAGCATCAAGAGCACTATCATAAACCATTATCTCTTTATCACTTAGGACGCCTGTTGCTTTTTCTACAACGTCTGACCACTCTTTGGCTTTTTCTATTGCTTTTTTGTTTATTTCTTCCTCTGAAAGAGACGCTTTTTTAAGTTCGTTGATAGCTAACTCTGTTGCTTCTAACTTGGTTTGTGCTACTTCAAGATCTTTTTCTGCAAGCTTCTTGGTTTCTCTTAGCGTCTTAATCTTCTCTTCTGAGTCAGTAAGTGAATCAGTTACAAGCTTCACTGAAGCTTGGACCTTTTCAGCATCATCCTTATGGACTCTTACTTTTTCACCTCTGATTTCTACAACCTTAAAAACATCGCTCCCATCGTCAAACAATAGCCTAGTGCCATTGCCATCTCTCCCACCTCTAGTATGCGCATAATGGTTCATTGAAACCGCCTTTTGTCTTATTGAGTATTTCTGCCCGTTAAATTCACCCTCTTCTGGAACCTCTATAACCTGCATCCCTGGGGATATTTGGTTGAGTTCACCTTTTTTTATACTTCTTTTTGTGTCTTCGTCTGTAACAATAACTTTACCAACAAGACAGTTTGAGCCATCAATTTCTTTTTTTACAGGCTTCTCTAGAAATGGATGAGAAACTTGATTATATCTAGTATTCTCCGAGGAAAGCCCTTCTTTCTCACCATAAAAATCTAATGGATGCTCATATGTTCCAACACATTTTACAACACTATCAACAAATTCTTTTTCGAATATAGTGCTATCTCTATAGTGAAAAACTATTTCGCCATACTCGTTTATGTAAGGTAAAACACATTCCCTTGCGAAGATCACGCCACAAATCAAATAACCTTTTTCGTCTTCTTCCCAGCCTGTGACCTTCAATGTTTCGTTAAAATCTGCATAAATCATTTACTGATCACCATCTTAGTATTTTTTTCCCAAAATTCGATACCCTTATTACCACTCGTTAGCTGGTTAATTTTCATAGCAACATCAACTACCCTCTCTTCAAATTCTACAGCCTTGTTACTCTCTTCAGCCCGATCTAAATCGGTCTTTTGAAAAAGGCTCTGAAAGCTAAAATTTGGATTTTTAATTTCAAGATGCTTTAATATTTTTACAATGATCGGTCTTAATATCCGCGTCTGATAAGTATATACACGGTCGTAGTATAATTCCTGATCCCCTTGCGCATTCTCTGAAATTGAAGACCCTGAAGGCGCGGCTAGTAATTTCTGCCTTGGTAAATCTGTCAAAGCGCACAAATATTCAAGTATCTTGTCGAAAACATCGCCATAGCCTGATAAACTAACGCCAAGAGTTGTTAATGTCGAATCTGAGTCTAGTACTACGCGGTTCTTGTTATCAATATTCTCAAATATCTTTTTTACTGTATTTTCAATCTCTGAGAACCCTAAGTCACTTGAAAGCATCAAGTCGAAAAATGAAGATAGGGTAAGAACCTCTTTTTTTAATTTTTCTATCGCTTCTGAAATAGCTTCGTTAGCTCTACTCGCAGCCTGCACAGACTTAATTATTTCTTTAGATAGCATGGATTCATGCCAATATTTATTGGCTTCATATTCTTTTTTAGTTAACTTGCGACCATTAAAAACAATGACCCTTGAGTGATGTATTTTAACTTTGGCTTCTTTATTTTTATAGTTATAGTACTCTGGCTTATAATAGGAATTCGAGTATATGTCACCATTAACCTCTATACTTTCAAATTCATCTTTCATAAGAATATTTAGCGAAATTATCTTTTCATTTTCGCCCATCTCTCGTGAAAGCGAGCCTAGACTTTCAGTCCTATCAGTCACTAGAAGGAGTACACAACCACCATCAACATTTCCATTTATACCGGCTTCATATATTTTTTCTAACAACCCAAGCTCGCTGATTTTATTTTGATTTTCTTCATTATCTTCTTCAAATATAATTCCGTTTTTCAACGAATCATCAAGGATCGATGAAACAATTTTTTTAGCGAAATCGTTTTCCTTGAACAACTTATGCGGATCTATATTTTCATTGTTTTCTAATTTTTTTGGAGCATTGGCTTTTGATATCGAATCAAATAGAGTCTTTATTGCACCTAGATTCTTTGTGCTTTCTGCAAGATTTTGTTTTTCGGCAAAAGAACTCATAGACCCTTCCAAGCGGGACGATAGAACAATCTAAATTATTTTCTCTTTATTGGCTAAAAGCCTTTTCGATCAACCGAGATGATAGATCACCATTCATTAGACTTAGTTAAAAAGCTTCAGGGGGTTTTAACTGTATTGGCTCAATTACACACCCCTAAAGCGAAACGAGAATAAATGTAATCATTGGAAAACTGTTTATACTTCCCTCGTATAACACCTCCCTTCTTCAGTTAAAAAAAATTTCCTGCAAAAAAGAACAAGGCGTAGCACAGTGTTAAAGTCGCCGAAAGCCCAGAAGACGATCAAGCGAAAATTCTTTAATGCAGACACTATCTCCCTGATTTCCACCTAGAATATTCACAAACCCCGCTTTACCAGGGACATCGTTTATATATATGCCTATATGACCTTTCCAAGATTCGGGACTTTCTCTCCAGAAAATCGCAATATCCCCTAGTCTTTGTTTTCCTATTTCTACCGGAAGTCCGCACTGTAACCAGGCTCTAGCGGTTGCAGCACGAGATTTTGACGGACGATCTAATTCAATAGCTGCATTTGAGGATTTCATGACACACCAGTATATGAATATGGCACACCAACTTGTCTCTTCTGACTTTACCCAATCTAGACCTGTTTCTTTAGAAAATTTAAGAACTTTGGGATTATCTTCTTTACCAACAAACTCCTTAGTTCCAATTTCAGATAGAGCTAAATCAAGCATGATTTTACCCATTTTTCACAATGATCAAATTTTATTTTCACTGCGAGCACTATCATGTTAAAAGATTTTATTACTATAGTGCTTCGCTTTATTCATAGTGGGATTATGAGCGATTTTTTATCAAACGTCAGGCTAAAACCTTACAAGTAAGGATTTTGGTAGTCGAGAATACAACATATTGTATTCGCGCATACAAATTGGAGACTTCGATGGTAATAGATGACGATTTCACTCTGCTACGAACCCTAATTGAAGAGTGGTGTAAAAAGAAGCAAAACACGATTTACAGACTATCTGATAAAACAGGACTAAACTACAAAACTGTCTCAAATATCGCGAAGGGAATTACCAAATCTCCACTTTTCGCTAATATAGTTAAAATATTGATAGCAATAGATGCTGATGAAGAACACCTTTCCAGATTCAGCAAGGGCGCTCTTGGTGACGCCGATTATATAGCAGACATTTTTAACAAAGAACCTGTACACAAAAAAGGTCTAGATATGATTGTACGGGGAAGAAAAATTGAAGACTTCATTATCTGTCCATTTACCTATGAAATAATCACCATTTTAGCAAATCGCCCTTATTCTAAAGAGCAAATTAATACACTTTACGGCGTAAGGGGATTACTCTGCTTAGAAGATCTCATACAAGCGGAAATAGCGACAAAAAATGACACCGGATTATTTTTTGTCGACGATTTCAATCTACCTGAACAAGCCATTAAGACATGTATTGAACACCAAATGATTCACTGTGACGAACAAAGCTTAGAAAACAAATCAGCATCATTGCTTAATTTTACGTTAGCCTGCACAATGGACGAGCTTATGCAGCTTAATCATGATGTTAGGGATTTTGTATACAAGAGAATAAAAAACATGAAGCATTCAGGTGATATCAATGTTTTTTTATCGGCAATAGTTGGGCAATTTCCAAATAAGGAGCCAGATAGCGATGATTAAAAAATGTTTAATTGCTCTTTTCGCGTCTACAAATATATATGGCGGCCAAGGTTCCTCTGGAGGCAGCGGTGCTGCTGCTAACAGCATCAGTGTAGACCAATATCTACATTCACTAGCACCCACAATAATTGGATATGAAGATACCACCTTGATTGTTCAAGGAAACCTACTTCTAAAAACCAGCAAACCTTTCATAGAACCAGGAACCACATTGACCGGAAACGATGCTCTAATGGCACTGTTCGAGATAAAAAATGATGAAAATGTTATTCTAACACCAGAAATTGAGTAAATTTGCACGCGCTACTACTAACTATTTGTAGTAGCGCGTACCTAACTCTTCCCATTTTCTAATTTATCTACTTTTTCCTATTGCTAGACCTTAGTCTAAAGTAAAAAAAAGACTGAGGCTGTTAAATGATCTATCTAAAAATTCTTACAGAGTTCCGCGTAAAACATCCAAGAGCAGCTATACTTGTACTTATCCTATTAATTACTCTACTTAGCTTCTTCACTGAAATTCCAAGATATCTACTAGAAGAACTTCATCTATTTCCAAAATAAATTTGTTTACTTCAGTTTATACCTGTATCATATATTTATAGGTATATTGTGCATTATAACATACTATAGGCTAGTAAGATGAATGAACAGGTTACAATTCAAAAAATACTAAGTATTTATGCTAGTGAGACACATAAAAATACAGTCATCAGCGCCGAAAAAAGCGGGAGAATCCCAAAAGCAACACGTATAGGTAGTAACAAAAGACGTGTATGGAGTTATGATCAAATCCCTCAACTTGGCGAAAAATATGGATTTCTACGTCATATTGATAACCCGGTGGTCATAGTAATCTACTCACTAAAAGGAGGAACACATAAATCTACTACCGCAATGAATCTCGCAAGAATGATTGCTCTACACAACATACAAACTGCCGTAGTAGGACTTGATCAGCAGTGCGACGTATCTGGGGATTTAGGAATTGACCTGTCAATTTCTGAAGACGAAGAACTGGATGACGTACTTGAAAAGTTAAAGGATATATACGGACTTTATGACATGTTTCAAGGGAAGATAGATCTTAACAATTTACTAATGGATACTGATTTACCATCACTTAGATTTATTCCTGAGACTCCTGGCCTCGGAAACCTAGAAAGAGAAATTCACGCAATGCCAGCTAGAGAGTATTGGCTAAAAAACAATGTGATTGACCCACTTAAAAAACAATTTCAGGTAATTATTCTAGATTGTGCACCTAGCTGGAACAATCTTACCGCAAATGCAGTTATGGCTTCTGACCTATTAGTCTCACCTCTTGAGTGTAAAATTAAGCATTTTAGAAATTATCCTCAATTTAAAATACAAATTGATCGTTTTTTAGATGCTACAAGAAAAGATATTCGTCATGTTTTTATGACAACAAAGCTCAAAAAAACGAAATTAAGCCAAGGAATACAAGACTGGTATTTCAAACACTTAAATAACTGCATTAAAACTACTGTCCGAGAATCTAGTGTCGTTGAGGACGCTTGTCTATCACTACTTTCAGTTCCAGAATTTAAACCTAGTCACGAAACCGCAGTTGAAATGCGTTCTCTTGTGAGAGAGATTTGGAACCATGCTGTGGACATATCAAAAAATAAAGATTTACATTTAACCGCCCTAAATTAGAGTGTTGAGTTATGGAACTTCACCAAAAAAGAGTTCGTAAAGTCCCTAAACAACGAGCGAAAATACAAAAAGACAACGATGACACTTTTGACAATATCCTCGGAACGACTAGCATTATTAAAAGCGCAAGATCAAACTCTAGTATAAATACGAGCACAGGCGCAAACACAAGTGCGAATACAGATGCAAACACGAGTGCGAATACAGATGCAAACACGAGTGCGAATACAGATGCAAACACGAGTGCAAACACGAGTGCAAACACGAGTGCAAACACGAGTGCAAACACGAGTGTGAATACAGATGCAAACACGAGTGCAAACACGAGTGTGAATACAGATGCAAACACGAGTGCAAACACGAGTGTGAATACAGATGCAAACACGAGTGCGAATACAGATGCAAACACGAGTGCAAACACGAGTGCGAATACAGATGCAAACACGAGTGCAAACACGAGTGTGAATACAGATGCAAACACGAGTGCGAATACAGATGCAAACACGAGTGTGAATACAGATGCAAACACGAGTGTGAATACAGATGCAAACACGAGTGTGAATACAGATGCAAACACGAGTGTGAATACAGATGCAAACACGAGTGCGAATACGAGTGTGAATACAGATGCATATACGAGTGCGAATACGAGTGTGAATACAGGTCGGGCTACAGATCAGGATACATATCAGGGTACACATCGGGCTACAGATCAGGATACATATCAGGGTACACATCGGGCTACAGATCAGGATACATATCAGGGTACACATCGGGCTACAGATCAGGATACAGGTGCGAATACAGGACAGACTTTTAACTCTGAGCTAAATTTCATTCTTGAAGATTTGAAAAAGAAACAAGCCAAATACAATATTTTATTATTCTTAGTAGAATCCCTAGAAAAGCCAAGCAACCTGACAAAAAGACTCAACCTTCAGAAGTCAGTAAAAAAAATTTCTTACGTAAAAAACGTCGTACATCTTAAGACAACATTACACAGACTAGTAAGAGACAACGCACTGATACATATGAAAGATGACTATAAATCAGGACCTAGTGGATGGACTCGATACTATATCCATGATGACATTGTGTGTTTTTTTTCCAATTATATTAGTTAAATAAGGACCACTATACGAATACAAATGCGAATACGAGTGTAAGTACAGGTGCGAATACAGGTGCAAACACGAGTGCGAACACGAGTGTGAGTACAGATGAGAATACGAGTGCGAATACGAGTGCGAATACAAATGCGAATACAGGTGCAAATACGATTAATTTAATTATTTAAGGAGGTTACAACTTAGGATAGTATAGAAATGAAGTTGGCTCCCCGCTGCGAAACTGCAACATAACGCAGCGAGGATGGTGCTCGGCCCCTTGAAAAGCCAGACACCCGATGGCCAGAAAATCCTTAACTAACTTAAGCAAACAAGGAAGTTTGACCATGACTGAAATCGTAAGGAAAACAAACTGTTCTAGTCAATCCCCATTTTCTGACACTGAAATAAAAAGAGTATGCAGCGTTTTACGCGCTTTAAAATCCAGGGAAATAAAAAGAGGTGCTACTGAAAGCGAGGCAGTTCGACTAGCAAGTCGAGCGATACCCCTTAACTTCCCCCAAGATAGCTTACCCCTTGCATTTAAGCACAAGACAGATATCGAGATAACTGATAGCGAAGTACGACAACTTGTCAGTGAATTAAAAGCCCTTGGTAAGTTCACCGAAACCCCCGTTGTGGACAACTCGACAGCGCAACACAGCGCAACAGTTGAGAGGCAAGACTTCCAGCGAAGCGCAACACCTGTGGGTTGCACAGCGAAACAAGCGCAACAATACGACTTCGTGACTGGTATTAGTTATTTATTTCAACTCTCGCTATACGCAATAATAGTGCCCACCACTGCGGAAGTTTTTAAAACAGCATTAGAGGGCTTAAATTCGCCTCTACCGAGCGTTTTTATTTCTTACGCTGTAGCATTGGCAATAGATTTTGTAGCCATACAGTACCTAATTAAGGCGATAAAATCGAAAGGTAAGCGACAGCAAGAATGTATCGCTGTCACTGCTCTCATATTACTAGCCAATATTGGCGGACTTGCATATAAAACATACACAACTTCCTCCAGAAAGAACAAATCTCTAATCGAAGCCCAAGCCAACGCTACCGAGAAAGCTAGACTGCACTGGCTTGGTTCAAAATGGCGGAAAGCGGTTGATCCTGTGGCCTGTGAAGATGAAAAAACAACAGATTGCGGAACGCCATATACTCAAGCATCAAGGGCACGACAAGACAATTACAACATAGAGCTAAGCAAACTTGAAAGATTGAAAGACTGGCATATAGACTGGCTTCACGTTGGCTACTTTGCATTTTTATGGGTTTTGATCGGTCTATTGGCCCTACTCCCCAGAATCAGAGGGGAGGTGATAGCATGAGCGACTACAGAAAAACCGTCAGGGACTTAATCGAAGAAAATCTAGACGAAATTGAAGCACTAGCCGCCGAGTGTTTTATTGACTTCAGAGCTGTATTTTCAAGCTACACAACTTACTTTCACAAGCAGATAGAACAAGAAACATTTAAAAAAGACAATCTACCCCAAACTGATCCTAAAAAACGATCGGCAATGTATGTGGTGTTCTGTAAATACCCTGATGGCAACGAATATGTGAAAATAAACTTTTCAACAATGAAAGGCGGCGGACATAGCACAAGATGGTCAAGCTATGGGTTGAGCACATACACAGGTAAACAGGTAAATTTAAGAGAAAGACAAGAAAAAGAGAAAAGGCTAAGAGAGCAAGATTTAAAGCGAAGACGTGAAGCCGAAAAAAAATTACAAAAAGAAAGAGAAAAACGAATTAAACACTATAACGCTTGTAAAAAGGCTTACGAGTCAAGCAGATATCCTGCCAACACGTTATACCCTTATCTTGCTGAAAAAAGCATTTCTCAAATAGCAAAGATTGACGACAATTTGAAAGAGGTCGTACTCTTCGGAAGAAAGCAAATTGCTTTTAAAATTTTAAAGCCTTCTAACAATGTTGGCGAAGGCGATATATACGCTGGCATTCAGACCATCGCATTTTCTCATAAAGATAAAAAATGGGTGAAAAAACTTTCTTCAAAACCTATTGATGGCAGATGGTATCAAGGACATTACGCATTAATCGGACCTGAACCTGAGAATAACCAAGAAACTATTATTTTTATAACAGAAGGCTATGCAACTGGTGCAAGCGTCCATCTTGCCACATATGAAAGTGTCTTTATTGCTATAAGCGCAAATAATATCATGTCAGTAGCAAAAATGGTTCGTGCAAGATTCCCACAGTCTCAAATTGTAATAGCTGCCGACAATGACATTAAAGAATTCAAACCACATGAAGAACAGGGTAACACGGGTGTATCTTGTGCAATCGAAGCTGCAAGGGAAGTAAGAGGGAGCTACACCGTTCCTCCAACACCTGGTGATTGGAACGATTTTCATACAAGTCACGGATATAAAAAATTCACTGAGGAAATATGGCGAAGAATAACAAGTTTTAAAATTTCAAATGACGATCATTTATTAGAGATGATTAGACATAGCTATAAAGACAAAGTTTTTGGGGTTGGGGGATATTTGAGAAGCCTAGCAAGGCTGAAAAATGTTCCTTTTATAACAGAAAAAGAAAATTTTATCGATGCTATTATTAATGTCTGCGATAGATTCAAGCGAGAAGACATTGAAAGAGATTTGCAACATTATATTAATATATCTCTAGCTAAAGCAAAAAAACTATGCACAGTTAATCCGAAAAAAGTCGATGCGCACTTTCGATTTGAAACAGAGAACATAAATGGTGCATGGATGATTAGCGATAAGGCGCAAAACAAAATAATAGAGAGCTTAGAGCAAGGTTCTATTGTCGTGGTTTCTGCACCAATGGGAGTAGGCAAGACCCAGCGAACAATCAAGCAAGTGATGGATTTATCATGGAATGCATTAATTGCATTACCGACGATATCGACCGTGTCCTCGACAGCCAACTTTTTTAATGCTGACAAAGCACCAGCGGATACGACATTAAAAAGCATCTATGGAGAACAGCAAGAAGACAATAGAGTTACAGTCTACACCGACATCAAGGACTCCAGAGAAACATTGCATAAGGATAAAATTATTACTTGTGTTCAAAGTATTGGTGGCTGGCGTTTTGGTATTGAAAACAACTATTGGTCTAAAAATGTCGAAACACTGATACTTGATGAGTTTTCACAATCAATTGCACAAATAACACAACTTGGAAAATCCAAAAGAAAAGTACTTAACTATGAAGTATTGAAAGAGGCCATGGAAACAGCAAAATGCGTTCTAGCTACTGATGCAGATGCAAATGATTATGCAATCGATCGGATAAGAGAGCTAGCACCAAGCCGAAGAATCGTACTCATAGAAGTGTCACACCCTAATGAAGCTATGAAAGATAAACAGTGGGACATACAATATACCGACAACAAACATTTTCTATTTAAAGACATGATAGATACTATAAAGAAAGGGAAACGTATATTAGTTGCTACCGACTCTAGAAAAAATGCTCTTATCATAAAAGAGATGATTTTAGAAAATTTCCCAAAACTACACGGTAAGGTTAAGTGTATTGTTGGGGAAGCACCGGAAGAAGACCAAGAAGACGTCTTAAAGTTTTTAGAAGACCCCAACCTTGCTTACGAATGCGAAGTTTTGATATACAGCCCGAAAATTTCATCTGGATTTTCGATCCACAAAAAGAAACACTTTGATAAACATTACGGTATTTTCTCCGGTATTATTGCTTCTAACGTGGCAGTACAAATGATGGGTCGAGATAGACATTCCAAGAACTGGCTATTGTGTTTAACTGGTTCTCGAAGCTCAAACAGCTTTGATATGGTAGGAGCACTTGAAAAGCTTGGAGAAAGGGTTAGTGATTTTACTAAACTAGTATATACAAACGAGTCGTACGAAAAAGAAACCCGTGAAAATGTTCTGGCTACAATACTAAATATTTTGTTGATAAAAGGCCATAAAATTCAAAAGGCAAACGACTATATAGGTGATAATGAAAAAAAGAGCATTTCTATATTAACAAAACAAATTAAGGATCAACTAAAAGAGAGAAGGTACTCTCTAATACTTAATACACCTGAAATTGATGAAAAAACTTATAGACAAGTAAAGGAATCCGAACATAAATCAGAAATTGATGAAGCTTATGTTACAGCGTATCGTATAAGAAACCGCCTTTGCTCCGAGTTAACACGCGAAAATATCGATTTTATTGATAACGATGGTATTTCTAAAGTTATCTTATTCGAGAATGTTTTCGGAAACATTGAACAGGTAAAAAACTTTGATCGTGAAGAGAAAGAATTAGACCCTTCTTTAAAGTACTTTGCTATTAGAAAAAGAAACCTTATGGAAAGAATACTAGAAACATTAGGACTTATGAATGATGGTAAATGTGACTTCACAAAGAGATTTACACATAGAGAAGCTAATGAAGTTATAAAACTGATATACAATGATATTGATATATCTCGTAAGTTACTAGGGTCTTGTATATCAAAATCTAAACCAAAATGCTCTATAACATTCATAAAACGTATATTTAAGAAAATCGGATTAGATCTAGGAAAGAAAAAAATCAACGGACGAATTGTACGTTTTGTACAACAAGAGTCTATCGAAATTATGGCCGGTTATTGGGACCGAAGGACAAAGGCTGGAAAAGCAAAAGCCAATCCACCATTTGAATATTCTGAAGTAGCTTAAAAACTACCCTACATATTACCTGCTCTTTCCGCGAGAAAGGGCGGGATTTCTGCGCTTAAAATCAGAACAAACAGAGCATCTCATCAATAAAGAGGGGATTTATCGATTTAATTTTTATCTTAGGGGATACTTTGCTCTAATACTATATTATTAAAGAGGCAAAGTATCCCCCTGCGGAGTTTCCTCCCTTCTTTGGGTTTGGGTATGTGTCGGTGTACCTGTCCGGCGTTTTTTCAGTCGTCAAATTTCAAGTAGATACTACCGTTTTTTACAATATAAACAAAAAAAACATAGTAATATTAATTTCATACTGATTTTCTAGCGAAAGTAAAAACAAAACATAAAGCACCATTTTTTACATTACTATAGTAAGTCAAAATAATATATGTATATGTTAATAGTTATTTACGCATTTTAAATAGTGCAATGTAAAAAACAGTATCAAACTTTTGTGGTGAATTTCTTTTCACAAAAGGATTTCATAGCTTCTTGGGCTTAACATTAGAGACATCGAAAGCGAGGTCATTTAAAACATTTAAACATGATTAACATAAAATACTAAACTAATAAAACCAATACTACTAAAGGTAAATAGCATATCATAGAAATTATAAAATATAACAAACCTACCAAAACGCTATCTATAAGCGAAGAATAAAAGTCTAACATATTTTAAAATAACACAAGAACAAAACAAAAACCGCACAAAACCAAAGTCACTGAAAAATCACACATCATCCTAAAACCATTTCCCCAACTACAATATATTGAATCCACCAAAAGCCTGTCTATAAGGGCAAAATATAAGATCAATCAAAAGCCTTTCTACGAAAGAGAAATAATACCATGATATACATACAACAATAAAAAAAATACTTAGTTAAACCGCACGAAAAAGTATTGACATCCGAAAGATACTATGATTTACATACAACAACACCCACGACACAAAAACGTACTACGGTATACTTACTATTGCAA
>JBNKNM010000035.1:0-37116 GCA_050293845.1 Pseudobacteriovorax sp. | reverse complement strand
AACTATCGCTTACAACTCTTACACGCTTGTCGGGGACGGGTTTCATGAGGTTACCCACCATGAAGTGAACAGAGCCGCATTTTCGTGGAAGGTACTGCAAGTTCTTTCAGAAATGAATAAAAAGATGATTTTATGGAACTATTTGGATCGGGTACAGTTAGTTTTCTTTGTCAATCATATTAGTATTATAAATACAATATGGTCGGACCGACTGGATTCGAACCAGCGACCCCACCCCCCCCAGAGGTGTGCGCTACCAAACTGCGCTACGGTCCGACAAGGGAAAACCAGGAAGCAATATGTTTATATATCATTTGCCTTTAAGTAAATAAATTTTTGAATAAATTTAAATTATCTAGTTTTAATAGCTAGTTATGTTACGGCAAGTTATTGACACCCTGCCATAAAGAGAAGGTAGCCGCTAGAATTTCAGTAGACTTTCGACAAACTCTAAATCGGTGAGTCCATGTGCTTTACTTATCGAACGATAATAGTTATCGCCTTTGTTCTATGCTCTTGGCAAAGGAGTGTCGCCAAACAGGTTAGATTCCATCACTTTCCTGTTCCCAAGGTGGTTGAGGGACAGGTTAAATTCTGGCATGGAATCTTTTCTCAGTTTGGCACCCATCAGATTGTGATCCATGACCGGGACGACCCCCAAGTTATTCTGGATGTCATAGATTTTCAGCTCTTTTCGGAAAGATTTAACAATAGCAAAGCATATTCAGAAGCAGAGAAGAGAAAAATAATCTTACGCTATTTAAAAAGGTATCAATTAGCTATCAAGCGTTTTAAGAAAATGGGACGGCGTGCTTTGAAATTAGGGGAAATGGAAAAAAGAGTTTATCAGGTGTATCGCAAGCATCCTAAAGGAATTCGCTATTTATATACAAAAAAAACTGCAATTCGTTCCCAAACCGGTCTAGCTGATGAGTTTTTGCGAGCTTCCAGACGTGCGGAAAAGTATCTACCCTATATTGAAGATATTTTTAGGAAAAGATCGTTACCTGTTGATTTAACGCGCATTGCCTTTGTGGAGTCCATGTTTAATGAAAAGGCTATATCGAAGGTGGGAGCGTCAGGAATTTGGCAGATTATGCCTCTTACAGGAAAGCAATTTTTAAAACTAAATAAGTTTATTGATGAGCGCAACTCGCCTATAAAAGCGTCCATGGCTGCGGCGGATCTTTTGGTAGAAAATTTTCGTCATTTAAAAAAATGGCCTTTAGCTATCACGGCCTATAATCATGGTGCTAATGGTATCAGAAGAGCTACCCGGATTTTGGGAACTGATCGGATTGATCGCATTATACGTCACTATAAAAGTCCTTCCTTTGGATTTGCTAGCAAGAATTTTTATGGTGAATTCCTTGCAGCAAATATTGTCTACAAAGAGCGGTATAGACGAGACTATCATGATAGAAACCCGCTACGCATTTCCAAGATAACCCTTAGAGATCCTATATCAATCTATGAATTGATAAAACATACTCCTCTTAATGAAGACATTATAAAAAAATACAACGCATGCTTACGAAAAGCGGCATTCAAAAATCATAAATATACCCCATTACCGCGCAACTATGAACTGATCGTGCCAGAACAAATGCAAGGAAGAATTCTCCGTTCTGTTAAACTGATTGCTTTACGAAATAACAAAAAACGGAGGTTTTCTTTGTGAAAACTTTTTTATATTTTATCTTAGTTCTTATGGCAAGCTACCAGTCGTTATGTGCGGAAGAACAGGTTGACGATATTCTTGATCGCTTAGAGCAAAAATTGCTAGAATCAAAACAAGAATCACTTCTTCTGAATGATAATTGGAACAAACCAATCAGAGCTTCTGAAAGCAAAGAAATTGTCTTAAAAGAGCAAAAAATAAAGGGAAATTTACCAGCTCAAAAAGAATTGCAACAAATTGGTTCGGCAATAGATAAAGTGGAAAATGAAGTTGAAAGACTATCTTCCGATGTTGAAAAATTAAAACGTATTATAGGCTCATATACTAAGACTAATAGCCAAATTAATATATACGTTGAGGTTACCGATCCGAGCAAAACCAGTCTCCGGGAAATTGATATTAAATTGGATCGATTTCCTATATATAAACTGAATCCTGATGTTGGTATTTGGTTGCCTAGACAGAAAATTCCCATTTTTAGTGGGCCTCTCGATCCTGGGAAACACTCCATAGCATTAACAGGCCGCATGGCCCGTGTCGTCGATGAAAATATGCCCGTTGATGATAATATCTTTCACATATTCGATCAGGAATTTACCATTGAAATTCCTCAGGGTCGCATTCGGAAAGATATTAGTATCAAACTAGAAAGGATTAAGGATAAGAACTTTAAAGCAAAGGCCATACTAGTTGAAAGTACTTTGTAACATCCTAATCTTATTATTTATTATGGAGAAAGTATCCGCGTCTCCTGAAGTTGGTATCAAAACCATATTGGGCCTTCTCGATGAACTGCAGTCGCGATTTCAAAGTATTGAAAAAATTAATTCAAAAAGCAACCTTGGCGAAGTTGAAGAGCAAGCTCAACAAATATACCATTTGGCGAAAAAGCTATATACACAGAGAGAATTTTATGCAGTAATTCAGCATCTTAATATTTTTTTAAATGCTGTACAGGTTCCCAAAGAAAAAAATTATCTGGAAGCCCAATATCTGTTGGGAATGTCCTACCAAAACCTTGGTTTTAAAAGGAAATCTATTCGTGCCTATCTTCGCTATCTTGCTAGCTTTGTAACTGCAGAAGAGTATAAGGATACTCGGCTTATATCAGTCATACAAAGCTTGCTATTGCTAACTGACTCGTTTTCTAGCGGTGAGTTCCGTGAGCTTCATGCCATCATGTCTTCCTTGGCATCAATAAAGCTTTCTGATAATCAAAAGTCTCGTGTTCTATTCTATCTGGCCTTGACAAGCAGTAATCATAATGATGCCTTCTTCGCTGAAAAATTGTTTGAACAAAGCTACCAATCGACGCTGGACCCACAGCTACAGGTAGAGAATATCTATTTCTCGGCATTAATTCCATTGCGTAAGAAAGATTATAAAACTGCGATGCAGCGCTTTGAAAAGATTCTTACTTTGAAAACGCATGAATCCATTGATTATATAAACTATGCGAGGCTTAATCTGGCCAGAATACAAGCCATTCAAAGGAATTATCATACATCACTCTCCTACCTGGCTATGATTCCTGAAGATTCTGTTGCCTATCGCGATGCATTATATGAATCGATCGTACTTAATTATAGGATTGAGAATTATGAAGAGAGCCTTGCTAAAGCTAAAACACTAATACATAAATTCCCAAATCATCAATATACTCATAAAATTTTGCATCTCAAAGGACTTCTAGAACTGAGAACAGGGCGCACTATAGATGCCCAAAAAAGTTTAACCGCAAATAATGATAACTTGAGACAATTTCATGAATGGTTACAGCGCAACTATAGCAATGTTGATAGTCTTAGCTACAAAGATGTTAAAAGAGTTGTCTCTAAAGGAAAGTTTTTGACTCACACCTCTCCCACCTTAGTGAGGGCGATGGCAATATTTGATAAAATGGATCAATTAACTTTTCATCTGGATAATATTCGTTCCGAAATACGTACCATGGTATATTTTTTAGGAACCACTCAACCAACAAGTTATCAACCTCAATGGAAAAATCAGGCTGTATACATCGAATCATTGGCTCAAGATACTTTTGATTTAGGTGATCATATTCTTAATATTGAAAGAAAGCTCTTTCTTAATAAGATATCTCCAGATTTAAAACAGAAGTTAGAACGCTCTACTAAGAGGCGAAAGTTACTGCGTCAACAATTTGCTCAAAAATATATTAATAGTAGGCGATGGGAGTCATGGGCAACCCTGAATGGTGATCTGATAAGACTAGGTAAAATAAAAAGTCAGCTATATCAAATACAATCATCATTAAGTAGTTTAAGGTTTCATCATCGTAAACACAGCGGAAGAGATTTGATTGAGAGCGCTTTAAACCAGGTGGAGTACTTCCATTACAATACAAATAGGGCAGCTGAGATTATACGTTCCCGCATGATCAAAGATATTGCAAACCAAAGTCATCATATGGTAGTTAAAAGCTACATCTTAAGCTATTCGCAGATAATTTATGAAGAATCTATTCTTATGGCCACCATACGTGATAGCTACGACCAACCCAATGAAAAACAGATGTCAGATGATTTGCAAAATGCATGGCAAAAATGGGAATACCTTGTGAAGAGTGTTTATAGTTCAGTGATGTCTCTTGATCGTAATGTCAGAGAGCAGATACAGTCAAGATTAAATACCCTGGAAAAAAGTGTTACTACCTATGAAAGTTTGAAGCAGGAAGTTTATCTAAATAGAGAAAAGTTGGAAAGACTGCTTGGTCAACAATCATTTACTATACTTAATCATTATCTTAGTGCTATCAACGAGCAAGAATCTGAACTAATGAAATGGCAGGCAGACAATCAATGGAGGCAGTATACCGAGATCTCCATGAAACGTAAAAATGTGGAAGAGCAAAACCAAAATAAAGTTATCAAGATGGAAGAGAATCTTCGTGATCTCGATTATGAGGTAAAGCAATGAAGTTGTTAATATTCCTGATCACGGTATCAATATACCGTCCATTGATGGCGCAAGTTAATATCCATAAAATTCCAGATCCTAAGGCTGTAGATGCTTATAAGCATTATTGGAACACCTTTGACGAGTATGAACGGCGCAGGATTATAAGTAAGAAGGATAGTATTAGCCTGGCATGGGACCAATTGAGACAGGAATTCCATCATAGCCAAAGAGTGCTGTCTGACGAGCAGATAGCACAGTTGAAAGAAGCAGCACGCAAATACCGTTCGCATCTGAAATCTTATCCTAACTCACAAAATACGCCTTATGTACTGCTAAACCTGGCCCAAATTTTAAATAAAGTTGGTCAACACTATGCTGAAAAGGATGTCAATGCTGGAACGCAATATCGCTCGGAAGCATTGGAAGTACTGGATGAGGTCATCAAGAAATATCGGATATTTGAAAGAAAGGAAGAAGTGCTTTACTTGAAAGCTACTATTTTAGCTTCCTTATCTCAAAAAGAATCGGCTCATAAGACTTGGGTTGCTTTAGCGAGTATTGCCACAAACTCTGTTTATGGAGCCCATGCTTATATCGCGCTGGGTGATTATTATTTTCGCGCAGAAATATCACAAAAATCTCTATCAAGTTATCAAAAAGCTGTCAAAATCATTTCAAAACTCAATTTTGCTGATAAAGATTACGAATTGGTTCGCGTGCAATATCGCATTGCTTGGGCTGCCTATCGTTCTGCTGAATTAGGAACATGTATTACTACTGTTATAGATATATTGCGACCGGGGCGTGTTCTACGTAAAGTAAGCGTTAAAAATGCCATAGAGCAGGATGCTGTGGAGTTGATCGGTGATGCCCTTTATGAAAATAATGATATAAACTATACAAAGTCTATTTTGGGACAACAAGTTTTAAGAAATTTTTCATCTGCCATTGCTTTAAGGATGCTGAAACGCTATTTGGCTGCTCGTATCGATAGTCGCGCAGCAGAGCTAGGTGAACATGTGGTTGCTACGTTTCCCCGAGCCCTGCATATTCCGGATATATTAGTAATATTGGCAGATATCTATCGTAAAAGTGATCGAACAGAGCTCTGGTTAGAAGCTTTGGAAAAGCTTGCATTAATGCTACCTAAAAATAGTCTTTGGCGATACCAATATCAACATCAGTATGAAGCTATACGTAATATGGAACAGGCAGCTCTTCATGCCACCATAGCCTTGGCCTCTCATTATTATAAAATAGGCATGATTAATGGTAGTGTCTCCTCTTTTGCTGCGGCTAGTTCCTATTATCAATCCCTTCTGCAATTTAATGGGAATCATCCTAATGCTAATGATTGGCGGTTAAAGCAGGCCAACAGCTATTACTTCTCATCGAATTTAGGTGGCGCTCAGAAAATATATAGTGAACTCGTTAACGATCATCGCGTAGATCGCAAAACCTTACAAATAGCTTCTTTCCAAATTATCTTAACCCTGGAAAAAATATGGCGAGAGGAATATGGAAAGAGTGTTGAAGCCAATCGCGATCCGAAAAATGATCCTATCGTATTACAGTTTGTTGTCGATATGGAAGATGTTGTGGATCGATTTGCCAATAAATTTCCCAGCTCGCAATTTGCCATCGAAGCATTGCTAAAAGCAGGAGCCGTCAATCGAGATATGGAACGCATGGAGCAGGCTGCAAAATACTGGCAGAGGGTATTGATTTCTAAGCCTAAGCCTTTAGAAAGGTCACTGGCGATCCGCGGTCTGGTTTATAGCCAAGTGAAGACGGGTAACTATAATGAGGTTATCAAAGTCGTAGGCCGCTACCTCAAGCTAGAAGATTGGAAAAGCATGGGCCATGGATTACAGAATGAGTTAGAAGGCATTTTAGTGGCTGCGGTTCAGGAAGGCAGTGACGAACTCACTGCAAAGGGTGATATGCTCACAGCCGCCTATCTATTAAGGGACTTAACACAGGATTTTCCTCATCTGCAATCAAATGATACTTTTAATCGCGACGCGGCTTACTTACTTGCTATTGGTGGGGAATGGAGGCAAGCTCTTGATCTGGCGCATCGATGCTTGGGTATAAAACGCTACACTCATAAGGCTGACATGGCTTATTTAAAAGCACGGGCCTTAGAGTTTCAGATGCGGTTTCCTTTAGCCGCAAAAGCTTATCTTTACTTAGGACAGACCTATCCGAGTCACAGCAGAGCAAAAATCTCGCTGAAGAGAGCTTATCAGTTGGCAAAGGCTGAAGATGACATGGTAACTGCTGCAAAATCCTTAAAGATACTGGCAAGGCAAAGTAAGGAACAGCAAAAAAAATGGCAATATTATCGACAATCAGCCGAAACCTATGCAGAAATTGGCAAGGCTGAAGATGCTCTGCAAGTTGCTCGCCAAGCCAAAAGATTTGCAAAGACTATAGAAAATCGTCTGGAAATTAGGCTATTGATAGCCAAGCAACGCTTTCGCTTAGGTGAGGAAGTGAAGGCACTCCGAGAATTGCAAGCTATCAGTAGGAATGCCAAACAGTATCGGGAAAAGATAGATAAAAGTGTTTATGAAAAAACATATTCAGAAGCCAATTTTCTTATAGCTGAAGAACAAAAAAACATTTTTGTTGGATTCAAAATTAAGGAAAGATCAGGATCAATTATAAATAATATCCGGGAAAAAACCCGATACTTTGAAAAACTGACAGAAAAGTATAATCGCGCTATAAAAGGCAATGATCCTCAGTTTACCATACGCTCCCGTTATGAAATTGCTTCTGCTGCTGAGACTCTTTCCTATGAGATAAATGAGTTGGTGCTTATGGATAAAGCCATATCATCGACACATGGGATTAAATTAAAGCACCAGGCAGAAAGATTACAAAAATTTTCCCGAAATCTATACAGTGAAAATCTTATGGAGGCTCGCCGTCGCCCAAAGGTTCACTACAATAATCCCTGGCTTAAAAAATCATCTATAAAATTAACTGGTTTTGTAGATACAACAAAAATGGAAAGTGAATATCAAAATATGTACTCTATGACAAGCCTTATGCCCTATCAATGGAGTCTTTAAATGGTTTGGAAGATTCTTTATTTTTGGTTTATTCTGGATATGATTGGATGTATGCACGAGGAAAAAACACTCGACATCGCGATGCTCGATAAACCGAACTCCAACGATCGCATACTTGTTACTAGAACACCTGCAGGAGTATCGGGTAAACGAGTACTTGAGTGGCAACAGTTTTTTAAGAAAGAGCCAGAAATTAGTGAGCGTAATCTACTGCGTAAGAGAATCGAAGAGCTATCAAAGTCATCTCAACTAAATATCGATCAATTATTGGAGTTAGCGCGCAATAGTCGTTCCATTGGAGAGCTTGCAAAAGCGGAAGTTTATTATCGGCAAATACTTAGAAAACATCCACATCATTTAGATGCTCATATTGAAATTGCTCAGGTATATTTGCAAACCAAATCTATTGAATATGCATTTGACTATCTTGCTGCTGCTAAAAAAATTCTTGAAGGTCAAGAACAGGCTAGAAAGATAGATTTATATAAATATCGCTATACTTTAGCTCTTGGGCTTCTCAGGTCCAATAGGGTGGCGGAAGCAAGAACCATACTGAGTGATCTTATCGAGGCCAAAAAGGACTTTATTCTCGCTTATACGGCTTTAGCTCACTCTTACCTAAAAGAGAATAAAGAGGGACTTGCCGAGTTCATTGCTAAAAGGGGTATGGAGCAAATCAAAAATCATGCTCCGCTACTCAATATTATCGGTATTGCTCATGAGCATCGCGGTATGCTAACAAAGGCTAAGACTTACTACAATAAAGCCTTAGAATTGGACCCTAACCTCGCTGCGGCACTTGTGAATCGAGCTAATATAGCTGCTCGCCGAGGAGAGCATGAAGCTGCAGAATCAGATATTAATAAGGCCATAGCTTTAAGCCCCTATGACGCTAACAGCTACATTTCTTTAGCAGTCCTTTATCGAAAATCTGGACGCTATTCCTCGGCTAAGCAAATGCTACAGAAAGCTCTTGATATTAATCCTGAAAATGCATTTGCCCGCTATAACCTGGCTAGTTTATATGCCAAGGAATTTAGCGACATCAATACTGCCCTGCGCTTGTACTATGAGGTATTACAAGCAGGTGACTATACAGAGGAAATAAGGGAATTAGCGCGCATTCAGATCCAGGGATTGCGTGATAGCCGTATCCAGTTTGAAAAGTAAACATAATTATTCTAGCAAGATAACCTTAGTTGTTAAAGTTTTTTCATGTTTCAGCGATAAGACGGTAATCTTGTAGAAGAATTAGGAGAGAATATGACGATACAGGATCGTACTTATAACCGGACTTCCTATATTCTTGTGGTAGATGATGATGACACCCTCCTCAAGTTCTTTAAGATTCATCTCAACAAGTTTTTTTCGCGTGTTCTAGTGGTTAAAAATGCGAAAGAAGCCTTTGAAACTCTCAAAGAAAAAGAAATTGATTTAGTGATTAGCGACATTAAAATGCCGCGTATGGATGGCATTCAGCTTATGAAAAAGGTGAAAAACCACGATCCTTCGATCCCTGTGTTCTTAGTCAGTGGCGCCCTGCTCAATGAAAATCAGCAAAATGCCATAGACACCAAAGCCGATGGATACTTAAAAAAACCTTTTGGTATAGATGACCTGCATGATTTTATAGATCGTGGTATCAAATTAAGAGATTCCTATAAAGAGCTTCTTGATATTGTTGAAGACCCGAAAAAGTTTCTCGAACTGATCCAAGGTAAGCGACAAACTCGCTTTATTAAGGATGAGGCACAGCGTATAAGAGCTCAAGAAATTATTGAAAAGCTACATAAAGCAAGCTAGAAGCTTTGAAATAGGTGTTGTCTGTCACCTTTACAAAAGATTTTGAACTGCTCCAATGCTTGGATCGTGTGCACCCCATGCCATGACATAAGTTTTCCATCAGCCTTCATTAACATCGTATCATTGCCTACTAATTTGCGAATATCAGCTAAATCACGTTTACGAAAAGGATAGGGTTCGGTCGATAAAAAGACAATATCGGGGTCTAAAGATGCAAATTCAGAATCTGTAAGCGTTGGATAACGGCTACTATCACTGAATGAAGGAAGTTCATACCCAAATAAAGTCAGCATGGACCCTATGAAAGTATCCGCGGAAATGCTCATATAAGGATTTTTCCAAATCAAATATAGGGCTCGACCTTTCGTGGTATGAGGGAGGCTTTTCAGCAGCGCTTTCAGCACCCCATGCCAATCCATAAACTTAGCCATTTGAAACAGCTGATGGAGGCGCTGAAACTCTCCTAGCACATCATGAGGGGTTTTTGCAAAGCTGATAAATAGGGGAGCAATGGCTTCTAAATCGGGTATGTCTTCCCTTCGATTTTCTTCTTTGTTGACGAAGATGATGTCAGGGGTCAGGGCGGCAATAGACTTGATATCCGGGTTCTTTGTTCCTCCCACCAAGGCAGCAGTGCGATGGAGGTGGGGAGGGTCTACACAGAAATTGGTGCATCCGACGATGGTTGACTCAAGACCTGCGTGGCATAAAGTAGCAGTTATGGAAGGAACCAGGCTAATAACACGCATGCTACGGTCTCTGAGAAAAGCGATAAGCCAGGGCTCCGCAATGACTGATAAGAGCTAGGAAGGCACCCGACAAACCGATGCCAATCATGGCTCCTATGACGTCTAAAGATTCACTTGGCCCCCCGTAAGCGCGGGCCATCATACCTGGTCCCATAGCTAAGGTGCCCAGTGTAAAACCTACCGTTTGAAGTACTTTATACTTAGGAGGAATCGGCGAGTAAACCAAAGTGAGCCCATACAATATATGCAAGATCCCAAATAGATTCGAGTGACCATGGGAGCTTTTGAGTAAGGCTAGTTGCCAGGAAGTCAAAATTTTAGGGTCACTTAAAAAGCCCTCCGTCATATCGAATGCGATAAAGCTTCCTGCGCATGCTGCCAAAAAAATGACACCAAACCCAATGACGAAATTTAAGATACCAAGACGCGGCATGCTTTACTTTTCCTTATTGAAGATTAAACCTTGAAATCCTTTTTTATAGGCAGCTTGTTTCCAGTATACTATGGAAGCTGTGAGCTCTTCAGCCGTCTTCCACGCCAGATCCCGGAACTCTCCATCTGCAACACTGAGATCAGCTACAGCATGGGGTTTGAATTTGACAAGAAACCAATCCTGTATTTGTCCGCGGAATTGCCGGCTAATCCTGGTATCCATGTCTGTAGGAAAATCATAGGTAATTTTTTCATCAAGCTGGGCAATGATTTCTACATCATTGCAGCCGATTTCTTCTTGCAACTCCCTGAAAAGGGTATCAGTGGGAGATTCTCCATCATCGATACCTCCTTGAGGCAGCTGCCACACCCCAGGCTTATCAGCTCTTTCTCCGGCAAATACCTGACCGTGCTCGTTGATAATGACGGCGACAACACATGCTCTATATGGCTTCATAATTATTTCCTGGATAATTTTAACCCACCAACCCGGTCAACTCGGAATGCTATAATACAACAGTGCAGGATTTCCTACCATCAAAAGCGAGGTTTATCATGACCTTTATCTTAATGCTAGCACTCTGCTATGTTTTGGTGCCAGAGTCCAGTTTGGCTACCATGAGCGTTGGGGTTTCGGGAGCAAACTCCACATCGTCGTTGTTTTTGGAAACCCATAAAAGTACGACGATCAGCGCAAATATAGCCGTAGAAATAGCAAGTTTTATGCATATAGGTTTAACCCACCGCCGTTCCTTTTTGCGCAAAGGTGGTTTAAAGAAATCTCAGGTTACTGATGACGAATCCGCATATTATGAGTTTACGGATAATACCGATATTGTAACTAATTCCATAGATATTTCCATCTTTCTCCATCGCGGACTTGTGTCTCCGTTCATTTTTGGAGGGGTCGCCCGAAGAGACTATTTTACAGAAGTGAGATATCGCGGCATAACCGGAAAAAAACGCGAAACTCTTCCGGCCGTACCAAACTATGGGTACGGCCTGGCTATCCTGCTAAGCAGAAACTTTAATCTAAAAATTACACAGACTTATACACTAGGTATTCGCACTATTCTAGAGAGTGGTAACGAAGTCGAGGAAAAGGTGAGGGATAACTATACACAGCTAGGTATTAGCTACAAACTTTAGCTCAAAAACAACCCTAGGTTGTAGATTATCTAATAACTAGCCGATACTTTTTAAAGTATCGCTAAAGGAAAACTTAATGTCTTTGGTATCGGTGGTGGCGATTATTATAGCAGTAGGCTTATTAAGTCTGGGGCTGTGGAATCTTTTCGGCAACAACAAGGCTAATAAGCGACGTAAGCAACGCCAACGGCGCTCAGACAGTATTAAACTGACACCCCAGCAAAAGAAAATGTATGTGGAAGCTCGCAAACTCTATAAAAATGGCAATCTCAGAGCAAGCGCTAAAATATTGGAATCATTAGGAATGATTCGTGAAGCGGTCAACCTATTTGAGAAGGGGCAGCTCATTCACGAAGCTGCCGATGTTTTGCTGCGCATTCACCGTCCTAATCGTGCCGGTGTGATCTATGTCAGACATGGTTTTTGGAAAGAGGCCATGGAATGCTTTAAAAAAGCGAATATGCCGAAAGATGTGGCACGCTGTGCCCGTAAAATTGGTGAACTGTCTACGGCGGTGGTGTATTTTTTAGAGGCCAAGGAGTATAAGTGTGCGGCTGAGTGCTATGAGGACCTCGGGAAGCATCGGGAAGCAGCCAAAATATTCATCAAAATGGGCATGTATGACAAAGCTATCCAACAGTATAATATCTTCTTGGATAAGCAGCCTAACCTTGAAGGTATTGAATTTAATGAGAGCGAAATCAAGGTCATTATCAATTACATTATTAGTGGTCATGGCGATACACGGTTGGCTGAGATTTTGGTGGTGCGGGAGCGGGTCACTGAGGTCATCCTAGGCTTGATTCGCAAAGGTGACATTGAGAAGGCCAAGCAGATCTACCAGAAAACAACATTTGATGTGGGGCCTTCCTTAATCGGTCATGAAGATTCCCAAGATGAAGACAATCGAGGGCTTGGGGAAATGTTTGGAAGTGCTGGGGCTTATGAATACTGCGGTATGGTATTTGAACGGCTTGGCGATTTTGTCCGTGCGGCAGAAGCGTTTAAAATGCAGGAAAATTTTGAAAGGGCCGCCTATTGTTATGATCGTGCTGGACTTAAAGTTCAAGTGACGCAAATGCGCATCGAAATCGCCAAACGTGGCCCTACCGGAAAGACTCCCATAAACCAAATCTCTCCTACAAATCATGTCAACAACCCCTTTAAAATGGAAGAAACCGCTAGTCGCGAATTAAATCATCACAATGCTAATGGGGGGGGAGATCTGGATTCTGAACTGCAGGAAAAAGTTGAAGAATTAGAGGACACCGATCGCGAAGGTCCCGCTTTACCTGCGTTGTCTTTGGCGGATGTAGAGTCGTCCTATAACCTTGCTGAGATGGATATAGAAGATGAAGTCAATCGCTTGGAGATTCCCGGTTTAAAACAACACTCTGAACAGCCTTCCTATCCCTCGTCAGCTCCGATTTTTTCGACGGCGTCGCCACCAGGATTTAGCAAGCCGGTGATACCATCGGTTTCTCGCTCTGGCAACGAGGTGGCCCTTAATATTGGTCAATCACCAATGGAATCAGAGCTGGATCAAAGGTACTGGGCAGGATTGCACGACTCTAAGTTCTTGGCTGACCTTACCAAGGAGCAGCAGAACTTATTTAAAGAAATCGGAGATATCAGAGAATTTCAGATCAATGAGTACATTTTGGATTACGAAGATGAACCATTGGGACTATATTTCATACTTAAAGGAAAGATTGGGGTGTTTAAACGAATTAATGGTATCGATACGGAAATAGATACCATGGAATCTCCAGAAACTATTGGTCAGTTATGGTTACTGGTGGATCGGCCCTCAAAGGTAAAATTTGTTGCACGGGAGCAGTGTCGATTATTTTCCGTCAAACGCGCTGATTTTATGGGTTTACTGGACAATAATGGAACAATTGCGAGAAAAGTATACAAGCGATTCACCATGACCTTGCTGCAAAAACTTTTAAATATTCAAAATGAAAAAGAAAAGCTTGAAATTTCCTAATTAGTTTTGCTGGCATGGAAAATGCTAAATTGTACTAGTTGCTTTATAGCTGTTAATGTAATCTATCTGCTGACACGGAGTTCGGAGATACCATGACGAGAGTTTTTTGTTTTAAGCATCCCGAATATCGCGGAAGTACAAAACCAGTATTGAAATGCAAAACATGCTGTAAAATGTATATTGACCGCATTCGGGAAGAAAATGAAAATCGCTGTCTCGACCCTATAGCTTGGGTTGATGCTAAATTAAAAAACTTGGAGCAGCGATATTCTAGGTGAATGAGTTTCTCGTAAAGTGAGCTTGCGCCTGATATTACCAATTGAAGGAAAGCATTTTTACGGCGCATTTGATAAAAAGACCTCTCGGCAGAGAGGTTTTTTTTACATCTTTTCAATGATGATACCGCTGGCTTCACCCCCACCAATACAAAGGGTTGCCAAACCGCGTTTTACATCTTTCTGCCGCATAGCATTCAGCAAAGTTACGATGATACGAGCGCCACTACAGCCAATAGGGTGACCTAAAGAAACGGCACCACCGAAAATGTTAACGCGGTCGCTGGGGATGCCAATGTCTTTCATGGCGGCCATGGTCACTACGGCAAACGCTTCGTTAATTTCATAGAGATCTATATCCTCGCTCTTAAGACCACTTTTGGCGAATAGATTTTTGATACAACCAACAGGTGCCGTTGTGAAATGTATGGGATCTTGTGCATAAGAAGCCTGAGCAACGATTTTTGCCAATGGTGTTAAACCGTGAGCTTCGGCAGTTTTTAAATCCGTTAATACCAGAAGGGCGGCTCCATCGTTAATGCTGGAAGCATTGCCAGCCGTGACAGTTCCATCCTTTGCAAAAGCAGCGCGTAAGGAGGTTAAGCGGTCAAGATCTACCGAAAAGGGCTCTTCATCGACTTCTACAACATTTGTCTTTTTGCGATGCTTCACTTCAATGGGTACAATTTCATCGGCAAATATACCAGATTCCACGGCTTTGCGTGCTCGGGTGTAGGATTGAAGACTGAATTCATCTTGAGCTTCTCGGGTGAATGTATATTCTTTTGCGCAAATCTCCCCGCAATTACCCATGGCCATATCGTTATACGGGTCCCATAGACCATCAAACTGCATGGAGTCTTTAGCCTCGAACGATCCAAATCGATAACCGGTGCGGGAGTTCATGAGCAGGTGGGGAGCCAAAGACATGTTTTCCTGGCCTCCAGCGAAGACAATATTGGCATCTCCCAAGCGGATGGCTTGATCAGCCAACATAACAGCTTTCATGCCGCTACCACAAACTCGGCCTATGGTGGTGGCACAAACCGAGTGGGGAAGTCCTCCATAAAGGGCCGTCTGCCGCGCTGGAGCTTGGCCGACACCGGCAGTTAGTACATTACCCATAATGATTTCGTCTACTTTGCCCCCTTCTAAAGCTGTTTTTTGCAATGCATCCTTT
Source organism: Pseudobacteriovorax sp. (assembly GCA_050293845.1). Lineage (GTDB taxonomy): Bacteria > Bdellovibrionota_B > Oligoflexia > Oligoflexales > Oligoflexaceae > DT-89. The sequence continues at coordinate 21,849 of JBNKNM010000035.1, read as the reverse complement.
ACTAATGCAGCACCGAGTCGGGGAGCAGGTACTGTTGAGAAAGCACCTCCGAGCCTGCCAATGGCCGTACGTTGTGCATATACTATAACGCTTGGGTTATTTCCCATTTGAATGAACTCCTTTTGCCCAATTTTCTACCATTTTGACGTACAAAAACTCTTTTTATTTTTGCGACTAAATCATAGCCAATTGAGTTCGGTTAGGCTATGTTGAACCGCAATTTTTAGGGACTACTTCTGTTGGAGGCAACTTCCTAGATGCAAAAATGCACTTTAGTATTATCAAACGGTAATCGCTTTAGCGGCGAGCTGATTGGAGCCCCTCTTCGGGCAAGTGGCGAATTGGTATTCAACACAGGAATGGTCGGCTATAGTGAAGCTATAACAGATCCTTCCTATTTTGGTCAAATTCTTTGCTTTACCTATCCCCTAATAGGGAACTACGGTATTCCTACGCCTCCCCAAGATTTGAGCTTACCCATTCCAAGGGGGTTTGAAAGTATCAAACCGCAGGCTGGAGGGGTCATTCTAACTATTGATAGTCCCGAAGCCTTTCACTGGAACTCTTATCACTCCCTGGATGACTGGCTTAAAACCCAAGGGGTTCCTGGTATTATCGGGTTAGACACCAGGCACTTGGTTCATTTAATCCGATCAACACCCAACTTGTTGGGGCGCATTGAGCCGGAAGGGGAAACTGGATATCGCGATTATGGCCCCGAATTAACCCCCACAAATCCCTCCGCTTTCTTTGATCCCGGTATGAATAATATAGTTTCAGAAGTTTCCTGTAAGGAACGACAGCGGCTGGGAAGTGGCTCAACCCGAGTGGGCTTAATAGATTGTGGTGTTAAGTGGAATATTATTCGTCAGCTTTTGGAGCACGGTTGCGAGGTGGAGCTGCTGCCTTGGGATAGTGACTTTTCCACGGTCGATTGCAGTATGTGGCTGATTTCCAATGGACCAGGCGATCCCACCAGAACGGGGGATCTACGCAATCGAGTGCGCGACCTACTCAACTCAGAGCGCCCTGTATTAGGGATATGCTTGGGACATCAAATTCTATCTTTAGCTGCAGGTGCCTCGACAAGAAGAATGCCATATGGGCATCGTAGTCATAACCAGCCAGTCTATGAAGTAGGAACGCGGCGCGGGTATATTACCAGCCAAAACCACGGGTATGTGGTGGAAGATCATTCCTTGCCAGAAGATTGGGAAGTTTGGTTTAGAAATGTCAATGACCAGACGATTGAGGGTATCAAGCATAAAACCAAACCGTTCAAGAGCATACAGTTTCATCCCGAAGCTTCGGGAGGGCCCCGCGATACATCTTGGATTTTTGAACAAATACTTTCAGAGGTCAAATAATAATGCCACTCATCAAGCAACTTGCGTCACTAGGTAGAACTCCAAAAGTTTTATTGCTGGGTAGCGGAGGTTTATCTATCGGTCAAGCGGGAGAGTTTGACTATTCAGGTACCCAAGCGATCAAAGCGATGAAAGAGGAAGGTGTTGAAGTTATTGTCGTAAACCCTAATATTGCGACAGTACAAACCAACCCCCAAGAAGGGATCAAAGTATACCTTTATCCTGTGGAAAAGCACTGGGTGGAAAAGGTTATCCAAAAAGAACGCCCGGATGCGATTGTTGCAGGCTTTGGAGGTCAGACAGCGCTGAACTGCCTAATGGCCCTCAATGATGATGGCATATTAGAAAAGTATCAAGTTCTGAACTTAGGAACCCCGGCACGCATCCTGCGTATGACAGAAGACCGCGATGAGTTCGCGCAAAAGATGAAATCCATCGAGATGCCTGTGCCGCCTTCAGTAGCGTGCGAAACTGTGGAAGAAACCGTGGCTGCAGCCAAAGAAATTGGCTACCCGGTCATTGTCAGAGCAGCCTATGCTCTGGGGGGGCTCGGCAGCGGTTTTGCCAATAATAAAGAAGAGCTTATAGCTTTGGCCCAGCCTGCTTTTGCCTCGTCACCACAAGTACTGGTGGAGAAGTCTTTAAAAGGTTGGAAAGAAGTCGAGTACGAGGTGATGCGCGACGCCGAGGGGAATACCATCACCATCTGTAACATGGAAAACTTTGACCCCCTAGGTATCCATACGGGTGATTCCATCGTTGTTTGTCCCAGTCAATCCCTATCCGATGACGAATATCAAATACTGCGTAATGCAGCCATAAACATTGTAAACTCTTTGGGAATTATTGGGGAATGTAATGTCCAGTACGCTCTAGATCCTCACTCCCTTGAATTCTATATCATTGAAGTCAATGCCCGTCTATCTCGCTCTAGTGCTTTGGCCAGTAAGGCGTCCGGTTATCCTATCGCCTATATAGCCGCTAAGGTTGTACTAGGATATGATCTCATTGAACTCAAAAACCCTGTTACCGGAGTAACCTACTCCTTTTTCGAACCAGCCCTCGACTATGTCACCATTAAAATGCCGCGCTGGGACCTTTTAAAATTTGCAGGTGTCAGTAGAAATCTGGGATCAACCATGAAGTCGGTAGGTGAGGTGATGTCCATTGGCCGCTCTTTCCCGGAAGCCTTGCAAAAGGCGACCCGTATGGTGACTGAAGATGCGGAAGGCTTGTCCATGATACGCTCTGAGCAGAGTGATGCAGATCTTAAAGTATCCCTAGCGGAACCCACTGACATCCGTCTTTATTCTGTGATCGAAGCATTCCGCCGCGATATGACCATCAGCCAGATCCATGAGCTTACTGGTATTAATGAATGGTTCCTTTATCAAACCAAGAGAATCGTTGATGCCGAGAAAGAAATTATGGCTCACGGTACCGATGTTAAAGTTTCCGACGGGACTTTGCAGTTTGCATTGGCTGCTTTTGGAAAAGTTTCTGAAGATACTTGGCGTCGCTGGAAGCTGCTAGGGTTTGGTGATGAACAAATTGCTGCCTTAGCTATGCGTAAAAATAATGTCGATGTTGCCAATGATGACATTCGTCGGGTGTCTCTGGTGGTACGTAAGCTGCGCATTGAATTGGGAATTCGGCCCGTCGTTAAAAAGATCGATACAACAGCTGGTGAATACCCCTCCCCTTCGAATTACCTATATTTATCTTATGGTGGTATGTTCGACGACCATTTTCCTGATGACGGTAAAACCTTTTCAGCTGTGGTATTAGGAGGCGGTTCCTACCGTATTGGAACTTCAGTGGAATTTGACTGGTGTGCGGTCAGTTGTAGCAACAAACTACAGCAGAGCGGCTGGCGAAGCATCATCGTAAACTGTAATCCAGAAACGGTTTCCACAGATTATAACAGCAGCGATCGACTCTATTTTGAAGAACTCAGCCTGGAGCGAATCCTCGATATCTGCGACTTTGAACGTCCTGTCGGTGTGATTGCATCCATGGGAGGGCAGTTACCCAACCGGCTCGCCAAGCCATTAGCTGAATCGGGCATAAAACTCTTAGGCCACAGAGCCGATACTATTGATAAAGCAGAAGATAGGAGCAAATTTTCTGCTCTGCTTGATGACTTGGGAATTGGCCAACCCCGGTGGCTAGCCGCGGCTAGCGAAAAGGAGGTCAGCGCCTTTATTGATGTCGTGGGCTTTCCCGTGCTGATTAGACCTAGCTATGTGCTTTCAGGTGCAGCGATGAATGTTGCCTACGACCATGAGTCGCTTAAGTTGTGCCTTACGCAAGCGGTTGATGTTTCCCCTGACCACCCTGTCGTGATCACCGAATTTATTGAAGGGGCGCGTGAGGTTGAGCTTGATGGAGTCGCTAAGAACGGGGAAATTCTAACCGCCATTGTCAGTGAACATGTCGAGAATGCTGGTGTGCATTCGGGGGACGCCACCATGGTGGTGCCAGCCCAGAGACTTTATGTGGAGACGGTGCGACAAGTAAGACGTTTTGGCCGTATGATAGCCAAGGGCCTCAACTTGAATGGTCCTTTCAATATGCAATTTCTTGCTAAAGAGAACCAGATTAAGGTTATTGAATGTAATGCCCGTGCGGCGAGGTCCTTTCCTTTTGTATCGAAGGCTGTGGGGCTCAATCTTGCCGATACCGCCACAGAAATTATGATTGGCGGCGTACCAAACTTGTCGCGATTTAATGAGGATGACCTACCCTATGTGGGCGTGAAGGCTGCCATGTTTAGCTTTAAGCGTTTAGGTGGTGTCGATCCCATATTGGGTGTTGAGATGGCTTCAACGGGAGAGGTTGGGTGTATCGGAGAAAGCTTTGATGCGGCGTTGCTGCTGGCATTAGAAGCCTCAGGAGTTCATCCCCCGAAGAAAGGGGTTTTGGTGAGTTCTGGATCTGAAGAAACAAAGCTACGCTTTCTTCCGGCCGCACGTATTTTCGAAAGATTAGGCATTCCCCTATTTGCAACCAAGGGCACTGCGCAGTACCTCAAGGAGCATAATATCAAAGTAACCGCCTTAGACTGGCCCGGTGAGGGAGATCATGATGTTCTTCAGGTCATAAAGGGTGGACTGGTGGACTTTGTCATTAATATTCCGAAGAGTTCTCAGCGTAAGGAACTGACCAATGGCTCTAAGATCAGACAAGCTGCGGTAAGGTATGGCTGCTCTTTGCTCACTAATATGGAAAATGTGACGGCATTGTCCCAGGCATTAGATCGTAGTCCTGACTTTATCCATAGTCATGAGCTATTATCTTTGCCACCGTATCGTCGGTAATAGGGCTCAGCTTTGCTGAGCCAGTCTCCTGGGCGGTAAAGATTTTCTTTCTAGGGGATTCATTGGTAGAAGCTGTTGACAATTACTGAGGAAATATTTATTAATGGAATCCCTCTTCTGGCGAGGTAGCTCAGTTGGTTAGAGCGCAGGATTCATAATCCTGAGGTCACGAGTTCAATTCTCGTCCTCGCTACCAAAAGTTTTTTAAATTCAATATGTTAAGTACAGTAAGACAAAAAAACTGCTTAGAGATTTCAAACCAACCGCTTAGACATCAAAATTTGAAATTCCAGCCCCACTTTCCTGAAAATTCTTCGCAATAATATCGATTCCATCATTAGTCAAAATATATCCAATATAATGCTTTTTACACACTGCCTCTGAGTTGCCAAGATTGCTGGCTACTTGACTTATAGTGGCACCACCATTCAATAGATTAATTGCGTAACAATGACGCCAGTCTTTGAACGAAATAGTTTGGGAAGTATCCTGCATTATGCAAGCAGACTGGACTACCTGTGACACTTTCCTATTCCTATAATTCCTCCTTTCATCCATGCCAATATCTACCCACTGTTCAATGGATTTCTTACATCCCTGTAGTGCAAAAACTCTCCTAATTTTTCTTCTCTTGGGCAGAGTAATTTCACCTGACCTGAGCATTTGAGAATCTACCAAAAAAGCATAGCCTCCACTAACCTTACGAATTTTCTTAGAAGTTAGACTAAAAATTTCACCAAGCCTAAGACCTGAGAAATAAGCAATTTCTGAAAGGGTTCTGTCGATTCCATCTAAGGAAGTAATTACTGATTTCGCCTCTTCAAATGAAAGATTTTTGACTTCGGTATAATCCTGGGGGAGCGACTCTAACCGATCTCTTTCTGGTCTACCCATGAATTTTAACAAAGCATTTAGACGCATTACTGATTTCGCATGAGGAGTAGTTGTTGTGTAATCCTCATAATACTTATCAACCTCTTCTTGTAGCTTCTCTATCTTAGTAAACTGTAGGCTTAGTTGACCGATTGACGATATTGCACGAGTTAGGTCGTTATATGTAGATTCTAACGTACTTTTCGCCAACCTACGTTGTTTACTTTTCTTCAGGTATTTAAAAGCATAATATTCGTCTGCTATTCGTCTATTATCATCCAAAACACGATTCACATCACTATCTCTAACCCTATAAAGTTCATCTCTAATTTCCTTAATATGTTTAAAACAATCATCATATGAAATCTTTCCTGATGAAAATCGAGAATTCAAAAGGTCAATGTCGGGATGTTCGTACTTCCTCCAACCAGTAGTCGGTTCTTTTATATGAATGCTAAAGTTCTTTCGCTCATAACCAGCTTTGTTAATGGCAATTAGAGTTTTCTTCTTTTTCACTTGATATATCCTTTCTTCCGTATCTCTTCAAACCAGATTTCTAAGGACGACCTAATAGCATAGTTTTTTCGACCAATTTTTATGCTAGGCAGCTTACCCTTTGACATCCAGTTGCTGACGGTTTTAACGGAAATGCCAAGTTCTCTCGAAATTTCTTCCTTTGATATTAAATTGTCAAAGAGCTTATCCCTTTTACCGGAACCCATAAAATAAACCTCAATAGATTAAGTATTGCAAAGGGAATTTTGCGAAGAAGTGAAATTGAAGAGTTGAGGATATTGAGCGGTAGTTTCCATCCTAGAACCTACCGATTGAGCAACGTAGTTTTTTTTATTCACAAATTCAAGTCATATTTTTAGACTGAAATATAGCTATTATTTCGACCGCAACCTGCTTCGCATCGTTAGGATCGATGTCGTTTTTTGATAGAATTTGAAATGCAAGCAATGTTATTTCTTCAAGCGTCAAACCTTGCATGTGACTCGAACATGTAGTAACAGCGTTAATTACGGCTCTAACTCGATCTCTCTTAATCGATTCAGAGATAACTGCTGTATCAACACCTGCGAGAGAAATACCTTTCTGAACTTCGTCATAACTCCACACTTTCAATAACTCTGTACCTAAGCGGATTGAAAACTTTTCAGAGGGATTTTGAATCTCTCCGTTATACCACCGATTAAAAGTAGAATAAGAAACTTTAATTTTCTTACATAATTCTTTCTGAGTATTCACTTTGTACATTTTCATAAGGGGATCTATCAGCTTTTCCCTCTGGCTCATCTTAAATCTCCAGCAGATGACGCATACGTAGTTGAGGACATTTGTTTACTTATATTATTGCGAAAAATATATCTGCAATTTCACAACATTCACGTAACTTCATAGAATAATTATCGTAATAGAGTTGGAGTTAATTTTTTACTATAAAACTTGTGCGATTGATAACTTATCAATTTTTTTGGTAGAAGTTTGATCTCAAGCTATAAACGTGCAATTTAATCTGCAATTAATCGCAGATTTTAAGAATTTCAATACCATCTAAAAATATTTTTCACTCTTACATTTATTAATCACACGATTTTTTTTTCGAAAAATATAACTCGGAAAATTGCATGTTGAGATAAGGTTTTTTTTAAGATTAACATGCAACTCACCTCGGCGATCAAAGGATAAACATAAAGCCCTGGACATTAAATGAAGCCTTATATGCGAAATATTGAAGACTACATTTTTAGTCTCCCCAAAGCTTCATATATAGAGATTGTGATTGCGACAATGATCTTTCGTGATTTTAGCAGAGTGTTGAGTCGTATTCAGTTTTTGCTTCTATTGAAATTTGGTACACGACTAGAAAACAAAGTATTGAAGGACATGCTTATCAGAGCAGGGGTTCGAGTAATTGAAAACCCATGTTGTTCTGATGATCCCATAGTGGGCCTACATAAATCAGTTTTTGACTTCGAGCAAAACTGGTCAATTAAACCCTAAATCTGGAGCAATAAAGCTTCAGTATTATTATAATTTTTTCGGAGATCATGTATGAAATTTTTTAGTCTAATTTTTTTACCTATCATCCTCGCTTTTATCGGTTGCGATTTCAAGGGAGACAAAGGAAAGAATGGTGCAAACGGTATCGACGGTGCTGATGGAGTAAGCTGTTCGGTGCTTAAGCTTGAGAATGGTACCGATGCTATTCAATGCGGTGAAAGTATCGTTACCATCCCTGAAGGAAAAGACGGCCAGGACGGAAAGGACGGAGTATCATGTACTATCACTGTAGAAGAAAATCACCAGTATCTAATCTGTGGCGACAATCGTATCCCTTTAGATGGGGATGAAACAAGAGTCATTGAGTTATTAAATCTAGCTCTAACTCCCATCGAAGTCGAGGATGCCGTAGTCGAAGTAGGTGGATCTGATCTATTAGTAACTTTAGATTTCAATGTTCCCGTATCGATAAATGAAGAGCTTGCTTCGAGACTTAGCGGATACTCGCTTAGTCATGCTTCAGAAAAATCTGTTGTTTTAAGGTCAGTAGAAACATTTGAAGACTTTCCGTTTTCACCATTGCTAAACAGTTGGCAACTAGATTTACCCTTAGGGCTTTTCGAGAATGCCTATAACCCTAATTCTATATCTCCCGCTTTAACAGGAATACAAATCACCCTCTATAGCTACGTCATGAACTTTGAAACTTTAATTTTTGATCATGATGACAGCAACATTTGTGAAAGTGATTTTCAATCACTAACATATGATTCAATCCAGTCACTAGCTTCCGCCAATGCTCCAGTTCTGTTATCTATTGCAGAGCAAAAAGCCTTTGATGTCGGTCAATCAAATGTCATCAAATTAAACTCAACTGACGATGTGCAAATTACCTGCACACGCTCATAAGATACCCTGGTTTGGGGGGTCGGTCACTGGACTGATCCCCATTTTACACAAGGACAGTGTAATGGCAAAAGTCAAACTCCTTAAATTTCTAGATACAAACGTACTCCTAGACCGTTTAGAGCAAGAAGCACGCGACGCAGGAATGAGTTCCACTGAATTATGGGGTCGTATTAATTTTGATGTTCGTACGTTGAATAGCTGGCGAACTCAAACTCATACGCCGAGCCTTTTAAGCCTACAGTATGTCCAAGAAGTCATTAATGACTATATTCGCGAAAAAAACCCCGAAGCGGAGTTTGAGCATGTCATCTGAAGTTTTTGGACCTAGAGGTAATTTTATTATTGAAGACGAACCGATGGCTGACTATCACAGTAAATGGTGGTGGCTAAGCAAGTCAGTAATCGAAGAGTTGCTAAAAACTCCAAGGAACTTTCATTATAAATTTCTTAAAGAAGACGGTCTTAAAATTTCAGATACAAAATCTCAGTCAATGGGCACAGATATTCACGCGATGCTACTGGAATTTGCGAGATTCAAGGATCTGTATATTTCTGGTCCAATTGGTAAGGATCGCCGTCATAACGCATATAAAGAACTTGTTGATAAGAATCCCAATAAAATAGTAATCCCATATAAAGAATTCCAGCTATTAGAAGCTATACACGAAGCTGTACTTGAGCAAAAAGTTGGTCGTTACTTTTTAAACTTAGATGGTACACCTGAAGTCTCGTGCTACTGGAATGATCCAGACTTTAATCAAACTCTCAAGTGCAGACCAGACCTCCTTTTCAAATCAAAAAATTTCGTTGTTGACTTAAAGACCACATCCTCCGAGGGGAAGTACGAGTTTGAAAAAACGGCGTCAATTCATAATTATCATATTTCTGCTGCTCTAACCATGCGCGGCCTGAAAATTATTACCGGTGAATACTTTAAATACCTATTTCTGGTTGTAGAAACAAAGCCACCATTTAACGTTTCGCTATATACTTTCGAACCTGAAGACATAATAGCTGGTAACGCAGCTATCGATCGAGCGATATTAGATTATCAAAGATGCCAAGAAGAAAATAAATGGCCTGGATACTATGAGGGTGTCCAGAAAATCAGTTTACCTTCATGGAGAAAGGGGTCAACATGGTAAACGAATTAGCTATTGCTGAAAAAAAAGAACTACTAAGTCTACCACCACAAATGCAGGAATTACTTGCAATTTCGAACCAATTTGTAAAATCAGGGATTATTCCAAAACGATATGCTGGCAAACCGGAAGATATTTTTGTTGCCCTACAAATAGGGAACGACCTTGGACTGTCAAGCAATATAATCGCTCTTAAGGAAATTTCTACCATAAACGGTACACCTCAAATCTCCGCTCAATTGGCTATGGCACTAGCAATGAGCCGAGGAGTTTTTTCCACAGATATCTGCTGGAGACAGGAAGGAGAAAAGTGGGAAGACCTTCGGATCTGGGCTATGGCAACGAGAAAGTCAGATGGTTTTAAATGTGAGGCCGAAGCCAGCATTAGAATGGCGATAGGAGAGGACTGGATTCGTAATCCTAAATATAAAAGTATGCCGGTACAAATGCTTAGCTACAGATCAGCCATGATGCTTATTCGTAAATTTGCACCACATATTTTACTGGGAATTACCGTTGATGTCGAAGCCGAAACAATGCCGCAAAATGCAGAGCAGAGTTTTAACGATCTTAACGAAAACATATCAGCGTCATAATTGTGTAACAAGATAGGAGGAGTTTTGTTGAAGTTAGAAGATATTGAAGAGTTGAGGGCAGATTTAATTTCCTTGGAGCCAGAAGAGACCGAATGCATGGACGTAGACGATCTCCAAAGAGAACTCCTTAGCATTTTAAAACTAAAAGAGATGCTTGAAGCGTCCAAAAAAAACTATGCCGATCAATGCAATAGCACGCTAAAGCTTGTCAAGGCACGCCTGAACCGGCTTACACAGATCTTAGATGAAAGGAGAGTCTAAAACCTAGATTTTTTTTTCTAGTATCGAGCCTCCTACCAGGCTCGTATCAACCTATTTTTCAGTAAAAGGACTCAAATATGCGGCTAAATATTGAAGAACACGCGTTCGGTGATAGTCGGTTAAAAAAGCTATCCTTTCTCTCTCAAATTGAAGAAAACTTCCTAATTGGCCCTTTACCCAGACTATGGCACGGTTCTCAGTCAGAAGGAAAAGTGGAGGCTACTAAGGATGAAATTCTCGACTGGTGTCTAGTTTTCGAAGAAAAGTTTGGAGATCGGCTATTTGATGCCTTGTTAAACTCCGGCTATATTTCTAAGACAAAGGACAATCATTATAGAATTCATGGCAATGAAGCCCAGATTCTATCTATGAAAAAACACCTAGAAAAATCTCGTAAAGGAGGTGCATCAACAAAGAGAAAACTTATGCTGATGAAGCTACAGTTAAGCAACTCAAGTGCAATTAAAGCTCAGGCCGACGGCGGCTTCGCTTTAAGCAAATCCAATACAACACATAGCAAAGAAAAAATATCAAAAAAGAAGACCAGTTCTGAATCCGAACAGAGTTCATCTTTTTTGTCAGATGCTAGCGCATCTGATGTTTCTCTTATTTCAGAAAAGGATATACCAAAAAAATGGGTTGGCAAAATTTCCGACTTCGATATGACGCAAGCTAGTGAGTGGTTTACATACGCAAAAGAACAGGTTCCTAGAGGACAGTTCGAACCTGCAAAATTTGTAGTAGCTATAACCAGAATGCGACATGAGTACCAGCTTTCTGAAGACGATATCACTTCTTTGTTTTCCTGGTGTCAGAACTCTGAATTTTGGCGTGATAAATCCTTTAGCCCAGTAGGGCTTCTGAGGCGAAAAGGGGAAAGGACAAGCTTAGACCTTATCCTATATCAAAAATCGCAAGAGAACAGCAATTGTGGGCCTTTAAACGCATATCGTACAAAGGTCGATGATGGTCACGAGGAGTATAAGCGTAGAATCGTGCGTGAGGCCACCGAGTCACAAGCTAAGCTAGAGGAGTCATCTGATGACAGTTAACTTTTCTGAGCTATCTAAAATGGCGGAAGGTCGAAATCCAAAGCATATTCCTGGTCCTACAGAGGAGGAACGAGAAAGGTGGAAGACCTCCCTACTTGTTGGATCTATGGCTATTGACTCAAACTATATTGGCATAACAAGAAAGGACTTTGAAACATTCAGACCTGCCTATGTTCGCGACTTTTGGAAAGGTTCGGACAAAGTTGGTGGCTTGGTCTTAAGATTTGATCCCGAAACTAATGACAAGGGAGTTTATTTATATGGAGATCCTGGATGCGGTAAAACAGCTATCTTGAAAACACTAGCGATCATGCTTGTGAAAAAGTATCCAGAGCAAGTCATCTTCACCCAACTAAAACATGCTATTGATGCCATGGCTCAGGACGATTTTCATTACAAAACTGAGATCCAAAAAAAACTAACATCATGTCGCTTTCTGTTCTTAGACGATATCGGTGTCGAACGTTCTACAGAATGGACCAGAGAGCAGCTTTACGCAATCCTTGATCAGAGGCTTCACGCATACACGGAAAAGGGTGAGAAGAAGTTTACATTCTTTTCATCAAATCTGACTCTCGACCAGCTCACTGAAAGGTACCACTCTAGAGATGTAAGACGCTTTTTAGGTTTAGCGACATTTTATCGAGTAAAGATGGGCCATGAAAACGTATTAAAAAATAAGCCCTCGGAGACCGGAGACTAACAGATATGAATCTTGAAGTGGTTAACAATACAAACCTCGTTTATGTGAAGAATGAGCGACCTGTTACAACATCTTTAGTTATCGCTAAAATTTTTGAAAAGAATCATAAAGATGTCATGCGATCAATAAGGAATAAAGCACTTAACTATTCGAAATTATTTGCTCGGCGCAATTTTGCGCCGAGTGAATACATCGATGAAACTGGCAAATCAAATGCCATGTACGAGATTACAAGAGATGGTTTCGCCGTATTAGCGATGGGGTTTACAGGGAAAAGGGCTGCGCAATTTCAAGAAATGTTTATTGAAGAGTTTAATCACCGTGGGGAAATCATAGCCAAACTTAATAGCAGACTTCCTGTACGAAAGTATCAACATAAGTTCGGTTACTTTCAGGTTGACAGTACTCCAGATGGGCTCGGCAAGATGAGCTGGATTAGTGGAGCTAAAACACTTGCCGAAATGGACGAAATTGAAAAGCACGCTTGGGTGCAAAGAAAACTTATTTCTGGTGCGCTTGGTCAGTTTAAGAAGTTCCTCACAAACATCCCAGAAAATGACCGATATCAAAATGAATACTCTGACATCATCGATGTTCTTAGTGATCTGAAAACCAAGTTTAAACCCAAACATTTTGGTCCCAGGTATCTGAATGTTCCACTTTTTGATGACATGACAGAAAAGGTGGGTAAGGATGACTAATCTTATTCAAATAGATTTTAAAACACCAATACCAATCAAGCTAGATGATCAAGTCAACTTGAGGGATATTTTTGATGTCCTTGTAGAAAAGGGAGCTGTTGCAAAAACTCTCGATTTCAACAAATGGGCTTCCAGGAAACTCACTTATTACATTGAAAACATTGATTATTTAATTTTCGACAAAAAAGTCGAGAATTCCGGTCGTGGTGCACCTAGTAAGGAGATTACCACCACCATTCAGGTCGCTATGGAAGTTATAGCCAACGGTCATAAAGAAGCGGGCCATCAAATGCGCCGATTTCTTACTGAGTGCCTAAGACTATCTACCGAGCAACAAAAGCCAAAAGACCTTTCCGACTTATTAATTGAAGCTGGGAACAGACTCAAGCAAGAGCATGCCCTAAGGATTCAGGCCGAAAGAGATAGAGCTAAGATTGGTGATAAAAAAGTCGCCACCGCCATGGCTACTGCGAGTGCCGCAGTGCGAAGGCTTAAGACGTCAGAAAAAACCAATGAGAAGCTTCTCGCGCAACTAGGCGAGGCCAAAAAATGGAAGACAGCGATTGCTTGGCAAAACAAGTACCCCCAGCTTGCTACCGTTTCCAAAAGCGACAGTGCTTTGGGACGACTATTTTCGAAGATAAGTCGAAAGTGGAACTTTGAAATTAGAGAAATCGAAGATGTTAGGTGGGGGACCGTAAAAGTCTACGAGCAATCAGCAGCCCTTAAGATATTGGAGCTTTATGGATAAGCACTACACCAATACGCTTCAGATCGCGATGGAGCTCGGAATCAGTCACTCGATGGTTTTGGACGCAGTTGATTTTGTGAGAAAGCGTTTGAACATGGAAAATTCGGAACACTTTAGTCCCTCTACATTTAAAAGCTGTGGCAAAAACCAGCAACTATATGCTTTGACACGCAAAGGATATCACCTTTTCATGAAATATGGATATTTACCTAACAATGAAGGAGTTACTAATGACTGAAAAATATGTGATAGGCATCGAGGGTCGGCTCTTTACTACGACCATAAAAATTTCTAGAGCGCTTCAAATGCAACCTGGACAGGTGCATAATTTAATCGAGAAACATGAGGATAAAATTAAAGAGAGATTCCCAAGAGGTATTAAGGATGCCATTAATCTTGATGAAGACCATCCTGGGCAGAACATTAAGTGCTTAGACTACTACGCATTCCATTATTTTTGTGATGTTGAAAAACTATTTTTCAAATTAGAAGGAGTGGAAAAACTATTCAGAGATTTTCAAGGCTCGATCGCCGGTAGGCGCATTATTGAAAAAATAATGATGATGTCGGATTCGTGCGTAGTCTACATAAGTGATGTTGCACGTATTTTTGATGTAACCCACAGAGATATTATTGAAGAGTGCGAAAAACATCCCGATATTAATCTTGGGATCGAAGTAGAAGGGGACTTTGGATACTACACATTTAATCGAAATGATATTGCGCATCTGCTTGATGTTATTGACAACCAGAGAACACAAGAGGCTAAGGCAGAGCTAAAAAATCTTGGGTTTGCCTTATGAAAGATATTGACGTACAGCAAAAAGAAATATCCGTTGAAGGAAGAAAGCTATTCATTGATCTGGTGACAATGGATAGCGAGGAAGGTTTGCTTCTTACTGAGGTTGCCCGTGTTTTCGGAACAACTGATCAGAATATATGGGTACATCTTCGCAACCATAATTTTTGTTCCACAGTATTACTGAGGACCAAGCTAAAAGAACTTAAAAATAAAGGAGTTATAGGACTTAAAGTGAATCGTGCTACTTTTCTCCCTAAAGAAACTATTCGGAAATTGGCTAAGGTAATCAATACCCCCAGAGCTTGGGAGATCTACAGCCTACTATGGGAAGTAACCGACAGAGCCTATGAACTTCACACGAAGTCTCAAGGCCAACTTGAAGTGTTACAAGGGATGCTCAATGCACTTCAAAAGCAGCAGGCTGATATTTCCAATATCCGCACAGAAACGCCAAAGCTAATTGACGCTCGAATAGAGTCAGCCCTCGAAGATAAACAAGCTTTCCCAGAAGATTGCATCCGAATAGGTGATCTTGTGAGTCAATATTTCAACGGCGTAGCAAGGGAAAAAGTACTCACCTACCTCTATAGAATCGGCCATCCGAGGGGTAATCATGTCCATATTGATGACCACGGATTAAGGTCGGTATCTCATCCATTTAAGAAAAGCGGATTAAAAGAGGTGGCGAAAAAGTTTTTCAAAGAACGAAAAATTGTCAAGGAAACCGAAAAATCAATTTTTTGGTTCCATCCTTTGGTTGGCAACATGAGGGAATCGAAATAATTACCAACTTATATTTCTAAGAACATTTAGACATAGGAACAAAGAATTGAATAATCTAGAACAAGTGACCTTCATATCACCAAGAGAACGAAGTGAATTAAACGGTGATCTTGGACTTTCGACGTATGAAATTGCCAAAAGTCTTGGAACTGATGCGAAGACTATCCGTAAAAAATTGATTGCTCAGAACTTCATTTCACGAACTGAACGTTTAGGGTATCGAGTAGTTCCGTTTGGTTCTGTTAATAATTCTAATAAGATAGGGTACACAGATTATATTTTAGATCTTAAAGCTTCAAAGTTCCTTGCAGCCAAATGGAACAGTCAACTTGGCGATGATTACTTGAACTATCTTTTAACTCTTGAGGAGAAGCTTTTATCGTCAGTGAAGGAAAAAAATTCCGGAAATGAACTTCAAGAGATAATTAACCTGATTCAAAATGATTATTCCGATAGGCGTATTTATCTACAAGATTTGAATGCTTTGATTAAATTGTATTCAGTCATTTACGTATCGAGAAAACAACTTGACTCAATTTTAGCTTCAGACAAAGTTAATTATCTCAAGAATGTCTCATCTGAAAATATAACTGATATTAAAGTTATAGAATCCAGAAAAGTTCCATCTGAGTCTCCTGTTCCTCGTAGTTTTATTTCAAAAAAATACTTTCGCGGAATCCATGTCAACGTAGTCGGGCTGTTTCTTAACAAACTTGGTCATCCAAAGTCATCGCCAATACGTGGTCGATTTTTGGATAAAGACCTCGATACAGCAGCAGCTCTTTTCTTCGCTGACTGCAAGCTAGTTTCAATTGATAAAGAATACAGGACATATTTCAATCCATACGTTGGAAATTTTAGGGTCAAGCCCGATATAGACTTGTTAAATACTAAATCAGTATTTGCAGAACATATTGGATAGAAAGGATTAGAGTGCAAGCAAGGAGTGCGAAGGCCAAAGGCCAGAGAGCTGCCAAGGAAGTGCAGTCTGCAATTTTAGAACATTTTCCAGACCTCACTACAGATGATGTAACGGTAACACCGAGTGGTGTCAATGGTGTTGATATTCACTTGAGTAGTAAAGCAAAGGCAGAAATTCCCTTTGCAATCGAAGTAAAAAACCAAGAGCGACTGAATATTTGGGAGGCTCTCAATCAAGCAGAAAGTCATGTAACAGGTCAGGAAATACCAGTAATAGCGTTTCGAAGAAACCGGAGCAAAGTTTACGTAGCGCTAGAGATAAAGGATTTTTTAAAAATTTTCTGCAAAGCTTCGTCTTCTCACAATAGCCGTCAGTGATATATGATGTCAGCGGCAATGTAGGTTGAGGTTTGCTGGGAGTTAAGAAATTGGCCGATATTGAGATAATCAAAACAGGTGGGCCACTTCTGGTTGCGATCGTCCTCATTTACAGGATGTATTTTGATAGCAAGAATCCTCCCCCATCCCCTTTCACCTACGATCGTGACATAATGCGGCTTGAGGCGCGATAGCAAAAGTTGAAGAAAGAAATATACGATCTTATGATTCTTTTGTTCAGTCTCTTCAGCATTTTACATCCTGTATCAATAAACTTTCGGCTAAGCTTGATCTACATGCCAGATCTCTCGAAATGATTAATGAAAATCTTGAGGCAATATCGGAAAGACTTACCCATCTTGAGCGGAAAAATTAATGGATATACGGCTTTCACTCGATAAATCAAAATTACCTCTCTTGCTTAAAAAAGAGGGTATGAAAGCATATTTGCAAGCAATTAAGAATGCACAAAATAAGTCTATAAATGCTGCTAAAAAAGTCTCATCTGAGATTACTAGAGAAAAGTATGGACTGCCGAGGAAGGGACCTAAGTATGGGCCTACTAATCCATATTCAAAGCCCGCGATCGACTCCGTTCTAACCACTAGTTTAGTGAGAAGTGTCGGCGGTATCGAGGCAGGAATCTCCTCAAAACTATTTGCAGATAAAAAACGCCTTTCTGCAATCAGATTCCTCAGTTCTGAGCGTAAGCCTATTAAACAGAAGGGAATACCGCGAGCCCAAAGAAAGCAAATAGTTGCCATTACCCTGGGATCTCGAACCTATATTTTTTCCCGCAAAAAATTTATCCAAAAGGACAGAGGATCAAGGCTGCATGTCTGGAGATCGAAAGAGACAAGGAAAAAATGGCTAATGTTTCGAAATACTATTGCTTCTGTTGCGTCTATGCTTAGGCGTGAGAAAGCTGAAGAAAAAATGGTTTCCGCAGCAGAAAAACGTTTTGCAAGTGCTTTAGATTCAGAAATTGACAAAAAGTTATGGTAATAAGGTCGATTATGAACTTTAAATCGGAGATCCATTCTCACAGTTTACCAAAATCAAGATTTAAATCACGAGCCCTCGACGGTAGTAAACACCGCGATTGGATGCAATGGTCTAGGGCAGTAACAGCTTATAGAAAGATTAAAGAAATCATAACAGAGCTTCCTGAGTTCGAAAAATTTTCCAAAGAAAATGCTGATTTATTAAAGCTTCTAGCAGATCTTGTGAAGAGGCTTGAAAAAGCTATAAGTTTAAGCTCCACGAACGGGAGTCAACATAATTTTAAAAAGTGAGGTATTGATGGCCGGAATTAATGAAACCCAGGATGTTATTGCTTTTATAACAACTCTGGGAGTACTAATTGGAAAGGAAGTTTCAGGTGATGGTTTGCAAATCACCGATGTTTTAAAGCTTTTTGAAAGTAAGGACTTTCGTGATGCATTGTCTCAAGCATTTAGCGGGCTAACTCTAGTACCTGCGGAACTAAAAGATCTCTCAGTATCAGAGGGCTTTGATCTTTCGCTAGCAGCTCTAGAGGCTTTCAGAGAAATACTAGCAGCGTTCGAAAATACAAAAGCAGCCTAAAAAGTGAGGCTTCGGCCTCATTTCCCTTGTCACCAATATAAAATATGGATATGTTATTAAACTGTGCTACCACTTTGCTCCGGTACACAATCATCTTCAAGCGACTATCTCTTATTTCTTTCCTGCTAATTTTTTAGTGAACAAATTCATATTGTCAAAAGGAAATTATATATGGATCTCGTAAAGCCAAACTCAAAATTGGAGCTGGCGATAAATAAAAAGAAAATATCACTCAGCGGGAAAGATGCACTTGTTCAAATTATTTCCATGGGTGATGAGGATGGATTAACGGTTTCACAGATTGCAGAATTGTTAAATACATCAACAAGGAACATAACAAAACATCTAGATAAGTATGCCATATGTTCGGAACCAATAGTGCCGAACATCCGAAAAAAGCTTGCAAAACATGGTGTTATACCAATCAAAACACCCAAGGTTTTGTTCCTTCCTAAGGATTCTATCGCAGCGCTGGTAAAGGTTATTAATACCGACGAAGCCTGGGCGATGTACTACCAATTGTGGGATGATTCTAAGGAATTGCTGGCTGCCAAAGAACATATTAGTGAACTTCAATATCAAGTACAAAAGTTCGAATCCCAAATATCCTTCATGGCGGCAGAAATCGAAAGCTTAAAAAACCCTGCACCAAAGAAAAAGCGCGCCTACTCAAATAAAATTCACGTTAGAACCATAACTAAACGCGATCTATTCGGAGGCCAAGAAATTGACCATATCTATGAAACAATTCCTTCTCATAAGATGACCCCTGAGCAAAAAAAAGCTTATAAAACCCAACATTCGGCAAAAACGATGGAAGGTATTGCAAGTAGTCTTGCAGATGATACCGAAGAGTTGGATGGCTGGCTGCATTCTCAAGCAAAGAAAACCCATAAAGATGCATCTAGGCTTAAATCAGGGCTTTTACCACCTGAGGGAAAGCATTCTGCTGAGGAAGATAGACCAAAAAAATAATGTGAGAAGGTCTTTGATTATTGAGATAGATCCCGCTAGGTTCAATTTTCTAGAGGCATTGGCTTAAAACTATTTTTTAAAGAGGAATCAATATGAGCAAGTCTCAACCTATGTCGATAAGAGCAAGTAATGAAACACAAGATAAATTCAATATGCTTGTTGCAAATACTGGAAAGAAGTCAGGTGAATTTTTATCAGATTTATTGGAAAACTATCAATCCACTCAAGTAGGTGGATCTCAAGAAATTAAGACTGTAGCAGATTCTATGAAACTTATTCTGGATACTTTCAAAGGTGTCCAGTCAAATGCTCGTCTGTCTGAAGAGAATTTAAAGTCAGCATATGAAGCTCAAATTGCTGGTTTAGAAGCAGAAAAAGTAAAAGCACTGTCTAAAGCTAGGGACGCTATCGAAAATAATGCGATACTTAAAGAGAAATTGCAGGCAACTGAGGGGATGGCTGAAACTGTAAAAACACTTAACGCAGAGATTCAACATAAAAACAGCGAGATCGAAAAACTGAGCAAAATGCTTGATGGGTACACTGAGCTTAGCGAGAAAGTGGCAATTCTTGATAAGGAGATAGTAAAGATTTCTACCGAGAATCGGTTGCTCAATGAACGCTTAGTTGAGTATCGAGAGCTATTGAAAATTAGGAAAGATGACAATGTCTAAGGTGGGTGAAGTTCCTCCCTATTATGGGAGGAATCAATTTTATTCGTCACTAACAGACAACGTAAAGACATCAAGTGTTTCAATTTCGACCGCCGTTAAACTACTACCTTGGTTTGAAATCTCATATGTAGATTCTGAGGTTTGTATATAGGCGACATTTTGGGTATCCAAAATTTGAAAAACCTCTGTCATTTCTTCGCTTGAAAGCAGTAGTTGTTTGAGTGGGCTGTTGCCACCTCCAACTGCTCCACCACTGCCAAACAAATTCAACGAAATCAGCATGCAAAATGATATAAACGTTACGATATGATACTTCATAGAACTTCCTCCACTCCCTTCATTATCCCCGAATAAACCCCTGAACATACTAGCACATTTCCTTTATTTCTAGGATCAGAAACTTCTTCAAATATTTCAGATGCACATTTTTTAATCTTCATATTGACATTTCTCGCTGTCTCTCCATTGACAGATTCCCAACAAACCCAAGATGTTGTAGTTCCAGAAACATCATCATTTTTGCGATTGTGGTTCGCAATAAAAGCTATCATCATTTTTCTGGCGAGTTCAAATGACGGAGAACCGAAGTCTTCATTGAGTTTCCACCTACCATTGGAAGTTAAATTCACACAACCAGAGTCTACGATTTCATTAAAATACGGTTCTATACCTCTTCCGAAACATTCAACCGCCTCTTCCCTTGAGGTTCCATCAGCACTAGATGCAAGTACAAGAACCATAAAGTGTTTTTCAGATTGCATAAAATCAACAAGAATTGAGTCTTTACTTACTGGGGGAGTTATCTTTGCAATAAACCTATTCAGATCAGGCCAATACTTAGCTGTAAACTCTAAATATTCAGCTCTAGACATAATCACCGCTGCAATCTTTAAGCAGATCTGTTGAGAAGTCTCAACTTCCTTCTGTGCTGCTCGTCTGGCACTTGAATAGCTCACCTGAGCAAGCCGACTTAGCATACTTAAACTCCGGGTGGATTTAGCCTTTATCCAACAATCTATTGCATTTGCGAGTTCTTCAGTATACGTCATTAACCCCCCCCTGAGTAAAGCTTAACTTAAAATCTCGGTAACGTTTCGCTCACCATGATTAAATTAACACAGGAAGTCAATAAAAGAATGTTGATAGCTTAAACCAAACGCGCTACAAGGAAGGCACACGGGGACTAGAATATTAGTTTAGCAAATAGGTATAAATGTTAGCTACTAACTACAGCTAAAAATTTGTGCAATATTTAAATAGCACTGGTTGTCTAATTTAGCAAACTAGCAAGGAAATCTGTAAAGCATCATGAAGAAACAAATAAATCATCGTGAACAGATAAGTCATAAATACTTAGTATTGCGGAATGCTGGGCTTTTTATAATTATCTCAGCTTTCGTAATGTTAGGTTGTGGTCGTGAGTCTGCTGGTAGCTGGCTGTCTATCTACAATGGAACTCCTGCCAACGACAAATGGCCGTCAGCAGTAGCACTACTTAGGGATGGCTCTACTTTTTGCTCGGGATCACTTGTACATCCTAGAGTTGTTATTACGGCAGCCCATTGTCTAGAAAATATAAATAGAGCTATGTTGAAATACTATGAAGTTAGAACAGGATTTGGTGGTCCCTATTCATCAAAAGATGAAAACCATTATGGAATTCAAGACTATAACTATATTAAAGACTTTCGATTAGCTCAAGAATTTAGTGCGACTCAATTTAATCGAGATGTTGGATATGTATTGTTAATGGAACCTATCTCTGATGTGGAGATTACTCCTCTTCTTTTAGATTTAGATGAAAAAGAACAAGCACTGAAAATCGGGAATAGTATTACCTTGGTGGGATTTGGAGCTAACGAAAAGGGGCATATTGGTTCAAAACTTGAAACGCAAAACATTATTTATAGTTTTGAAAAAAATATAGAAGTAGAAGTTGGACCGGATGGGGAACTTGAACAAGGAGCTTGTCGTGGAGATAGCGGCGGACCTGCATATGTTCAGCTTGACAGCGGAGAATGGAGAGTATTTGGTATTTCATCTAGGG
>JBNKNM010000034.1:0-38060 GCA_050293845.1 Pseudobacteriovorax sp. | reverse complement strand
CAATATGCCTTATCACAAAAAATATCTTGGCTAAAAAACTCTCCTACAATACCTCTAAATGCACTCAAGTCATGCTCACTTGCGGAGGTCAAACCAATGTATTCAGGAACCGGCAAAGAACCATCACGGTCGCTAGCTAGGATGTGTATTTTAACTCCGTAATAGTAAAGATTTTTAGTTGCACAAAAACCTATATTTGCTATTTCTGGAGCAACTTTTGCTTGATTGCTTCTTTTAGGTTTTGCCATAACAATTGGAAATGAGTCGATCAATTTGAAACGTGAACTAATTTCCAAATCGCAATTGGTTTCCATAAGGATTTGGATAAAGGCTGGCAAGCTTTCTCCCATTTGATCGATGCGACGAACAAAGGCTTCATAGGTAATCAAATTTGGGAACCAATCGCATAGATGATTACTTGCCAAAGCGTAAATAGTTTTTAGACTTGTTCGGTGACTCATAACCCCAAATAAGAAAATGGTTAACACTTCTTCATCAGACAAAGTGACGGTTTTGTTGTTACTCTCCCTTTGCAAATAATGCTTAAAACCATGTTGATCATGAATATCGCATATCATAACATAAACCGTGACGAGCCGTGTTTGCCAATCCATTGGTGAGCCTCCGATTGAGCAGTTTTTTGATTTTTGTAAAAACCATGAAAATGCCTTTCGGGCTCGTTTTATATTCAAATTATCTAAATCAATTGCCTATATCTTAACCAGCTATTCGAATATCTAATTTAAAAAAGGAGAAAAATAAGCTTCATTGACATTATTGTGAATATATCCAAGATGGGAGTACTCAAAGAAAACAGGGGTTCTACAATGTCACTAGATATACTCATACAAAATGGCCTGTTGTTTGACGGAACTGGCTCTACTCCAAAAATCGGCAGTATTGCTATTAAAGGGGGGCGTATTGTAGAAATCGGTGAAAATATTGATCTTTTAGCAGATAAAGTTATTGACGCCAGGGGAAAGTGGGTGACTCCTGGGTTTATAGACATTCACACCCACTACGACGCTGAAATTGAAGCCTATCCTGGTTTGCAAGAAAGTGTACGACATGGAGTCACGACCACAGTCATTGGCAACTGCTCCTTATCTTTAGCCGTAGGTCCAGAAGAAGATATCACCGACCTCTTTGCCAGAGTCGAGAATCTTCCAAAATCAGTTTTACAGAAGTGGATCAAAGGTAAAGTTAACTGGAAAACACCTTCAGAATATTATGAGCACCTAGAATCTTGTGCTCTAGGGCCCAATGTAGCAGCTTTCATAGGTCATTCCAATATCCGTATGGCAGTACTGGAGAAATACAAGTGCTTCTCACGGACTAAAGCATCAATTTCCGACTTGAAAAAAATGACTGAAATTTTAAATGATGCCCTTAATGCTGGATTCTTAGGATTGAGTATAGATATGCTGCAGTGGCATCGAATGCATGGATCACAATACGATGGAGCTTCGATACCCTCACAAAATGCCACATACAGGGAATATAAGTATCTTGCCAATGTTTTACGTAAACGGGGGAGAATACTTCAAGCAACCCCCAATGCCAATAAAAAGCAGTCTGTTCTACTACTAGCTTGGCTCAGCGGTGGCTTGATGCGACGTTCTCTAAAAGTAACAGCTCTGGCCGCACTAGATTTTCGCAGCAACCGGTTTCTCCATAAAATAGCCACCTGGCTGAGCAATACAGCAAACTATATTCTTCGCGGAAACTTCCGTTTTCAAACCTTAGCTAATTCTTTTGAGGTTTGGAGTGATGGTTGCAACACTCCCATGTTTGAAGAGTTTGATGCAGGCTCAAGATTGCTCGACCTTGATGATGTCCGCGATCGACGCAGTTTGTTAAAATCAGATCGTTTTCGTAAGCAGTTTAAAAAGGAATGGGATCGGAAGTTTGGACGCAGTTTTCATCGCGATCTAAATACTATGACAATCGTAGATTCTCCTGTTTCAGCCCATATAGGACAAAGTTTTGGTTCATTAGCATTGAAACAAAATATCGATGCCACTGAGTATTTCATGAACCTGTTAGAAACATATGATGAAAAAGTGCGCTGGGTTTCTACCATCGCCAATGATCGACCCAAAATTTTGCATCAACTTCTGAACCATCCTTTTAATTTTCCTGGTTTTAGCGATGCTGGTGCCCATAATAGAAATATGGCTTTCCAACATGCACACCTCTGCCTACTCAGGGATGCACAAAAGTACGAAGATATGATGAGCGTAGAACGGGCTATCTACCGTTTAACAGGTGAGCTGGCCGTATGGTTGGGCATCGACACCGGGTTTATTAAAGAAAATACAATTGCCGACATTTGTATCATCGACCCTCATCGATTGGATAGTGATCTCAGCCCAGCTCTTGAAAGAAATGATCCGAAAGCCAATGGGCATATGCGTATGGTGACTGACTCTGGTGAAACTGTTACCCATGTCATTATAAATGGGAAGTTGGCGAAGGAAAATGGCCAGCTGTCCCATGATCTTGATAAGAAAAAATTTGGTCGATTGTTGCGTTCTAAACTGCATTAGAATGCATTTGATAGGAGGGGTATTATGAGCCCTGAAAACTGGAAACTGACTGGAAAATTTCTGATACATGATGGCTATAGAATATTCTACAGGACATGGGGCGACCCTAGAACCAAGCCTCTGTTATTATTACATGGTTATCCCAGCTCATCCTGGGATTTTTATAAGATCGCAGATGAGCTGGGAAAATATTTCCATATCATAGCATTGGATTTTCTCGGGCTCGGATTTTCTGAAAAACCCAAGGATGCGGACTATTTCATTGCGACTCAAGCTGATATCGTTGAAGCAGTCTTATCCCGCCTTAATATTAATACATACCACATTCTGGCCCATGATTATGGGGATACCGTGGCCCAAGAGCTTTTGGCAAGGGATCTTAGCTCCAAGGAGCAACAAGCAAGGGTGCAATCGGTTTGCTTTTTAAATGGTGGACTTTTTCCAGAGACTCATCACCCTCTACTCATCCAAAAACTCCTGACAGGTCCATTAGGTGGGAGCATCAGCAGATGGGGTAATAAATATCGATTTAAACAAACTTTGAAAAAGGTGTTTGGTAAGCATACACCACCCTCCCATTACGAGATAGATAAACTCTGGGAAATTCTAAACTACAATAAAGGAAAATTACAGTTACATAAATTAATGAGCTATATCAAACAAAGGCAAAAGAATCGCACACGATGGGTTTCTTGCTTAAATATGCACACGGCCCCTAAGGCCATTATAAATGGTTCAAGCGACCCTATTTCCGGCCGGCATATGGTCGACAGATATCGTCATGTTGTTGAAAATAAAGGATTTATTTGTGAACTAAGCGATATTGGTCATTACCCCCATTTAGAAGATCCAGAGGCCGTTCTTAATGCTTATTTTAAATTTATTAGTGAGTTCATAGGCACCAGACAGCGCATTAGCCAAGCCTTGCACCAGGCGACATTTTCAGAAAATCTAGGAACACAGCTGTGATTAATCAAAACCTGATTAACGAAAGAGCGTTATTAGCTCAAGAGTATTCTAGTGACGCTCCCTGTCAACAGAGTCGGCTTCATGTTATAGATGGTCAACAATCTTGGGAATATACCGACCTTCGTCATCATTTCAGAGAAAATAAAGACGCTATCAAAGGCAAACTTGAAACCCACGGAGCCTTGCTTTTTCGTAACTTTCCCATAGCCGATGCCTATGCAGCAGAAGAGCTTATTCTAAATTTAGGCATTAAAATGGACAATCAGTACTTGGGAGGCCTCAGCCCCCGAAAGCTGTTAACTAATTATACGTTCTCTTCGACGGGAGCTCCAGCTCCCTATATTATTAGCTTTCATACAGAGATGTGTTATCTTAAAGAGCGTCCCCATATCATTATCTTTCACTGTATTAACCAACCTCAAAAATATGGGGAAACTTCGCTGTTCGACTGTGAACAAACTTTTTCATTATTAGCACCTTCCATTCAAAAAAAACTATGTAAGTATGGAATATGTTATCGCCGCTACAATAAGAGTAGTAAATCCTTTTTAAACGTGAACAAATCCTGGAAGGAAGCCTACCACTCCAACTCTGTGGAAGAAGCTGAAAAAATTTGTACCTTACTTGGACTGGATTATCGTTGGACTAGTAAGGGAGACCTTATTACCGAAATTTGTCTTCCAGGTGTTATCACCCATCATAAAAGCCACAAAACTTGTATCAGTATGACTATCTTTAATGAATGGTCAGCCTCTTGTGATCTCAAGCAGTTTTCTCATCGCTTTAACCCCCTATACCGACGGTTTTTATCTTGGTTTATAGAGTATCAATGGGGTAAAAAAGATACATTTATGAAGACGCTATGGGGTAATGGAGAACCACTCACAAAACATGAAACGTTTTCCATTATCAAGACGTCTTGGCAATGCTCTACAATTTTTCGCTGGCAAAGAGGTGACTTACTCATCTTGAATAATATTCTCTGGGGGCATGGCAGAATGAACGTCAAACAGCCCAGAAAAATTGCAGCAGCCTTGGGTGACTTATATAGACTTGATCAGAACAGCTATTACAATCCAGGAGAAAGCATGCCTCATCTAATCTAGTGAAGCTAAGGACACAGAAAGATAATAGTTTACGTATTTGAAATTAAACCGATAAGTATTGCGATGGCAATCTTTAGTGCCTCTTGATAAGAGGACCATAGTTTTAGAGGAATGGGGACATGCCTAATCGTAATCATTATGATTTTGTCATTGTAGGATCTGGGTTTGGGGGAAGCGTAAGCGCCTTGAGGCTATCTGAAAAAGGCTATAAAGTCCTGATTTTAGAAAAAGGTCAGAGACTGACGGCCGAAGATTTCCCTGAATCAAATTGGAATCTTAAACGCTGGCTCTGGTTTCCAAGCCTGAATTGGCGAGGATTGTTTAATATCAGCCTTTTTCGTCACCTCACAGTATTCTCTGGAGTTGGAGTTGGCGGAGGATCGCTTGTTTATGGTAACACTCTACCGATACCAAATGAAAAATTTTTTAAAGCTCCCTCTTGGTCCGCTCTAGCCGATTGGCAACAAGAGCTCAAAGCCCATTACCAAACTGCCCGTCGTATGCTAGGGGCCACTGAAAACCAGTACTCAACCTTTACCGATGAAGCTCTAAATGAAGTGGCACACGATATCGGTCGGGAGAAATCTTTTCATCCAACCTGCATTTCTGTTTACATGGGAAAGCCTGGGCTTACAGTACCTGATCCCTACTTTAACGGTCATGGTCCAGATAGAACCGGTTGCATTTACTGTGGCGGTTGCATGATTGGTTGCCGTTTCAATTCTAAAAACACCCTTGATAAGAATTACCTATACTTAGCGGAAAAATTTGGCTGTACCATTCAAGCTGATACTCAGGTTGTTGAAATAGCCCCTCAAAAAGCTAATGCTGGTTATGTACTCAAGGCTGTAAAATCAGAAGGTTGGCTAAAGAGGCATCATAAAACCATAACTGCTGACAAGGTTATACTCAGCGGCGGGGTATTGGGAACGGTTCCGCTTTTATTAAAATTACAGTCAAAAAAGAACTGTCTACCAAATCTATCCCGAACACTGGGCCGGTTTATAAGAACCAATAATGAGGCGCTGATTGGCGTTGTTTCCCCCGATTCTAAACAAGATTTTTCGAAAGGTGTTGCTATCAGTTCCATTATCTGTACAGACGATCATTCCCATATGGAACCAGTACGCTATTCTAAAGGATCAGGTTTCCTTCGAACCTTAATATATCCCCACTCCCCCGGAAATAATGTATGGCATCGCTTGCTTTATGGATTAAAGGAAATCATTAAGTCTCCTAAGCTTTGGTTAAAGGTTTTGTTTGTTAAAGACTTTGCAGTCAAAAGCCAAATCTTATTATATATGAGAAGCTTAGAGGCTACACTTTCCCTGAAGCGTACAACGGGGCTTGTGAGACTATTAGGGATCAAGACAGCAACAGAGCTCGACGATGGCCAGGCACCCCAAGCATTTATTCCTGAAGCAACCAGTCTTGCCAAAAAGTTTGCAGAAAAAGTAAATGGTACTCTTGTTAGTCTCATAACAGAGTCTATCATGGGAATCCCTTCAACAGCCCATATCCTAGGGGGATGCTGCATGGGTAAGAGTGTTGATTCAGGAGTGATCAACTCCCGTCATGAAGTATATAACTACCCCGGCCTTTATGTAATCGATGGATCTGCAGTTTCTGCGAATCCAGGGGTGAACCCTTCCCTCACCATAACAGCTCTTGCTGAAAGAGCTATGTCTTTTATTCCAGAAAATCGACGTACAACTTCGGAACATGATCGCTTTGCTAAAAGCTCGAACCCTAAATATGAAACTGAGGATACAAATTTTTATTAATTGTATTTTTTCATATCAAGATCCACTTTTTTGTAGTCGTCTCGTTTTCCTTCTGTTAGAATCCCTCCCCTGAATAAATGCTTTTTCAGTGAAGTCGTGTGAGAATCCGACGCTGTCCCGCAACTGTAATCCGCCAAGGTAAGCCAGATCCTGTTCAAGCATTCCATAAAACCCGAGGAGGTACATCTATGCTTGATATCCCTATAAACCAAAACTTAGGAACTGGATTTGCAAAAGCCTTCGGACGATATGAGGCTAAGCCTTATTTGCAAGTCACCAACGACTGAGAATATACAGTAGCTTTGAGCTTGCTGCGGACTATATTTCGCAATGGCAAGAGCGGTGACTATCCGCAATAGTATGGTTATTATTATTTTTAAACTTTCAGGAGAGCTTACAACTATGTCTATAGAGACTGCAAAAGTCGGTGCCGTGCCACTCTCAGCATCCACGCGTGTGACATTACTTCTATCTATGTCCTTTGCTGCTTTGTTTTTACTATATATGGTGGGATTTTCCCATAGTAACACTATACACGATGCCGCACATGATGCGAGGCACAGTGCAACATTCCCTTGTCATTAGGTTATAAATATGATCAGTAAAGTCTTTGGGTTGGTTGTTTTAACAGCCCTTATATCGGGGAGTTTTTTAACTTTCCTACAGAGCCAAAAAGTTATTCCCTTAATTCTTCAAGCCGAACAATTTGAAGGAGGCCCTATTATATCCTATGAAAGTGAAAACATTCATGGGAACCACCAGCATATTGAGGAAGCAGGCCACCCTCAACCAGCTACCATTGAAGCTAGGCTAATCAAGACTTGGGTAATGAACAGCGTAATTTGCACCGTGTGGGTTCTTTCTATAATGATCATGCTGCTGCTTCACAAAAAAAACCGTTGGTACGATGGTGTCTCCATGGGTCTCATCGGGTTTTACTCGCTTTTTGCAGCTCCTGCTCTTGGGTTGCATCCTGAGCTTCCTGGAGCCACAGCAGCTCCCCTGGAAGCACGACAGTTCTGGTGGCTTCTAGTTGCAGGTAGTTCTTTTATTGGTCTTAATATGATGATCTACAAAGGGAAAGTGTGGGTTCGATTTGTCGGATTCACTTTAATCTTAATACCTTTTGTATACCATCCACCGGCGGCAGAAATATTTGGTGGTAGTGCTCCTTTTTTGCTAGCAAAACAATTTACGGTTTATGTCTGGCTTACAAACTTACTATCTTGGTTGTTTACAGGTTTATTGGTCGGCTGGATCGCTTGCAAAACATTGGACTTCAATAAAATTTCAGATCATGCTGCGATCTAAAGGATGGTTGATACTCTGCTGCTATAACCAATGTGGAAGAATGGAGGAGATAGAAGGTTTTTGGCGTGAACATTCATTGTATACTACGGTTTATCTTTCCAAATCAGATTGCTTAGGTATTTGCTTAAAACGTTCTGCTATGTTCTATTGGCAGAAAAATACCTATATCTTAGGAAAACTAGCTGATAGTGACCTTGACTGCTTAAAGCAATGGATATTAAGCCAGCATCGAAACGGTGTGAGTGGAGACATTCCATCACAGATTATAAAAAAGGCGTTAAATTTTGAGCAAAACCCTTCCAAAATCAGTCGTATTAGTTGGTCACGGGAGTCGTCGCGAGACTGCTAACAATCAGTTCAAGGATCTTGTCAAAACTTTTGCTAAAAAGTTCGCTCCGCTCAAGTTTAGTTATGGTTTTATTGAACTTGCCAAACCGCATATTGCTGAGGTTTTGCATCTCTCTGCAGCTGAAAGCCAAGAAATAGTCATTGTACCTGCCATGTTATTTAATGCGGGCCATGTAAAGAATGATTTAGCAATTCTGGTAGACCAAATAAAGTCGAGCCATCCCGGCACTAAAATCACTTTGTCATCGGCGTTAGGGCAGTCCCACCATATTGTGAATTTTTATCATGACTGTCTCAAAGGGTTTCAACTTAAACCAGAGCAAGATCTGCTGCTGGCAGTGGGAAGAGGGGCTAGTGATATTGACGCCAATGGTGAATTTGTCAGCCAAATCCGAAAAATAGCCGAATCTTCTGGCTTCATTTGGTCTATCCCTAGTTTTATCGGGATTACCTCGCCACTTTTTGACGAGACCTTAGCAAAAGCTATCGGACTTCGTATGAAAAGGATCTTCATTCTACCTTATTTTCTATATCCTGGCCTACTTGTTGAACGAATCTTTAAAAAAATCGAGGATGTCAAGATTCAGTTTCCATGGATCAAGTTTGAGGTACTCCCCATTTTGGGCACTTCGGAAGCCCTTAAAGCATCACTTAAAGACAAGGTGACAGATTCACGATTGCCATCACTAGCCTGTGGAACCTGCCAGTATCGGGTTCCTCTTGGTAAATTTCATAACAAGGTCGGTGGGCTTGATACTTTGCTATGGTCCCTCAGACATATGGAAACCCATAAACAAGGATCTTCAGCCGAACATTCCCATAAACCTATCAAAAAACATGTCTTAGTTTGTACCAATCATGACTGTGCAAATCGCGGGAGTATTGAATTACTGCATCAGCTAAGACGTCAATTACGGGGTCGTAAAAAACTAAAAGATTATAAAATTACCAGAACCTCGTGCATGGGAAAGTGTGGTGAGGGCCCCACAATTGCTGTATATCCAGATGGCATCTGGTATAGAAATTTTTCTGTAGAAGACATACCCCCTCTTATAGAAGGGCACTTGTTTAACGAAATCTTAGTACAACATCGAATTGATTTGATAATGTGAGGAATAAACATGGCTTGTAGCGAAATTGCAGCTTTAAGATTAGGACTTATGAACTTAATTGGTATTGATGACCCCAGTGAAAAACAGCACGAACTTGATGAGCTGGGCGACGAAATAAAAACCAATAAGAGCTTAGCATCATTAAGTGAAGCGGCAACACTTAACGACTTAAAGCGCTTTTTTGAGTCCAGCCTTACAGCATTAGAGGAGAAACATGCCCATGTTTCCAGTGACCCCAAGGAGTCTGCTTATTACAAAACATTGCTTGTTATGACAAAAAAAATTGAACTTGACCTAGAAAATCATGTCAACAATCTTAAAAGCCTCTACGATAACCTTGAGGAGGTTCACGACTATATCCATGAAGTATATCCCGTAAACTAGAGATAATGAAATTAAATTCATTTATAAGGAGAGGTGGATATGGCAAAATCCAAAGCAGCACAAGTAACTAAGACCCTTAGTTTTGGTTCCTGCCAGCAACTGGTTTATTTAAAAATAGCTGATGAGTCAGACTTTGATTACCTTCCTGGTAAATATATCATCGTCGATACGAAAATTCCCGTTCCCACTACAGGCAAAACAGTGAAGCGGGCCTATACTGTCATTAAATATGATTCCGGTACGATCTCTATTGCAGCACAGGCTATTCCTGAGGGCATGGGGTCTGCATTCATCAATAAGCTATCTGTTGGCGATGAAGTCAGTTTTTCTGGCCCCTGGGGAAAGTTTTTATTTAATGCTGAACAAGAAAAAGATGCTATTTTCGTAGCTAGCGATACTGGAATTAATAGCATTATGGGACTGCTTCAGCACCCTAAGGCTATTGAAAAAGTTAAAACAGTAATCTGGATGCGATCGTCAGACGAGTTTTTGAGCGAAAACTTTGTACGCGAGCAGATTCCTTCCCCTATTGACCTGATCTGTTCCCACTTACCTGCAGTTGAGAACACTGAAGATCGAAAAGTAGAGGCAAGATCATTGTTTAAACAACATCAAGGAATTTTTAACCATGATGATATGTACTACTTTTGCGGAGATGGACTTGTCATTTCTGAGCTGGTTGAGCAGTTACAAAAGCAAAATATCGGCCAGGACCAAATTATAGCGGAGTACTACTTTCGTAAACCCACTACGTAGGACATGATGAAAAGAGAGTCCCCCATCAACAACCAAGGTCCTAAACAGGGCATGCGGACTGGTTACACAACGGGAGCCTGTGCTGCCGCAGCAGCAAGGGCAGCGGCTCGCTTTGTCATTTCCCAGCAGCGGCCTCAATTGGTGATGATATGCATACCCAATGGAACTTTGGTAAATTTTCAGATTGTAACAGCAGAGCTTCATAGTGAATGTGAAGCTTCTGCAGTTGTGATTAAGGATGGGGGGGACGATCCTGACTGTACCCATGGTGCTGAAATCATTGCTAAGGTAGAGTTAAACCATAGCGCAGTTATCGAAATTTCGGGTGGTATTGGAGTTGCCACCGTAACTAAACCAGGTTTAGGTCTTGGTGTGGGTACTTCTGCCATTAATCCTGTACCTCGCAAAAACATCGCCGAGATGCTTGCGGAAGAAATGCTTTCTTCCCCCTTCACGGGAGCCAAAGTAGAAATTTCAGTTCCCGATGGTATGGAGAGAGCTAAAAAAACCATTAATGAACGCTTGGGTCTCTTGGGGGGGATCTCGATCCTCGGTACTACGGGAGTCGTACTGCCCTATTCCACATCGGCCTTTATCGCCAGTATTGTGCAAAGTATCTCATTAGCGGCCCACACGGGCGAACAGCTCCTTGTTTTTACCACAGGGGGGCGTTCCGAGCAGGCGGCGATGAAGATTTGTCCGACCTTAGATCAAGCTGCCTTTATCCAAGTCGGTGACTATATCGGTATTGCGATTCGTAATACAGTACGTCAGAAGTTACAGGGTATTCACATCGTAGCTATGATGGGTAAGTTGTCCAAAATCGCCGATGGACGAATGATGACCCATGCATCGGCAAGCGAAGTCAACATGTCAATGCTGGCTGGCCTGGCTCTAAGCTGTGGCGCTTCTAAAGAGATCTCTGCCCAAATCGAAAAAGCTAATACGGCGAGACATGTTTTAGAAATTTGTGAACAAAACGAAATTACCAGTATGCCCCAAAAAATTTGTGAGGTTGTAGCTCAGCGTTGTGTAAAGTTCGCAAAATTACCTCTCCATTGTCGTGTCACTATGGTCTCTTTTAGTGGTGACGTTATTGGCGATTATCAATGGAAGCATAACAATGATTAACATGAGGACCATGCTATGGATATGAGACAAATGACCCCCATGGGCCGCGACATCGAAAAGGGAAGTTTTGCCATTATCGATGAAGAAGTGCAAGAACATCAATGGGGAACTGAGGAATGGCAAGTCGTAAGGCGAATTATACATTCAACAGCAGACTTTGAATTTAATCATCTGGCACGCATTCACAGGGAAGCTATTGACGCTGGAGTTAAAGCTCTTCAGTCAGGATGCAATATTATAACCGATGTTGACATGATTCGTATTGGATTGAGTCAGTCAAGGTTACAACAATATGGCTGTCGCTCCCATTGTTTTATCAGTGATGAGGATGTTATCGCCTCCGCTAAAAAAGTGAATTCTACCCGGGCCACTGCTGCTATGAAAAAAGCTCATTCACGGGGCTTATTAGATGGCAGTATCATCGTCGTTGGCAACGCTCCCACAGCTCTATTAGAAGTTCTAAAAATGGTTGAAAACAATTTGATTCATCCAGCCTTGATCATCGGAGTTCCCGTTGGCTTCGTATCTGCTGAGGAATCAAAAGATCAAACAGAACAGGGCAAAACTCCCTATATCATCACAAAGGGCAGGAAGGGAGGTAGTACCATCGGTGTGGCTATCGTACATGCTTTGTTTTACATTGCCTCTGATCGTGAGTCACTATGAGTAGTAAGCTATTCATCATAGGTCTTTCGGAGTCGGGATGCGCTGACCTATCCAGTAGAGCATTCAATGCCATGCAACGCTCGCACTGTCTCATAGGAAGCAGTAGGTTTCTTGAGTTTTTTTCCAACTTTCCCGGTAAAAAAATTCCGTTATCCTCACCACTCAGCCTTACCATTCAAAAAATCCCCAAACTTTTAGAATTGGGAGATGTCACATTTCTGGCATCAGGTGATCCCCTATGCTTCGGTGTCGGAGGGCTGCTAGTCAAAAAGTTTGGTAGGAAGCAAGTGGAAATCGTTCCCAATTTAAGCTCTCTGCAATGGGCCTGTGCCAAAACCGGCATTACATGGCAGGATGCGGATTTTTACAGTGCCCATGGCCGCCCCCTGATGGGCTTAGTGAGTCGTCTCCAGTTCAGTCAGAAGCTCATTTGTTTTACCGATAATGAAAATACGCCGCAAAAAATAGCGCAGCATCTATTGAGCTTTCATGAAACTTCCTGGGATTTTTGGGTATGTGAAGAACTTAATGGACCTGAGGAAAGCATCCGCTGTTTCTCTGTGGAAGAGGCAGCCCAGCTTGAGAGTTGTCACCATCTGAACCTTGTTATCCTAAAGCGAAAAGGTCCCCTTCCCGTTATTGACAGGTGTAAGCCAGAAACTGCCTTTGCCAAGCGAACCCCCATATTAGGTTTGATCACCAAGCAGGAAATCCGAGCTATCGTTTACAGTAAGATGTCCATACAAAAGACCGACATCATTTGGGACGTTGGTGCAGGTTCGGGAGCGGTCGGTATTGAGGCCGCCCAATATGCCTACCTTGGCAAGTCCTACGGCATCGAGCTTAATGAAGAATCTATCGAACACTGTATCCAAAACCAGATAGACCACAAAGTCGACAATTACTTTCCGATCCACGGCAGGGCTCCGGATGCCCTATCCGAGCTACCACGGCCCCATGCCATATTTATAGGGGGTAGCAAAGGTAATTTACGTGCCATTTTGGACCTTTGTTTTGATAAGCTGCTGCCAGGAGGAAGGCTTGTCGTCAATACAGTAACCCTGAACACCACAAATGAAGCAAGCGATTGGATGATGGCTAAGCAGCTCACGCCTGAACTATCATTGATTAACATCAGTCGCGGTGTTCCCCTTGCTAAAAAATATCTAAAGTATGAAGCGCTCAATCCCATTCACTGCTTCACCATTCGTAAAAACAAGGATGAAAATAATGTCTCAAGCTAAATTATATGGTGTGGGGGTCGGCCCAGGAGCTCCAGATTTAATGACTTTAAGGGCGCAGAGAGTACTTAGCATAGTCGATGTCCTTGCCATTCCCCGACCCAATGCTTGGAGTTCTTCTTTAGCTTGGCGTATAGCAAAGACCAACATCCCGGATAATCCAGATCAGAAAAAATTATTTTTGACATTTCCCATGAGCAAAGATCCTGAGATTCTGAAACCGCACTGGGATCAGGCCTTTGAAGAAATTAAAACATACTTAATAAAGGGTCAAACCGTTGCTTTTATCACGCAAGGCGACCCCATGGTCTATAGTACCTTCATCTACCTTTATGCCCACGCCCAAGAGTTCTGGCCTGAGATTCCCATAGAGATTATTCCTGGAGTGTCTTCCATCAATGCCGTTCCTTCGTGCACGGGGGTTCCCTTGGTTGACGGTCAAGAAAATTTAGCGGTCATACCAGCAAGCTATTATGGCGATAGAATAGTACCCATTCTTAGGGAATTTGATGCCGTAGTACTGATGAAAGTCGGATCTATTCTGCCCCGAGTCATATCTCTTCTGGAGCAAGAAAATTTACTAGACCATGCGGTTTATATTGAAAGAGCCACCAGTCAGGAAGAGAAAATTGTGAGAAATTTAAGAGACTTTAAGCAAGACAAGTGCGTTTATTTTTCGATGATTATAGTGAACAAAAAGCTTCGATCCGGTGTCCTTCAAGGAAAGGTCAGTCATGCCAACTAAAAAGTTTGCTATTTATGCCATTACTAAGCATGGGATTGCGATCGGCAAAGACTTGTTGCAGAAACTGGAATATGCAGAGCTATTTTCCCTGGAAAAATTTGCTCCTCAACTACCCAGTAGCGCCGTAATCTTGCCCCAACCTTTCTCCAAGGAACTGGCCAAGTACTGGTCAGATTACGAATGCCATATTTTCATCGTGAGTGTGGGTGCTGTAGTCAGGATGATTGCTCCTCTGTTAAAAAGCAAAAAGGTGGACCCCGCAGTGATCTGTATCGATGATAGGGGAAAGTATTCCATTGCCCTACTATCAGGTCATGTTGGCAAGGCTAACGAGTTTACCGTAGACATTGCACACAAGTTAAACAATGAAGCGATCATAACCACAGCATCCGATGTTCAAGGAACATTGACCGTCGATATTTTAGGTCGCGAACTGGGTTGGGTACTCCATGACCATGAGCATAATATTACCCCCGGATGTGCCGCGGTAGTGAATGAGGAGCCTGTAGCCATCCATCAAGAAACGGGGGAGAGTAATTTTTGGCCAGCAGGCAAGGCGTGGCCTCCCGGAGTATCATATTTCCCAGGGCCTTTGCGCTTATCTCATTTAAGTCCTGTGATGAATTTAATCATCAGCGATCGCAATCTAGAAAAGTCCCATCCGGATGTTTATAAAAAGTCGATTGTGTACCATCCGAAATCCTTAGTTGTTGGTATTGGCTGCGATTCTCAAACTCCAGAACCTGCGCTCATGCGGGCCATGAAGATGATTTTCGCTGAGTATCAGTTGTCCACGAAAAGTATCGCTCTATTAGCCTCTATTGATATCAAAGCTCAGGAATTGGGTTTGCAAACATTTGCATCATCTTTGCAGGTTCCCCTGCAAGCCTTCACTGCTAACGAACTCGATAATACTGCTGGTGTCGCCAATCCTTCAGCTGTAGTAAAAAAATACGTTGGTACCAATTCTGTCGCTGAAGCCGCAGCTCTGCTTGGGTCAGGTACAGAACAGCTCCTTGTGGAAAAACATAAAATTTATGATCCAGATGCTCAAAAAAATATAACCATAGCCATATGCAGAAAAAACTTTACTCCGAGGACCTCCCTATGAGCGAAGACAAATTAGGACGCCTTAATATCGTCGGCATTGGGCCTGGAGCCCACGACCACATCACCCCGGCTGCACTTGCTGCCATTAAAGAAGCCGAAATTGTGGTGGGGTATCGTACCTATATGTTGCTAGTACGCGCTCTCATCAAAGATAAGCAGCGCATTCAAACCGGTATGACCGAAGAGATTGAAAGAGCCAGACACGCGGTAAACCTCGCCCGCGAGGGCCAGGTGGTAACAGTGATATCCTCCGGCGATGCTGGAGTTTATGGGATGGGAACCCTGGTTTTTGAAGTTTTAAAGGAGCAAGGCTGGAAACGAGGCGATAGCCCAGAAGTCAAAATTATACCCGGAGCCACAGCTTTAAATGCCTGTGCTTCTTTAGTAGGGACACCTCTAGGTCACGACTCTTGTATGATATCCCTATCGGACCTGCTTACGCCATGGGACATTATTGAAAAGCGGATTGATGCCGCCGCTGCGGGCGATTTCGTCATTGGGCTCTATAACCCGGCCAGTGGCCGCCGCCAGAAACAAATTGTGAGAGCCAGAGACATTATTGGCAAATATAGGCCATTAGAAACACCAGTGGCGTTAGTCAAGAGCGCTTATCGTTTTCGCCAGAATATTGTCATGACTAATCTAGAGGAAATGCTTGACTACGAGATTGGTATGCTAACAACCGTTATTGTTGGATCAAGCCAAACCTACCTATATGAAGGCTATATGGTGACACCACGTGGTTATAGAAACAAATACTCTATAAATGACGGACAGGCGAAACCAGGACAAATACCTGGAAGAAGTATCAACTCAGACTTAATAAGACAGGAGGCATTAACGTGATAAGATTTGGCAGACTTGCAGGTGCAATCTTGCTTGACTACGAGGGTGAATGCTACCTAATCGGCCATACGAAACATCCATGTGATTTTGGTAGTTTTGGCTTTGAAGCCGTAGATAAAGATCGAGATCAAGCAATCAAAATAGAACGACTCACCAGAAAAAGTGATTCCTCAATTCGCTGGGAGGAATCATCGGTGATTTTTACCCTCGAAAATGTTTCCTGTGAAGATAGTTTAACAAAATTGTCGGATATATTCTTGATTCGCAGAAACAATATGGTTTCCGAAAGAATATGGGGATTGCTAATAGAAGAACTGGATGATCACCAAGAGGCTCTATCTGGCCAATGGATCATAGAATCTCCGGGTGTGATTTGGGATATAGTGCGTGATGCTGTATTGAGATGTTAAATGGTCCATCACTCCCATAGTCACTCTAAATGAGGTAGGGTCTCTGAATGAAGTGAAAAAGCTAGCTGTTTAGGACGAGCAGACATACCGCCTCACTCAATACGATAGGTTTTCCAGGAGAATTTGATGAAAGTTTATATTATTGGCGCAGGCCCTGGCGACCCTGACCTGGTTACCATGAAAGGCCATAAAATCATTGCTGCGGCAGATGTTATCATTTATACAGGCTCTTTAGTACCAAGAGAACTGATGCAAAATGCCAAAGACGATGCCGTTATCTACGACTCAGCGAGCATGACCCTCGACGAAATTATAGCAATTATCGCAGACGCCTATCGGCAAAATAAGCTTGTAGCTAGAGTACATACGGGAGACCCTAGTATTTTTGGCTCTACTGCTGAGCAAATCAGACGATTGGATAAACTAGGTATTCCCACAGAAATTATTCCGGGTGTTTCGTCTTTTAATGCTGCCGCTGCAGCCATCAAACAAGAGCTAACGCTGCCGGAAACGTCACAGACGATCATCATTTCCCGTGCCGCGGGAAGGACACCCGTTCCTGAATCGGAAGATCTTGAAAAGTTAGCTAAAATTCAAGGAACCTTGGTGCTATTTCTGAGCATCACCCTTATCAGAAAGTTATCGCGAAAATTAAGCCCCCACTACGGTCCCGACTGCCCCGTGGCGGTGATCTATAAGGCCAGTTGTCCCGATCAGAAAATAATCCGCGGTACCTTACAGACCATTACCAAACTGGTGACAGAAGCCAAAATCACCAGTCAGTCGATTATCATTGTTGGCAAAGTCTTAGATTGCCATGATTTCCCCGACTCTCGTCTGTATGCTTCAGATTTTAGCCATAAATTTCGTAAAGCTAGCGATGGAGCGAAATTATGAGCCCCGTCGTCCATATGGTGAGTGCAGGTCCTGGTACGAAGGACTACTTAGCTTTGAAAGCTATGGAACTCATTAAACGAGCAGACCTCATCGCATATGACGACCTGATTCACCCTAGTATCTTAGCACTCAGTAAGTCAGATGCCGAGCTACTGCCGATCGGGTACCGGGCTAACCGCAAAACAGCCGAGCATCCCATTCTTCACCCAAAACTCATTGAAGCAGCCCATCGCGGTAAAATGGTGATTCGGTTAAAAGGAGGAGATTCTTGCCTATTCAGTCGCATTTTTCAGGAATTTTCCACACTAAAAAGCTGCGACATTGAAATCAACATCACCCCCGGCATCAGTACCGGATTTGTAGCCGCGGCAGGGCTGGGAGTGCCTTTAACCAGTAAGAGTATTTCTGGACAGGTGGTCTTAGAGTGGCCCCAAGCCAACTATTCCATCAAGCAGAGCACGCGCATTGTTTATATGCCCCGTTTACGTATTCATAACTACTGCCGTAAGTTGATAGCCATGGGCTACAAAAACACCACCAACGCAGCATTTGTTGTCAGTGCTGGCACCCCCTTAGAAAGATGCTACGGGGGCACATTAGAGCGCTTGCCTAACATTCTAGCAACCGTTCCGTCGGATCAACCTGGCATTGTATTGGTGGGCGATGTGCTGGAGCATAAAATGAAAGCAAACTCCCCTACCCCACCCTTAAAAGGTCACCGCATTATGATCTTAAGACTGCGCGAGGGAAAGTCCAGCCTAGGCGAAGAGCTAGAGGAGCTTGGTGCCGATGTGATTTATGCCCCCCTTGTATATACTAGCACCTATCCTAAACTAAAGAGCTACTTAGACACCTGCATGGTTGCTAGCAAGGACGATGCTTGGCTTTTTGCCACTCCAGAATCTGTTGATCGTTGGTTTTCATTTATGATTGGTGCGGGTATTGATCTGAGAACACTCGAGGTTAAAATTGTGACTCTCGGTGAAAAAACTAAAGTAGCATTAAGTAAATATGGTATTACTAGCGACCTCCATACGCGCAGTTTCCAGATTGAAGGGTTAAAGACCCTATTGGGGACCTGGATGGCTAATAAAATGTTTTATTTTACAGAATATGACAAGCCATCAATGCTCCAGCAACGGCTTACAAGTATGTGTCATGAAGCGATAATAATTCCAACATATTGCTCCATATATAAGGAGTTTCGCGCAGTATCTCCCCCACCTAATCTCATTATCACCCCCAGCGTAAAAGCTTTGAAGGTCAGCCATGCTCTAAACTTTGGTTTCCCGATACAAGACTATCCCCTTTTGGCTATGGGGGCCAGCATTGCAGATGCAGCAAAAACCTTAGGCTTTCAGTCTATTCATCAGGCAACAGATTTCCATACTTCATGGTCGGACTTCATAGTATCTATCCTAAATAGAGACACTCAGATAAAGAATAAGGTTTATGATCAAATCATCCATTCCTAGAATAGTGATTTCAGCGCTTCACAGCGGAGCTGGTAAGACGACAACAGCTATCGGTATCGCGGGAGCTTTGCAACGCTTAGGTCTTACAGTATCCATGTTTAAATGTGGTCCCGATTACTTAGACCCCAGCTACCATCATCAGGTAACGGGACGTCCCGCATATAATCTCGATGGCTGGCTTATGGGGAGTGACGCTGTAAAACGTACCTTTATTGAGAAGTCGGCGCACTCCGATATCGCCATTATTGAAGGTGTTATGGGATTTCTTGATGGCGCTTCTCCCCAATCGCTAGAAGGATCGACGGCAGAAATAGCGCGCTGGTTGCATGCCCCGATCATCCCCGTCATAGATGTATCAGGAATGTCAGGCACCATAAAGATTGCAGAAGCCGGATTTCTTTCTTATAAAGGCTTTCATTGGGGTGGGATGGTAGCCAATCAGGCAGGATCAAGGCGGCATTTGCAGCTGATCGCAGAAGGATTAAACGACCTCCCCCTTATCGGTGGGTTTGTTAAAAGTCCCCAGCAAAGCTTTCTATCCTCTGTGAGTTCCAGAAGGAAGGTGAAGTTGAGGTCGAATCTGATGATCCCTCGATATCCAAATATATTTCGTGGGCAGAGTTACTGAAGAGAACCTTTGGCTTAAACCTCTTCAGTTGTCCCAAATGTGCTGTAAGGGTTCGAGTGATCGCCGCCATAATGGAGGCAGAAGCCGTCTCTAAGATTGAATCATGTTGGTCTAGAGACGCACTCACCTAGAGTGGGAATGAAGGTTGACAAAGAGTGTGTATTTGGAGGCAGCGCGATGACAGAAAGCAAAAAGAGGTTTGGCCTGCAGGAGCTCAATTTCACCGAACTAAAAAAGTGATTGATGAGCAGGAGCTCAAACTCTATTGGATTGCCGATCAGATTCAGGTCGATAAAAAGACGGTCAGTCGATGGGTCAATGGCAAGGTCAAGTGGATTAGAACCGATAACCTTGCCTCGCTGAGCAAACTCCTCGAATGCAGCACCGACCGACTGCTAGCGGATAGCTCCGTAGAGCTTGTCACAGATTTTGACTCCAGCAAGGCTGCTGCCGCTATCGAAAAATTCAATCTCTTGGAGGAACTCACACCCTCAGGCAATTACTCCCTAGCGGAATGTTTGTTGAAGGTTTCCCTAAAGAATGATCTTCCTCTCGCCACCCTCGGTGACCTCTACAATCAGCTTTGCATCTCCTGCTGGCAGCAGGAGAAATTCCAAGAGGCATCCCTCTACGCGAGTCGCGTGTTAGAATTGGGCGAGATGAGCCAGAACGATGACTTAAAATCAGCAGCCCACGTACAAAACTCCGTTATTGCATCCAAGCTGGGCCGCATCAACGAATCTCTCGCAGCTTCGGAAAAAGCTCTGGCCATCGTCAAGAAAGATAACGATCATAGGCGCTGCGGCTGGATCTACTACAATCGTGCCGTAAACTACTTTTACAGTTGGGAGATAACCAAAGGGGAGGAAGCCAGAAAACTAGCCGATGAAGCCATTGCGCGGTCTGGAACGATACCCGACTGGCGCTACGCGGTTATCTATCAAACCGATTGCTTATTCGCCATCTTTGCAGAGGACTTTGCGCTAGCTCGTAGTCATCTTAGCAAAGCTAGGGAGCACAGCAAACTGGGCAACTACAAGAGAGGGAAGGCCTTCACCAGTATCCTCGCAGGCGTGCTGCTCGCGGTGGATGGTAATTATGCCGAAGCTATCGCTGGGTTTGAGGCTGGCATCCCAGAGCTCAAAAACGGCGATAGGGGAATCTACGAGGCCTTGGGTGCGATGATCTATCGCTTGGCTGGGCAGGAGGCCTTGGCGAGAAAGTGGATCGACGAGGGGCTAAAATCCTATAGCCCCCTTTTTCGCTTGCGCAATATGGAACAGCTTATTCTTCTGGAGAAGCAGGTGGGTAGCACCGCTGCGATGCAGGCCGCGCTATCTCTAGCGCGGGAGACCTGTATCGAGCGGGGTTATGGTGGTTATTTGGAGCGGCTAACTGATTTTGATTAGCATAAGTTTTTTCACTTCGTTCCTTAATTCGAGGGGGTAGTAGTAGCAACCGTTAATCATTCTCCAGTCCCTTCGGGGCCTATCCCCCAAGATGGACAAATAAAAAGTTTGATTGGTGATCTTCCAGGGAGGCTTCAGGAGCTAGTGCACCTATGATCTGGTCCTGTTCGTTCTCGCCAGAGTTGATCCCCTGGTCCTCGAAAACTGATCTCACCGACCAAAACAAATATGAGTAGAACCAGGCCAATATTTGCTAGAAGGAACTGCGCCGACGCTTTAATGATGGCGCCGACGCAATCCTTTACCAGATAAGGGGACAGGGTCTTCCAGAATCAACTTGACTGACAACACGCTAGCCGAGAATCCAATTGAAATAGGGAAATCGTCGATCTTACCTGGGCCGTTTTTCGCCACTTTTGTTATCGTGTCTAATAGCAGTCTCCACATTGATACTTTCACTGCCGTCAGCATCTCCGCGAACTGTGAATAGACGTGTCGTGACGAAATCTGGACGCTGAGTATTATTGCTCCCCTCGTATTCGGCCTGTCGCTCAACATACACGGCATTAGTATTGGTATCGCCATCCAATTCCTCAGCACGCTGTTCAAGTGCTCGATGCAAGCCTTGATTTGCGACGAAGTCCTCGGCAATGACATTATCTACTTCTCTGGCTCTTTCTTGATTGATGGTCAGAGAGTTCGTAACCATATGAGAGGCGTCATCGTCTGCCTGTATTCCTACAATAGCATCTCTATTCGGATTTTCACGGTTTCCTTTATTAATCTGAACCTTAAACATTGCCAATATTGGACGAATACGTTGGACACCTTCGTCCGTTGTAAATTTCTCCCTACTATAGAGTTGTTTGTCATTATCCTTATTTGTTTTTTCAATTCTATCTTGATAGGTAGCTAGGTTGCTTCCAGTAAGAGAACCGTTTTGAATACCCGAAGCATCGGCGGTTGATGTTGCTATGAGATTTTTGGCGAATTGAGCACTATTTGATGACGCACTGGATCTAAAACCTGTTATGGTATTTTTCAGTTTTACGAAAAAAGCAGATATACCCGATTGAGTATTTACAGGTATACCAGATCGTGCTTTCCTTTGGCGAGCGCTACTTCGTGTGGGTTTCCCTTTCTTTTTCCCTTTCCCTTTCTTTTTCGGTTTTACAGATTTTTTTTCCGGTTTATCACCTCTAACCAACCCACTAGGATCCAGAAAGTTAACGGGATCTCCACCAGCATACCCATAGAGCCCACACTCATTAGGCCGGCTAAGGCATGTTCCAGGACTAAGAGTTAGCAAGGGATCCGGACTCAAAAAGCTACCCAATCCACTGTCAAAATGCCGAAACTGCATCTGCTGGGTCCCAAAATCAGCGTCATACATCGCTCCGGCAAAACCAAATTTCCCGGGATCTTCGGCCCCAGCGATGTCCAGCTTATCGCCATAGGGTGAATACTCATGCCAGCGTTTGACATCACCATTAGCAGCAATTTCTGCCTGAATAGAACCAATGTGGTTACGTAGGAAGAAGAGGGTTTCACCGGTCTCTGCATCTTTTTTGGCGATGC
This sequence comes from Pseudobacteriovorax sp., assembly GCA_050293845.1. Lineage (GTDB taxonomy): Bacteria > Bdellovibrionota_B > Oligoflexia > Oligoflexales > Oligoflexaceae > DT-89. Next base: position 15,605 of record JBNKNM010000034.1, on the reverse strand, counting down.
GCTTGCCACCAAAGCTGTAGTACAGCTCAAACCGATCGTTGAGCACATCGTAGTGCACGAGATTGGAGACGAAGATCTTGTGCTCGATGAGCTTGTTATCCTGGTCCGTAATCATCTCAGCAAAACGGGTTTGATCCGGATTGTAGATGTACTCGGCCTTTTTACCTCCCGCTATGGAACGGCTGCGAAGCTGATTGTCGGAACTCCAGCTGAGGCTCTGCTGCTGGCCATTCTGATCGGTAAACAGCACCACGCGGCCAGCCGCATCAAAGTCGTAACGCTTGTCACCGGACAAGACTGTAGTAAGGCGCTTGGCGATGTCGCTCGAATTGATGGATTCGTAGAAGCGTTCGACGGAGTCCTCTAGCCACTGGGAGGGATGGCCACTGAGATCAAAGTCATAGCTAAAATTCTTAGTAATCGGAGTTTCGGAGTCTCCTCGCGGCACAAACCGGTAGTCGGCGTTGCGGAGCTGGCCCAGGCTGTCGAACTGGTAGCTCTTGCGGAAGCTCTTATACCAAGGAGTTTCTCCGACGATTGTACTCAGGCGACGGATGTCATCGTACTGGTAGCTACGATCAAACTTTTGACCTTTGAGCACCAGGCTATGTCCATCCACTAGCCCCATGTCTTTCAGGTAGCTGAACTGATGCTCGATCCCTTCACCGAGCTGCAGGTTTGCCGGGCGACCCAAGGTATCCCAGCTCAAGTTCCGAACAAAACCCGGCATACTCTGGAGAGCACCCGTTTCGGTGGAGTAGCGATAGGGGACGCTCTCACCCGTTGGGTAGGTGATCGCTTGGATCCGACCTAAGACATCAACCGTCTTGCTATTGGTGATGACCTTGCCATTGCTGAGGACTAGCTCACTGGTCGTTGTCTCACCATAGTTCCCATAGCTCATGGTGTAGGTGGAACCATCTTCGAGGGTCATCTGAGTCAAGCGACCTAAGCGGTTGGCATTTTGGTCGCTGCTTTGACCCAAACGATCGTAGGTAAATTCATAGCGCAGGTTTTCTCCGCCTGGGAAGCGCTCCCGGTGAGATAGAGGCCGCAGGAGTTCGTCATAGTCATATAGATGCAGACCGAGTTCTGCTCCCTTACTATCGAAGATACGCGAGGTGGCAAGCTCCCCCCGAACACCATAGTCCATGTCGCGGCGGCCCTGGGCACTGAGCACAGAGCGCAGCTCTCCTACCTCATTCCATGTATAGATGCGTGGCTCATCACCACGGAGATGCAAACGTACGATTCGTCCTTGTCTGTCGTGTTGCGCCTCAACTATTCGATCGGCGCCAGCTTGCTCCTGATTGATCAGGCGAGATGTAGTGATACGGCCAAAATAATCCCAGGTTACCTCGGTTTGGTCGCTCAATGCATTGATGCTGCGTAGGGAGTCGATACCATAGATCATTTCTGAACTGACAAATCGCTCTAGATTCTGATCGGGGCTGGGTTGGTCCAGGCGAACGCTGCGCCCACGGCTATCGTAGGTGGTGTAGACAGCTATATTGGGATCGGGGCGAAAACTTTCCACAGGCGCTTGGTTGTTCCAGGCCTCGCGGCCACTGACACTGGTCACCAGCCCTCGCAGGTCAAAGACCCGATAGCCAGAAAGAACATAGCCGGATTCTACAGGAGTGACTCCAGCCACAGCACGCATATGACCGTCGTAAAAGGTACGGATTTCTTTAGCGACACCTAGTTGTCGGATTACCGCGTAAGACATCGATTTGGGACCACCGAACACATACTCGGTAGTCTGTACAGGCTCATCGCTTTTAGGGCGATAGATCGCGATCGGTCTACCTAAACCATCGAACTCCATGCGGCTTTGATTACCATTGTAGTCGGTTGATCCAGTCACAACTTGCTTATGGTAATCGATGGACTGACTGGACTTTAGGGTCACAGTTCCCACTTGGGTAGACTGGGATGTGACCGTAAAGCTACCGGGATCCTCATAGAAGCGGCGGTAAACCTGGCCGCTAGGGTCAGTCCGATGGGTCTGGTTGCCAAACTCGTCGTAACGGAAGGAGTCCTGAGGCTGCATCACATCATCGCGCAGGATCTCTTGGCTGGAGAGTCTGCCGTTGTCATCATACTCCCACGTTGCAAAACTAAGAGGCTCAGAGGCTAGACGATCCGGGTGCAGGAGGGCCTGCGAGACCAGTTGGCCCTGGATCCAGGCATCATTGGGTTCGGCGTCGTACTCTCTGACGCTCATTAAATAGGGATTTTCAGACTCATCATAGCTGATCGATTCAGACTTCTCTAAAAGCCCCCAGGTCGAGTCGTATACCAAGCGACTTCTAGTCAGATAGCTACGGCTGCCATCGTCTTCGTGGACCTCACGCTGTTGTTTAGTAATCTCGACAATGGACACTGGCGATTCAGGTAAGATCTGCTTAACCTCAGCCGTCTGGATTAGGCTCGAAAGAATGGTTCGACTAGATGAGCCCTGAGACTGATCCAGATGGTAGGTTTCTTGGGATTTTAGGGTCCCGGATATCAGTCCCCCAAATTCATCGGTATAGTACGTACTGTGAGACCGGGTCTTCTCCCGGCCCTCTTCATCGTGCCAGATCTCTCTGATCACTTGAGAAAAACCGTGATACTCCTGGCGATCAAAGGAGTAGACTGGATCAAGATAATCGAAGGTTTCCTTTGAGGTTTTCTGTAACTGATAACCTTGATCCCAGGTGCTGCTAGGAGCCCAGGTTTCAATGCCAGCAAGCACCTGCGTCGTAGTGGGGAAACGTTTCTTGCGATACATTTGATCTTGAGAGCGCTTTAAGTGAGTCCTGTAAGAATAACGAGTCTCGGCTCCCAGATCCGTGCTCTCCTTGACGAGCAGTCTAGGAGCTTGGGCCTCTTGCTCACCATAGGGGTCGAGCAAGACGATTTTTCCGGATCGAGTCAGGATAAATATATCCGTAGTGCCGTTGCCATTCATGTCGCCCAGTTCAAGTCGCAGCAGATCTTTCACAGCCGCTCTTACTTCTGGGGTGTTGGGGATAAATTGCTCTTCAAATCGGTCAAGTTGATTGTAGAAAAGGCGAACAGTTCCTGCTTTCGCGTAGATGACATCGGTCAGGCCATCCCCATTAATATCGGCAGCCGATAGATGTTCCACATCATTCAAATTTTGGCGGGCCTCGCCACGATAGAAGTAGAAGGTATTGCTGTTTTCTAACAGCGGCACAGAAGAATTGCTGAGGACACCACGATTGTAGAACACCTTGAGTTTCGTGTTGCCACTGCTGTTCCCTGGCTCAAAAACATAGAGATCTTCGAGACCATCGCCGTTGAAGTCTTGCCAGTCAATTTCACTTGGGCTTTGGCGAATGGCTCCCGCCGGAATCTTAACCATGCGTCCGCGGGTGAAACTGGGTTCACCATCTTGGGTCTGGTTTTTATAGACGAAGATCCGCAATCCCTTAGAGCTTTGGGAGTAGCGCACAAAGTCTACGGCTCTGTCGTTGTTCACATCGACCCAATCGACGAATTGAGAGCTTGTAGTAGTATTGAGTCCGTCCAACAGTTGCCCCGTAGAACTCCAAATGCCAGTCTGCGACTTAGATGGGAAGATGCGACTCCGCGATTGCGTTGGTAGCCATTGAACAACGTCGGCGACAAAGTCCCGATTGAGATCGACCAACTGGGCGTCGGTCCCCAGGTCAAATCCCTGCGCATCGCTTTTTTCCCGCGCCGAAAATTGCCCATTGCCAAGGTTGTACTGTATCACCCATTCCAGGGTGTTTCCGGAAGTAACCCGAGAAAGGGCGTCTGGCATCCCGTCCAGATTCACATCGAGCCAGCGAATATTTTTAAAATTGCTGAGACCATGAGAATCGATGGACTGGACCTGCCAACCATCACCTTCGTAAAGGTCAGAAGAATAGGAAAACTCGCGGCCGGGCATCCGATCCTCATCGGTAAGTCCTGAGTATTCCACCCGCCGCAGCAGAGAGCTGCTTGAAGGACCGGAAGTTTCATAATAGAGCTGGTAACGATACATCCGATTGAGGGAGATATCGACGGTGCCATCAGAGTTTAGATCACTCAGCTGCATCAGATCGGGGAGCCAGTAGGCCGTCATAGACTTGATACGGTGGCTGAGGCCTTTTTCAATTCCTTCATCATAGGAAACCCAAAGCTTCGGCGTTTCCTCATATGCAAGGTCCGTCACATAGGAGACACTTTCTTCAGCTCTCCCCAGAGCGTTGACAAAGAGTAACCGCTGGAGTTGGGACAGGGAATGAGTTTTAGTGTATTGGAAGATTACAGCATTTTGGTAAGCATCGACGATGCGCTCCAGGTGCCACTGGGTTTCGATCCGCGAATCGGACTCTCGAGCTGCCGAAGATTGGCCAAAGATATAGCTCATCCCAGAACCGGTGCGCATCTCAAAGTAGCTCTCACCCCCGTCCGCTTGATGCTGGATGTAAAGGTTTTGGCTGCTGTCCAACTGCGCTCGGAAGGTTTTGTCGCCAAAACCTTGGTACACTGCTTCTTGCAACGGTACCAGTTCCCCATCCATACTTGACATGAGCATCACCTGATCGTCGGGCACTCCGTGACGGCGGGCCTCGCGATAGATACTCGGTATATTGAGGACCCAACCGTAGCCAGCTTGTCCCATACCGCTCGAAGAGCTGTAGCTAAGATCAAGCTGAGGCCAAAGTCCTCGCCACTCCGGAAGCTGCAATGGGATTTGCGTTTGCAAGCTTCCCATAGCACCGGATGCCTGGGAACCACCCAGAGTATTCAGCATGCTACCTTGGTTATCAAGGCTGGAGACGGCCGAACTCTTTAACTCCGCATAGGCTCCGGGGGAAAATAACATGCTCAAAATAAGGCCTAGAACCCCCAAGCCAAGGTGGCTTTTTGGGGGGCAACTAGGTCCAGAATAGATATTCATAGACTCTCCTAAGGACTCAATATTTTCTAAGTTGGTCCCTAATATTCCTTTAGGGAAAAAGATTTTTACCGGTTAACTCAGTTCTTTGTTGTAAAAGTAGATATGGAGCTTCATATCTTTATACAAGTGACGAATCACATACCAGGTCCAATTATCTCTTGCTTGCTCATCGCGAACGAAGGGAAGGTGCAAATACCATTGACCACCAATCATCCGGTTCAGGAAGTTACTACATTTTTCGAATAGCTCTCCTCCTGAATTGACCACACAGCTTTGCAATTGGAACAGTCTTTGATAGCAGGATTCCGTGTTCCAAAACACCAATCCATTTTGGGCACAACTATTTAAGACGTTGGCCTCGTCCACAAATGGGATGGACTGTAAGCTGGCCTGAGTTCCATTGCGGTCAAGACCAGGAAGCATTTGGTTATAACCCATCCATCGCTCAATCCGCTGCGGGTTCTCAGGGTCATCAGAGGGGCGATAGCCAAACATCGCTTCCTCGTGCTCGAGCTTTATCAGATTATCGAAAACTACGTTTTCTCGAGGTAGCGCAGCAGACTCGGCTAGAGTCAAATACTGGCCTTCGACCAGTTGATCTATTAGATCTCCTGACGTGATCCATTGATCCTCGTCCTCACTCATGGTCACCGCCATTCCAATAATCTTGGATAGATGATTGATACTGCTGGGATTGGTACATCTTAAGGCCGGGGCTGGATCCTTGGTGAGCTCTCCATGGTTTGTTTCACCGGTTGCGAAGACGTTACCGAACCTTGGATCGGTTGTTATTGGCAAGCGTAAATATCCGATCTTGGAAACCCCACCCGTTCCGGAATCTTGCTGAAAGCCCGTCAGATAACGTGTAGGAGCATAGCGAGCGCTTTCGGGAGCAATTTCGTAAGGGCTGGTGCCCTCTTCACGCGCAAAGAATTGCTCGTAGTCCAGAAATATCTCATCGAGGTTGAGGTAGCAGTGATTCAATCGCGTAACTGTGACCTGCTCCTCTACAAAAAGACTTTCAAACTGCTCGTTTTGAAACTTATCGAGAATCACTCCAAGGGCTTCGCGAGCGCTGATTACACCATCGCTTTGGCCATTTTCAGTATCCATACCTTCAAACCCATCCGTATCCCGGGTCTCAAGGAGACTAGTCTGCGGTTCATTCCCAGAGCTCGATAGGAGTCGCTCGCGGTTTTCTTTTACAACTTTAGCAAAGTAGAGCCGTATGATATTGATATCGCCTTGCACATCCAAATCGTAATGATAGAGCATCGCTGCCCGATAAATTTCGAGCCACGTCATGAGTCGCTCAAGGTAGAAATCGGATTTGAGCTCGGCAACGCGTACCCGCCCTCGCACCAGCTGGCGATAGGTTTCTCGAATCACATTCTGATGCCCCTGCAGATCCAGTGAGTTTTCCACGATCGCTAGCTGGGTCTGGTTTTTAGCCTCGAATTTCGTGATCTGAGCCATCATCTGACTGAGTTTGTTGGACTCGAGAGCCAGTCTTTTTTGCTCTTTTTCATCCAGCTGCCAGACAACATACTGATCCACAAGAGGGCGAAACGATTCTATCGTTTCCTCAGACACTCCCGAAATCGTTCGGCCCATCTGCTGGAAAATACGGAAAGCACTGCCTTGGGGATCCATGCTATAGGCAGCGTCCTTGACAATGTTCTGAATTTCGGCTCTGCGGAACAGGTTGAGCAAACTTTTAAAGCTTTCTTCCACGTTCTCATACTGAGTCACTGTGATTTTGATCTCTTCGTTGCTGGCGCATTTTTGATCGAAGGCGCCTCCCGTCGTTCCCTGACAGGTTCTTGTAGTCCGTACGCTTTTCCCCTCATGGAACTGATCTAAATCGTTAACCACAAAGACAAGGGCCAACTCGTTGCACGTTGGGATGGCGGAGCAGGAGGACTCGTCCCCTTCAGGACTTTCCTCACAAGTGGACTGCCATCCCGTACCGATTTCGATGATATTGCCACTACCAACCGGAACAGCCTGCAAGGGCTTAGCATTGAGACGTTTCTCCACGGAACCAACCAAATCTTCCTTACAATATAGCTCGCCCACGACCATGCCGTGGCGAAACTGGGGGTATTTTGAGAACTCATCATAGAAGCCTATGGTCGAGCTTAGATCAGCGGAATTACTGATTGAAGACCCTTCACTCACGCTGGTAGAAACACTTTTTTCTACACCAAGACCGAAAAAGTTGAAGCCACTGCTGACACTCTCATCCGTGGACTGGCTCCGATCCAACCCGATATCCCGACCTTCACTTGTGGAAAGAATATAGCCATCGGCATTGGTCACCTGACTGCGAACATGCTCCTCGATCCGCGGTCTTGGTAGGTTGCCCCATTCCCCACAAAGTTCATTAGCCAATTGAATGCCATTTTTGGTTTTGGGGAGCAGAGCGCGCATGGCGTTTGACACGACGTCAAGGGCGACAGCACCCATTTCGAGGGGGTTCAATAGAACGAGCTGTTCCACGGGCCCATCGTATTCTTTGCGGAATTTTTCAAAATAGTCGACCATATTGGCAATAAAGTTGCCCGTATGACCTGGAATGAAATCGTTAATCTTTTCTTTTAAGTCGCCGGAACTCGTGGCATCGAGGCATAAACTTTCGATCACCTCTTTTGTTTGTTCCATGGAAACAGATTCCCATGTGTTGTCTAGTGGACTTTCGAAATCTACTGGGAAAGCAAAGGGGTTGTCGAAATCTGGAAGTGGTCCAAAGGAGCGTGAGAACACTGAGTCGCTTCTGGGTTCAACAGGAGTTTGCTCGGCTAAACTGGAGTAAATAGCGTTCGCTTTATATTGGCTTTCACCGACAATAACGTCCAAAATAATTGATGGGAAGGTTCCATCTTCATTCTTGGGAATAACGATCTGACGGTTTCCATCTTGCCAATAGTCGTCGATCCGCGTGGTTTGAGGACTGATCTTCAGGTGCTTTTCTCGAAGAACCCGCTGAGTGGATACATTACCCAGAACCTGACGCATTTCTTCGGAGAACTTAATCTTACTATTCGCAATTTGATTAGCAATGCGTTCGCTTTGATGTTTAATGAATTTCACTTCAGCTTCATAAATATCGCTATCGACAGCCTTCCACTCACCTTCTGATGCGATGCTTGCAACTTCGGTATTGAGTTTATTGAGACTAATATCGCCCTCCAAGATCTCTTGTTCGGCTTGCAGAGTCTTGAGTTCAAAATCCAGCAGTTGATCGATTTCCGCCTCGTAGGCGTCGATATACTTGCTCACGAGATTTTGAATATCCTCGGCCTTTCCCACTGCCGCGAGGTAAGGGACGACCTCCACGTCATTCGCGGAATCGAAGGCATAACGAAGCTTGATCAAACGCTGGGAGGCACGCATTTTATAGTCCGATAAGCGATTCATCAACTGCTCATGAGCCGCATGAAAGACCGCGGCTATCTCTAGGGCTTTACTGGGATCACGGGGTTGAAATCCATCGCTTTCGGGTGTTGCAGTTTCCGGCAGAACAGCCAAATTTCGATAGTATCGGGCACGCTCTAAAAATTTACTGGCTTTAAGAAAGGTTTGACATAAGGAGTACTCATCGTTGGTGAGTTGACCTTCACACTGGCCTGCAACCACAGCAACGGGATCAAGATTGTCCTCAGACTCCTCCAAAGTCCGCTTCCCTTGAAAGAGATTGAGAACATTCGTGTAGAGCCTTAAGGCGCGTGCGTAAGGCGCTATGGCCTCGCTCGGAATGTTTGCATATCCCGCACACTCAACATTCTCTGGAGAATCTTCGATACATTCCTTCCGCGGGGAAAGGAAATCTCCATCTGACTGCACCAGATGGTCGTTCATTACGTTCAAGTAAGCGTTATAGTGGTAGTCGCCTAGATCCAGATAGTTTTGCATTCGAGATTCGATGGGTCCGATATCATCGAAATCACTCAGAAGCTCCAGATCCGTCATCTGTTCGAAAGTGTTAATGGGCCCTCGATACTTCAATTCGGAGTGTTGATCCTGTTGGGTCGGGGTGCAGCCTCCACCTATTAATATCCCAACGGCAACAAGGCTTTGTACCGCTCTATTTTTGTCATTCATAAACATTTCCTTCCGGTTTTGGGTAATCGAGCCCCTGCCGGTCTCTCGGGTGAGACCGTTCAGGTTGTTGTCCGCAAGGACTCGTGCTTATTTCATCGAGTTGCGCAGGCTTAGAGGGTCATGCCCCCTAGGACAGGCTCCATTTGGGATAGATCCATTTGCTCCTGATGCGCTGTCCCAAGTTTTTGGTCATAGTAGGTCTGGATAGCCCCATAGGCTGGCTGCAGGGTTTCAAAGAGAAAAACTGCACTCGTTGGGTATTCACATTCCAAATCAAAGAAATCTTGGACCGGGGTCAAAAAGGTATCGATAAAGGATCTGTAGTCTTGTTCTGGTGAGGCCAATCGAGCTAGGAGCAACATCTGATCGCCGACCTGCTCTACTATCTCCTTCGCCTCGTCCCTTTGCGCCTCTGTCCCCTCCGCGAAGTAGTAGCGTGGGAAAGCTTGCGCATAGGGCACGATCACGGGTACGGAGGTGCCGAGATTATCGGATTTGAAGTAGAAATCTCCTGGGCTGCCAGGTTTTGGTTTTAGGTAGTTGCATATGAGTTTATTGGAGAGTCCTTTGGTATTTGCTAGTAGGGTCGCTTCGAGTTCAAGGGAACCATCATCGTCTTGTGCTGCAGTAATAGTAGCAAGATGATGGACTAAGGGTTGACCTTGTAGCGTTGCCTCACGGACCATATCAAAAGCGGGCCGATCGACAAGAATATTTGCTAGACTATCCATGAGGTCCAGACTGGAGGATTGGGAGATACCCACTTGCACTAGGTTGGCCAAGACAGGAGCATAGAGCATGCTCAGGTAGGGACAACTGACCAAACGATTGTTTTCACAGCCTAGTGATTGGGAGCTCATTCCCAACTCACCATAAAATAGGTGAGAGGAAACATCCTGGAGTCGTTGTATGCTATTGGTAAAACTAGCTTCTCCCGAAAATGCACTCATCCCACTTGGCTGAGAAGCGCTGGCTAGAATGAGTCCCGCAAGCAGGCGCTCCCCCCTATCAGAGTCCTCATGAATCCAGCGATACACCTCGGCCCAAGATTTTTGATAGTCGTAAGCATTGGCCCACGCTCCGTGGATGGTGGGAGCTATAGTTTGATCATCGTTGGTTTCCCAGTCAGTTTCCCGTAAGAGATCGATATTCAGAATCAACCCTCGGTATCCGCCAACGGCTTGTAGCTCTTCAGGAAGAGCCAGTGCCGCATCCAGCCACTCCCTGTGGTCAGACTCAGTATAATTTTGAGCAATACCCCAAGCCGACTGCAAGGTTTTGTAGATATAGATCCACATCCTTTGGTCTAAGGGATTTGCCTTGCTATGGCTGAGAGCAATCCGTCTCAGAATCACAGACTTTTCCACAACGTTAATCATACCCTCGCGATCACTTCCAAGAAGGATCGTGTTGAGGAGATCGATCTGGTCTCCCGTGGGCATCTGATGAAGGATTTCGCTATCACCACCCAGGATAGCACCCAGTTGCTGAGCCCGGTACGTGGACGTCTCTTGGTGCAAATTCTCGCGGAGTTTCCGCTGAAGATTTACGTGCTCTGGAAACCGTGGTTCCAGAGCATCCAAATCGTCTTCCGAGAGATCCTCTAATGGGGATTCGGCTAAGAAGCTAAGAAAAAGATATTGACGCATTAAGCGTGCATCGATTGCTCTATTGATGCTTAGATTTGGTTCGACCTCAGACCATAGGTTGGGATAGGATTCATAGAACCCAAGATGGGCTACGGCATGGTTGATACGACCTTCTTCGATGGCTGCAAGAATATCGTTTTGAACTTCAGCACTTGCTTGCTCCGCTTGAACCTCTGTCAACGGTCTTAAGTTGTTCTTCCATATGTCGATGATGTTTTCCGTAGGGTTTATCATACTAAGAGTTATCGATGGAATGCAAACGAACAGTCCGACGATAAAGAGAGATATCGGTTTGAGTCTATTTGTTAAATGTCCTAAAGGCATAGGAGGTGTCCTTTCAATGGATTGCTTTTTTATATTCCTGCTGTAGCTATCGCTGATCGAGCGTACAGCGTGTGATCAGTTTTTACAGATGATTTTCCAGGTTTCCCAGGCACCCCAATTTCCAGATAAAAAAACCGCGCGATTGGTCCAATCGCCACCCAAAAGACTTGTTGGAATATGTTCCTGTCCACCATGATTTGCTAGAAAAACATTCCTATTACAAAAATCGGCATCGCTACCATCTTGTCCATCAACGCCATCCATACCGTCTTTACCATCAATGCCGTCCTCACCATCATCTCCTTTAGGACCGCGAAGATTGGTACGATCACCGATCCAGGAATAGTTTTGGTCGCCTTCTTTTTTGATTGTATGATTCAAAATGACATTTATAGCCGCTATTTTAGCATCATAGTCCTGGGCCATGCGATCGAGTCTTTCGTTCAGCAGCGAGATTTTTGCCCTCTGGGTCGCAATAGTGCGTCGCAAATTATCCACAGATTCATTCCCGGAGATGCCTTCTGCTAGCACTGGATGCGAGATAAATGCACAAGCAACAATCGTTAGTAGTTTTAACTTCTTCATACCTAAGTTCCTCTGTTTTTTTCTATTAATAATATGCAATGGACAGCTTCGATGGCTATCATCAGTCCAAAGTGCTGCCTATCCTTGAGGGGCCATCCCTACTTAGCTATTTAGTGATACTTGGTGATCGGTAGAGTATTTGATAAATTGTTCCATACCTCTGGCACTCCGGTCCAGGGTGGTCATTTGCCATTCGTGATCCAGTATGGTCGGTGGCCATTCGTGAATACTCAAGGCAACCATGGAAAGATTTTTGTCCAACGACTACAGATCCACCTGGCAATTCATAAGAACTATTAAAGCTACTGACTCTTTTCTTTTCTACCGCCCCCCAGTTGAGAGTTGGATCGGGCAGATTCGCGAGGATCTTTTCTTCGAGTTCGCCTAGCTGTTCATTCATGCCATCGCTGATCTCTGCTACATTCTCCTTCACCACATTCAAATTCCCATTGGTAGCCTCTAGCATGGTCGTCAGTTCCGCAATCTGTGCTTTGGCGACGAGGATTTCTTCCTGCAAGAGTTGAATCTGCGCTCGCTGAACCGCATCTTTTTGCGCCTCAGAAGTAGAGGCAAAGACTGGATTCCCCGTAATTGCAATCGACTGTAAAATCACGTAGTAGAAAAAAATTTTGATGTTTAAAAAGTTTGGTGTCTTCGTATTCATTTTGATTAATCCTCACTAATAGAAGTGATATGTTATGTAGCGCAAGCCTCGACAGTGCCCGAGATTTATATGCTGCTGGCGCTATTGTCAAAAACTGTTGCGCTTTCTTGAGACTCAATAAGTTATCAAAGCCCTTTTATTAGAACGACTGGGTCGAAGGCCAAAAGATCTCCCAAGTTTTCATCGACTCGTGTATCGTTCCTTTTGCTGCTGTAATCATAATCTTGCAACGGTGACCAGCAAAATCACCGGGAACATCACCAGTAATAAATGTCGTCCTGATTGACGACCTGATACCAATCCAATCGCAACGCCCCTCATAGTCAAAGGATAATTCAGCAACCGTCTTATCAGGCATCAAAGCCGAGTACGTTGCAAATACACTTTCTCTACCTTCGATTTCTTTATAGACGTCTTTACCATTGGACCAAATCAAAGGATCCACTGGGTCAACACCTTCGACACAGGCTTTTGTTGTAATAAATGCGTACCGATTTGAATAAAAGGTACTGTTAGGAATATCGGCGTAGGCTTTTTCTGTATCAAAGAGTGCGTAATAGAGGTTCTCTAGCATCCGACTGCTCGAACTTGGGAGCCCCTGAGCGATGCCATGGAATAGCGGAGCAGCCTCCACAGGTATACAGTTGGTAGGAACGCGAACCATCGACTTTCCAGCTATGGTGTCAATCTGCGAAACAAAAGGATAATGTTTGTTTAGGACTGGGACATCGAAACTCATATCACTATTAACCTGGGTGAACAGATCAAAGCCGCTCAAATTTAGATCACCTGTCCCTCTGAGCTGATTGGTCATCAACTTGAGATTATCGACTTCTTTAAGTTTGCGAAAGCCATCGATGCTTTGTTCGAAGAGTACTCGCACCTCAAGGTCTTGTAGCTCCTCTAGGGCATTAAATCCGATGATTTGTGGAAAGTTTTGGAAACTGATTTTTTCAGCACGGACTAGGCCTCTAAAAATTTCCGAATCGATTTCCATATTCTCAAAATTGATAGTGCCAACTGTTGTTAAGCTATCTAAAGCGGAAATATCGCGAAGTTTTGGGTTCGAGAGGGCAGTGAGTGACTCTAAATGCTGGTAACTTTCTAGTCCAGCTAGAGATTCTAAATTCTCTAATTCAGACAGAGTGAGGCCGAAAGACTCCCCTGTTTGCACGTTCTGTAAGACCTTGAGATCAGAAACGTTGCGCAGTCCATTTAGGACTAGATGGTTACCAATCTGCTGAGGAATACTTTGTAAGTCAAAGGATTCTCGATATAATCCCAGCCTGCCAACATAACGAAGCCCACTGCTCCGTAGCTCTGTGATGTTAGTGTCAATAATTTCGAGACTATTTAGCCTATCCACTAGTGGCATTTCGGGGAAAGTACCAATGGGAATTTGTCTCAGAGAGAGGTGGTTGAGACCCACTAGATTCGGAAACTTCAAAGGTGAGAAGTTTTCCATATCCGTCACAGTCCCCTTGTTAATCCGCAATGAATTGGCAAACCTCAATTCTTCCGCCGAAAACTCATTGAGGCCCTGTAGTTGGATCGTATGGGCATTCTCTAGGTTAGGAAGAGTTGCAGATAGACTTTCACCAGAAATTCTTAAATCATGGCTAAATCGTAGGCTTTCCATGTGAAAGTCATCACCAGATGCAATGCTTAGAGTTCCCTGTACATGACTGGTATTTCCTATGAGATTTACCAGTCTTTCGGGGTTACCGTAGATGGTAAGGTCTTCGCCAACTATGTTGACAGACATTTTTAAATCATCTTTCACAAATGGATTCGGTGAAAAACTGCCACCGATTTTTGAAATAGTTTTGTATTGTTCGTGTAAATTACGATGATACTCAGTCAAGTCACCAAGAGCATCGGTGCAATAGCTCACTCCTCTATAGGAGTGAAATAGGTTTTTCCCTACTATTTGGCATTCAGACCTCACCGCAACAAATTTTGATTGCCAGTTCGATAGAACCTGCCCTTGTTTGCTTTGATAATTGACTTTGTAAAAGCCAAAATCTAGTTTTGCTTCTTTTATGTTTGGCTCTACACCAGGGTCTTGACATCTAGTAGCCTGAACTTCACCTGACTGGAGAGTTTCGTATTCTATTTTTTCCACACAAAAGTTGACGTTATCGGCAGGACGCCCGTTGATTGCTGAAAAGGTGACCTCGTAGCCTGGTTCCACAAAGGACACCGCATTCGGGCCGATCATCCTTATGTCCTTATTGCCATTTGCTAGCTCCAGGTGGGACGTTGAGTCACCAATCGGAAGGTCGCAATCGTTACGTCCTGCAAAATAATCCAGAAGTACATTTGTTTCTTTAATGGCGACTTTATAATCACCTGATTTCAGTTCGACTTCGGGAGGAAGCGCTAAGTTGGATAGATCATTGATGGAAATATTTGACCAACGCTGTACGGCCTCCCCTGATAATTGGAGTTCAATATCGAATTGTTGGAGACTAGAAAATTTTGGATTTACATGTGTAAAATCACCGAAGTTAAGACTGACTGTGTTGGAGCTCGAAAAAAGTGCCCGGGGGCATTCCTGGGATAGGGGGGGAAGGACGACTGGCTCCAAAAAGATCGGCTTGGGTTCCGCAATGGCGTCCACAATTTGTGCTAATGAACGACCCTTGTCGCGAATCAAAATCCTTTTGCCCGTTAGCTGCAAACAGCCTTGTTGTGTCAGTGCACTATCGTCTCGCTGCCAGGATTTGTCTTCCCTCTGAACGAAAGTTTCCAAAACTAATTCATCAGAAGCGTTCAAACTTGGAGCCAATATGGGAAGAGCGCTCGGATCCTGCCCACAATGCAATCCATTTTCAGCTATGGGTGCAGCAGGGGCATTCTGCTTCTTTTCTTGGCAGGCCAAACTTGGCAAGAGTATTAAAACCAGTAAATTTTTCATTGGATACCCTCGTAGGTAAATTTAGCCTGAGTTGATTATCCCGATTTGGCTCCCAAATACTATTCCAAGTGGGAGACACGGGGGGACATCTTTCCTAAAAGCTCACTTTTATTAACTTATTTGCTTTAGTCGCGAGAGGTTTTCTCCATTTACGATCCCTGCACCAAGGTACAGCACTACCGCTTTTTTTTGTTCCATTTGCTATGAGTTAAGTCATTTTATGTACTCAAGAGGAGTACGAGTCAGGGATTATGGAGAGAAGCGATTGATCTAGAGTTGGGTTTCCAACGTTACTGGTGGGCAGCAAAAACAGAGAGTTCGGGAGCCAAGTTCCTGTGCTGGAGAGAAACTCTAACATTCTAATATCATAGCAATTTGTATTTTTGATACAGGTATGCTAAAAAGACAGGTATGAAAGAATTTCAGACTAAAATC
>JBNKNM010000033.1:0-38874 GCA_050293845.1 Pseudobacteriovorax sp. | reverse complement strand
TCAAGATGGTCGAGTCGGTTTACTCCAGGTCGAAAACAATACTTCAGTGAATGAGAATAACTATCATGTCTTGTTGTCCTATAACGCATCAACCAGCGCTAATCGGGGCTGAATCGATCCCGCCACAATCACTTATGGCGGGATCGATCTTTGAAAATCTTCGACAATAAACTCTAACTATATGTATTTACTATATTAATAATCACACAACCCATATCATATGAATTTAATTATAGGACAGGTAAACCACTGGTTTGATCATTGAGCCTCTCATGGCTCGGCCTTCAGATTTAGTTTTAAAGGAATGAGGTTTCTCCTCTAGGGAAAGGGTATATGGTTCAAGACCATGATCATATGATAATTCAGATACCGCAAAAAATTCTGTGGCAAAAGTTACGTTCGAAACCAAGAGCAATAGGAAGGAATTCCTGTCTGGTGAGGAAAAATGAATTAAATTTTTTCACTATCTTTATACTTAAAAAACTACAGATGGATTGACATGTGCTTTTGAGTATCTATAAATTTCTACTAGAACTTAGTCGATTTGAATCTAAATCAAGCTCTATTTTAGGAGAACGTTATGGTTAGAAATAAAATAACAAGGACACTATCTCTATTGGTGGTGAGCTCAACTTTACAATTCTCAACAGGGGGAGCCGCGTTCGTAAGTAGTTCTCAACAATATAGCATTGAAGATACACAGCAAACAGTTTCAGTTGTGCCGGCCCCATCCATCGGTAAGCCCTTTGTACGAGGTACAAATATCTCACTTACACAGTTCGGTTATCGTACTGGTGAATACTTTTTTTCTGGTGAAGCGCGATCCTATTCGACTAATTCGCCTTTAGGGGAAGAAGGGAAATGGCTCGTTTATCCAACCGCTTGTGCTAATTATAATACACGCATGCTCGTATACCGGCCCGCTAACCCTGAAGACTTTAATGGCACTGTAGTCGTTGAGTGGCTCAATGTTACGGGAGGCCTTGACACAGCCGTTGATTGGGTTATGCTGCACACTGAGATTCTCAGAAAGGGTTATGCTTGGGTTGGTGTCTCCGCTCAATACGTTGGCGTTGAGTTGGGAGGAGAAACTCCATTACCACCGGTCTTGGGGTTTACAGTTCCTTTAAAACTCATCAACCCGCTACGGTATTGGCGACTATCTCATCCTGGTGATAGCTTTTCTTACGATATCTTTGCCGGTGCTGTGAAAGCGGTGCGAGGTCAACGAGTTGGTGCTGATCCCATGGCTGGCTTGAGGGTGGATGCAGTCATCGCAGCAGGTGAGTCCCAATCAGCTCAACGTTTGATTACCTTTATGAATTCTTTTGGTAAGCAATTCGATCTGATCGATGGCTACTTTATTCACAGCCGTTTAGGTTATACACCTGAGTTTGACGGTGCAGCGGCTCCTCTTTCTCAAGCTCCTCAAGAGGTACTAACAACTGCCAACATCGTAAACATACGCGATGACCTACAAAAACCGGTTTTAAATTTACAGACGGAAACTGATGTCCTTCGTCTTGAGTCACATTTCAGTCGCCAACCGGATAGTGAGTACTTCCGGTTATGGGAACTCGCTGGTACGTCTCATATAGACAGTTATGCAATCGATACTGGAGCTAGGGATACTGGTACTATTAGTTCCGCTCTTCTATCTTCTACTCGCATGCCAATTCCCTTTACGCTCTGTGACAAACCAATCAATAGTGCACCGCAACATCACTTTGTAGCAAAGGCAGCTTTACGGGCGCTTGATCAGTGGATTGCCACAGGCGAAGCGCCAGCACACAGCCCCAGGCTAACTCTCAATGCCAATGGAGACAGCTACCTTTACGATGACTTTGGAAATGTACGAGGTGGAATTCGTAGCCCCTATATGGATGTTCCTACCGCTCTCTTATTAGGTAGCAACCCCAATTCTAAGGAAGACTCAAATATTTGCTTCCTGCTTGGTGAAACAGAGCTATTCGATGAGACTACGATACGGCAACTTTATCCTAGTATGTCCTACTATGTCGATGCAGTCAGTCGTAGTGCCTACGATATGCAAGCAAAAGGTTTCCTTCTACCAGAAGATGTTCAAATTATCATTGAGGCGGCTCGAGCTTCTAATCTCCCACTATGATTCTACTGATTCTGCCAGAACCGCCGCTCTAGGGGGCGGCCGTTTCTCGCACTATGCAAGTATGTTAAGTTAACCGTGTCCGCCCAGAATCGTGTGGGGTGACTGTATAAATCCGACATGATTAGTTCATAATAGAAAGGTGTTTCTCATGAAATGACATTTTAGGGCTGTGACAGGGTGTTCAGTATCAGCTTCATAGCTTGAGGCGACAGTAGTAAGCCTAAATGGCCAGTTTCTTTTATGCAGAAATGATTACCAGTATGGGCGGAAGATCTCGGTAAAACAATATTATCGTATTCACCTGTAATGGCGACAGTAGTGACCTGCGATGTCGCTTCTGCGGTTTTCTTGAGACGACCTAGCAAAACCGATCCTGGCCTGAGTTCCTTCCCGATTCTTGAGGGGACCCAGTATGCATTATAAGTCCCTTCATGGGGAGACCCTATTGTAATAAAGCGATCAACCTTCCTTGAACCACCAAGCATTTGAAGAAAGACTTGAGCAATAATACCCCCTAGACTGTGACAAACCAAATCAATTCTTCCTCCGCCTAAGCTCCGGGTAATAAAAGATCGCAGCTCAATGGCCGCCCGTTCTATACCTACAGAGCTATTGTATTTGAAGAAGAGTATATTTTGGGAAATGCCATGGGCCATAAGGTAACAAACAAGAGGATAAAAACAAGACGGGTTTGCCATATATCCATGAATAAAAATGACAGTTCTTTGCTCTTTATGAAATATCTTGGGTGTGGATCGAAAGCGTAGATATCCAAAAGGATAAAGTAACCCCATACTGACCCCTGCAGCCATTTCCTTTAGTAGGATATTTGACCATGGTTGTGGGTTAGATTTTTTTTGTGACGAGATTTCCAATGCTCCCTCATTTTTTGATAGTAATTCAACTGATAGAGAAAATGATAAAGCAAATGACTCAACAAATCCCTAGCTAATTCTAGCCGGAATCCGAAAGATTCATCGCTCGCTATGATATGCCAGTGTTTGGCTATGCTGACTGGGTGATTTGTTCTTTGGCATTATACTTGGGAATTTTGATAACAAAGCAAGTGTTAAGGTATGATCTGTCGACATCAAGAGTCCCTTTGTGCTTCAAAATGATGGTTCGTGATATTGAAAGCCCAAGGCCAGTTCCTTTACCGATTTCTTTCGTTGTAAAAAAGGGATTGAACATCTTGTCGACAATTTCTTCTGGGATGTTTCTTCCGCTATCGATGATCCTAATTATATCATTTTCTTCATCCTCTTCCTGAATGATCTTGACCCACTTTTCAGGCTGTTCGACCGCGACGTCGTAGGCGTTGCCAATAAGGTTGATAAGAACCTGTGATATCTGAACGCGGTCACAAAAAAGCTCTTGGTCTTTGTTTATTTCTATCTGTAGAGCAACACCATGATTTTTGAACTTTTCACTACATAAACCCAGAACATCATCAAAGATCGTTCCTACTTTGACATGGGATCGACTAAACTCACCAGTATCGCGAGAAACGACCCTGAGACCTGCGATGATTTTAGAAATTCTTTTTAGAGTTCGGTCTATGGTGCTGTAAATCTCAGTGAAATTTTTCTCTTCAAGCTTATCAAGCTCTCTAAGTCTCTTAAGTAGGCTCATAGAAGCAGAAATTATCGCCAGAGGGTTGTTTATTTCATGGGCAATGCCCCCCGCCATCTCCCCTAGGGAGGCTAACTTTGCTGCATGAATACTTTTGGTCCGTTCCAGTTCCAGTTCTTCTGTTCTTTCTTTGACCTTCTCTTCAAGAGTTTTACTAAAGCGGATGAGCTGTTGGTTTGATTCAAATAAGTCTTCTTTTAGGTTATTAATGTTATTTGTTAGTGTTGATAATTCATCATTGACATTGCCACGTTTCAGCTCAAGTTTATTATCATCCTCTAGCTTAAAGTTTTCAAGATACTTCGCGGTTTGTAGTATATGGCGCATGATAACTTTCGAAAAAATCAGCAGCAGTAAGTAGCAGACAATAAATGTTTTAATACTCTGAGCAAAAAGTATTTTTACAGCTTTATTGATATAGGTATCTCTGATGGAGGCAATATCTAGCCCAGCCTTCAGCTCACCAATTTTTTCGCCTTGGTAGTCAAGCTTGAAAGTAGCTACTTGCAAGTCGTCTTCGCTCCATACCTCGGAACTGTTATAGACTTCATCCTGACCAGCAAAAAGCGCAATGTGGGTTACGTAGGGAAGGTTGTTAAGGCTCTGAATTTGCAAATTTATATAATTAAAATTGTAATCCCACATGCTTTTATTTAAAGAAGGAAGGTAATTATCCTTGATGACTTGGAACTGCTGCAGTGCTAGATTATGCTCTTCTTTATAGTCAGTATAAAGTTGTATAGAAATAAACAGGGACGTCGCCAAGGAACTCGTGAACCAAACCCAAAGGAGCAACCTTGCTTTAAGGGAGGTTCTGATCTGGCGAAAAACGTGTATCATTGCTCTATATTAACCTATGAAGAGACCAAGCTAGTCCCGTGTGATTTTTCCAACACAAATTTTGATATAAGATTCTATGACGCTAATATCAACAGGCTTTTTTAAAAGATCCGCAGCACCTAGTGCCAAAGCTTGCTCCCTGGTAAGCTCCGAAAAACCAGATACCATAACCAAAGGGATATCACAGAACTCTCGTTTCATGCTTCTTAGCAACTGCTCTCCATCCCCGTTAGGCATACGGACATCTGTGATGACAATATCTGTACCTTTGTTACGGATGATGTCAATAGCCTCATGTCCGCCACTCGCGACAAGCACATTATAACCTTCTAGCATAAACTGCTGTGCCATAAGCGACCTGATATCTTCTTCATCATCGACGAGTAGTATTGTGATATCACTATTTTCCAGCTCCAAGAATCACCCCACATTGGTAAACAACATCAAAGCTCAGTGGTGACTATCGGAACATAAAATACTTAGTTGATAGCGATTAATATGTATACCAAACTTTTATGATAAACCTGGGAGTTCGCTAAATAAAATGAGGATTTTTTGAAGCGCATCATACGAACCGATGTACGTCACCGAGCAGCAAAGGACAAGGAAGCTAGCTTTCTTTGCCCTTTGCTGTTTAAGGATCATTCTAGAATTTCTCTAATCCCAGCGGCATTTAACCAAAGATGGCTGCTGATCCCAGCTCCTCTTCAATGCGAAGCAATTGATTATACTTGCAAATACGGTCGGTACGTGATGCCGAGCCGGTTTTAATCTGTCCACAGCCTGAAGCTACTGCTAAGTCAGCAATAAAAGTATCTTCGGTTTCACCTGAACGGTGGGAAATGACGCTGTTATAACCATTACGGGTAGCTAGAGCTATAGTATCCATCGTTTCAGTAAGGGTGCCAATTTGATTTAATTTGATCAATATGGCATTTCCAGCTTCCTTTTCAATGCCTTGATTCAGTTTATTAACATTGGTGACAAAGAGATCATCGCCAACGATTTGCACCTGATCACCAATTTCTTGGGTTAATTTGGTGAATCCTTCCCAATCATTTTCATCTAGACCATCTTCAATAGATATGATGGGATATTCTTTGGCAAGATCGGCCAGAAATTTTACCATCTCTTCACTTGACAGGGCTTTATTCTCCCCAGCGAGTTTGTATTTGCCATCGCTGTAGAACTCCGATGCCGCTACGTCAAGAGCTATTCCAATGTCTTCTCCCAGCTTGTAACCGGAGCGTTCCACTGCTTCGGAAATAATATCGAGTGCCGCTTTGTTCGAACTTAGATTAGGGGCAAAACCTCCTTCGTCACCAACAGCTGTGTTCAAACCTTTTTCTTGTAAAACTTTCTTGAGGTGATGAAAAACTTCTGTTCCATAACGTAAGCTTTCACGAAAAGTCGGGGCTCCGAAAGGGACAATCATAAACTCTTGAAAGTCGACATTGTTGTCGGCGTGAGCACCACCATTAATGATATTCATCATGGGGACGGGGAGTTTGTTTACATGACTACCACCCAAGTAGCGGTAAAGAGGTAATCCTACGGACTCTGCAGCAGCTCTTGCACATGCCATGGATACACCAAGTATGGCATTGGCCCCTAAGTTGGTTTTATTGTCAGTTCCATCCAGCTCTAACAATAGCTGGTCAATCTCAGTTTGGTTGACAATGTCCAAACCTAACAACTTGGGAGCAATGATATCCTTCACGTTTCCAACCGCCTTGAGTACACCTTTACCCAGGTAGCGCTGATTATCGCCATCACGAAGCTCGCAGGCTTCATATTCGCCAGTGGAAGCGCCCGAAGGAACAGCAGATCTGCCAAAATAGCCAGATTCGGTCATTACCTCGACTTCAACTGTAGGGTTACCGCGGGAATCTAAAATTTCTCGTGCGTTGACATAGGTGATCACGCTCATTCTCAGCTCCTTACTTGCTTTATTTCCGTGCGACCGGTCCTATATTGAGGGTTTCCCTATGGAAACGCAAGGCTTCTATTCTTTGTATTTCATGGTAGCTGTGTTAGTCTCCATCCTCTGTCAGACTCCTAATTTTTCTTGTTAGAATCGATGATTGGCGACTAAAGAAAGGGTAATACATATGAATAATTTAATCGGCAGTTTAAACCAATGCCTCCCGCCAGCCTACTCCTGGGTAGAATCTATTAAAATTACCGATCAAGAGGGGTTGACGAAAGATTCTTGGAATCTTATCCCAGTACAGCAACTGGATCAGAACATCAAGCTCTTAGTCAGTGGTTTGGGGGATTTCGCGGATCAAATCAAATCTGCGCTTGGTAAACTGAACTGGAATGCAGCAGAGCTAACCCAAAGATTGGTGGTTGAAGACATTCCCATTTTAGTGGTGGCTGTTAGTAGCATAAAAACAAATCCAATTAAAGTGTCTCGCCAGGTGGGCATGGAAGCCGCAACCTCCTTGTTAAAATCTAGCGTTGATGCTCTGAATATTCAAAATCTTGACGGTGGATTGACCCTTGAAGACGTATTTGAGGGCATATGTGTAGGACTCGATGATCGCAGCGCTTTTAAATCCAAGCCTACCGCTCCCATAGTAAAGACTATCCAGCTTCCTGCAGCAGCAGTAGTCTCCTGTGAAAATCGTCGCAAGATTGCAAAATCACTAATTTTTTCAAAGTGGTTGCAAGATGCTCCGAGCAATTTTTTGAACCCGCAACAATTCGCTGATATCGCCTCAAAGTTTTTTGAAACTAAAGCAAAGGTTAGTATTTTAGGTCGGGAAGAATTAGAAGCCAAGGGAATGGGTGCTTTTTTAGCTGTTGCTGCGGGAGCTACTTCAGACCCTAAGTTAGTTACCATTGAATTTGCAGGAAAAGACTCTTCAAAAACTGTAGCACTGGTGGGTAAAGGAGTAACCTTTGATACAGGTGGGATCAACCTTAAGCCTTCTGCTGGGTTGGAAGACATGAAGTATGATATGTCAGGAGCTGCAGCTGTTTATGGAGCAGCCCACTACTTTAGCGAAGAACAACCTCCTGTCAATGTTATCTGTGCTATCGGTGCCGTGGAGAATATGCCTTCAGGTGAAGCAATCAAACCAGGGGATATCGTTCGTTCGAGCTCGGGTAAGACAGTAGAAATATTGAATACCGATGCTGAGGGGAGGTTGGTGCTTGCCGATGTTCTCACCCATACTATAACTAATCATAAGCCGGACCTAGTTATCGATATCGCTACTTTAACAGGAGCTGTTCTATTTGGCTTAGGACACTCTGGGGCTGCATTTATGACATCTGATGATAACATAGCCAGCTATATAGGCCGTGCGGGTGAGCTTCGTGGAGAGTCATTATGGAGATTGCCCTTATGGCCTGAGCTTGAGCAAGAAGTCGCTTCAGAGATCGCCGATATCAAAAACTTACCGAAACCAGGTGTCAAGGCTGGTACTATTATGGGTGGGTGGTTTCTCCATGAATTTGTGAAAGATCACCCGTGTCAATGGGCTCATGTTGATATCGCTGGAACAGCCTGGAATTGCAGTTCCTTAGGCTATCATAAAACTGGTGGCAGTGGGTTTGGAGTGAGAACTTTGATTGCCGCCTGTGAAAACTTTGCATTATAGAGCAAATACGAGATTTTCATCAAATTCCTCCAGGAAACCTCTTCCTTCGTGGAGGAGGAATGGAGAAGTCCAAGGGCGAGCATCGCATCTTTAGATGTGACATTCTTCTTATCGCTAATTTTCTACCCCTTCCTCCTTTAGGGCGGGGTCGATGACGTGGGATGCTTATTTACTTCAGCATAAATTATCTTCAATGCTTTGCGATCTAAGTTACTAACTAATTGTTCTTCAATTTCATCCCTATCAAACCAGCGTAACTTACGGCTCTTTAAGTGGTAGCTGGGAGCTATCACGGAAGCTATTTTATGCTTCGTAATAGAATGTTTGATAACACCAAGGGAAGAACTTAGGTCGGGGATTTCCAGTGAGAGGTCCCCATCCCAACGGTAACGATTTTTCTTATCAGCAAGCAGTGTCGGGAAACCCCAGGTATCTTTTAAAAATTTTGCATTGACGGGGCGTTTGCAAAGGCCGATCTTGCGACCTTTTATAGGAATCACAAGTCTCATGCTAACCTGCTCGTAGACGACAGAATCCTTTTTTTGTGGAGCGAGCTCTTGCGAGTTATGGCGCTTTGCCAAGCAACGACTTTGGAGAGGACAGTGGTGGCACAATGGGTTTTGCTTCGTGCAAATAGTTTGTCCTAACTCCATGATTCCTTGGTTGAAATCTCCTGGAGAACCTTCGGGAATCATGAGGCTACCAAAGGCAAAGAATTTTTTCTTCAGCATAGGTAGATTGGGTGGGAGACGAATATCCAGGAGGCGGCAGAAAACCCTTTCCACATTTCCATCGACAACGGGAACCGATTGGTTAAAGCATATACTGCTGATGGCGGCAGCTGTGTAATCCCCTATCCCTGGCAGGGACTTCCATTCCTTAAACGTGCGGGGCCAAGAAAAGGATGGCTGGGAATTCAACTCTTGCGCAGCTTTATGTAGCAAGCCGAATCGGCGATAGTAACCTAGCCCGCGCACTGCCAGGCGAACCTCTTGTTCATCAGCTTGAGCTAACGATGTGAAATTAGGAAAACGATCCAGAAAGCGATGGTAAACGGGAATTACCGCTTTAATGACCGTTTGTTGCAACATGATCTCACTGATCCACACCACATAAGGATCCTGAGATTGAAACCATCTGGTTCTCCAGGGAAGGTCGCGCTTAGCACCTTGATACCAAGCAGCAACTTTTTTCCCTACAGATTTCGGTTGAAAGTGAAGTTTCAAACCTTCTAAATCGTCAATACGTTCAACTGGCATTAATTGGCCTTTTTAGTCACCTTTTTCGATTTTTTCTTTACTGTCTTTTTTGCACCTGTTGCTTTGGTTTTGGCCTTGGAATTAGCTTTAGTTTTTGTCTTAGCCTTTGCCTTTTTAGTCACCTTTTTCGATTTTTTCTTACTAACTTTTTTCTTTTTGAGATTTAATTTCGCAGCTGCCTTTTGCGTTGTCGATTTTACACGATTCTCAAGGTTGTCGATATCTACGCCATATTTTCCAGCATTAGTCTTAATCTCTTTATAAAACTTTTCCAGTGCAGGTTCAAAATTCTTAACTTGTTTTTGAATCAGCTTCGCGACTTCATCTTTTTTGTGGCTGACATTGTCTTCCGCTTTTGCGGCTGTTTTACGAATTTTTTTGAGAAGTATTTCTCCTTCCTTTTCCAATGATTTTTGAAGCTTGTTTAGGTCTTTTTGCACTCTTGCGATGAGTTCATTCATAGCCGTTTCCTTGATGAATGGTGTTACAAGAGGGTGTTGCGAAACTCCTTCCTATAAAAGAGGCTTCGCAACACCCTCCGTGGAGCTTCAGCTCCACTTCTTAAAAACCACGATAAATATATGAAATGGGCTAGCAAATTTCTACAAAGAAAACGAGGCATTTCTTTTTTCTAGAAATGCTGAGATTCCTTCTTGGGATTCAGGACGCGAAAAACAGTTAGCAAAAGCGCTAGCTTCCGCATCTAGCCCGTGCTTCAAGGGAACTTCCAAAGCTGCGCGAGACAGACGTTTAGTTTCTCTTAATGCCGCGGGGGCTGCTTTTAAGATCCTGCTAATGGTTTCCACTACGGCATCTTCTAGTTTATCTTTCTCTACACACTGGGAAATCAAACCGCATTGAAGGGCTTCATTCCCCTTCAGCTTCCTACCCCCTAATAGCACATCAAGGGCTAGGGGTAATCCCACGCGGCCCGCTAATCGTTGGGTACCACCAAATCCGGGAATCAAACCGAGGGCGACCTCTGGCTGTCCTATGATAGCAGAATCAGCAGCAATGATGATATCGCATGCCATGGCTAGCTCGCACCCACCACCCAAGGCGAAACCCTGGACTTTAGCGATAGTAACGAATGGTGCGGCTTCCAACTTCAAGGTTAGCTCTTGGCCTAGGTTGGCAAAAGCTTGGGCCTGATCGCTGGTCAGCTCCCTCATAGATGCAATGTCCGCTCCAGCCACAAAAGATTTTTCACCGGCTCCCTGGAGAACTAAAACTCTCAGAGTGCTTTCAGCCACCAATTGGTCCACCAAGTTTGTAAGGTCGCTAAGAACCTGGTAGTTTAAAGCATTAAGAACTTTGGGACGGTTGATGGTAGCCCAAACCACCCCCTTTTCTTTTTTGACTTCTAAAGTCTCAAACTGTGTCTCAACTGACATTTTGGCTCCTTAATTGAGGGTGTTAAATATCTAATACTGGTATACGCCCCGGCCTGACTTCCGGCCCAGATACCCGGCTTCTACATATTTCACAAGTAAGGGGCAAGGTCGGTACCGCGGGTCCCCCAGCCCTTCATGGAGAACTTTCATTATAGCAAGACATGTATCAAGGCCGATGAAATCGGCTAGGGTCAGAGGGCCCATGGGCTGATTGGTACCAAGCTTCATCCCTTTATCGATATCTTCAGCGCTGGCAACGCCCTCCATGAGTGCGGTGAAGGCCTCATTGATCATAGGCATGAGAATTCTATTGACAACAAATCCAGGGAAGTCCTGGCTTTGTGAAACTTCTTTACCGAGACCTGCGGCTAGGGCTACGATGCGTTCTGTAGTGCTTGGGTCCGTCGCCATCCCCGGTATCACCTCTATCAGTTTCATGATGGGAACAGGGTTCATAAAGTGCATCCCAATAACAAGTGGGGCGCGAGATGTATGGGCACCCAAGCGGGTAATGGGGATGGAGGAGGTATTACTAGCAAGGATCGTTTCTGGAGGGCAGATAGCATCAAGCTCGCGGAAAATTTTGCCTTTTATGTTCTCATTTTCCACGATCGCTTCAATGACTAGGTCGCATTGGTTCAGGTCTGCAAGTTTTGTTGTGGAGTCTAGGTGATTTAAAATCACACTTGGCTCACGGTCCAGTTTTCCTTTGCTAAACAATTTCTCTAGGGATTTTTTGATTTTAGTAAGGGCCAGCTCTAACTGCTCCGCTTGAATATCACAGAGTATGACATCGAGACCATGGCTAGCACAAACCTGTGCTATACCACTACCCATTTGACCGGCTCCTATGACACCTATCTTTTTAAATCCTGCTATTGCCATGGGGTTCATCCTATTCTAAGTTTCGTGTGGTAGGCATGATACCTCTCCTTCTTTAATTTTCAAACTTAGAGCTTATGGGAACTGTAAATTTTGAACTATTGTCACAACTGGATGCCGCTGATTATTGGCGACTGCTTCAATATTGGCCTGTGGAGCGCCCCCTTTTGGCTTTTGGAGGGAGAGGAAGCCAGAAATGTTACTTGGCATTAGGGTATAAAGCAGTCGATCCCCAAATATGCTTTTCAGAACCCATTCATATAGATGGTTCCGAACAGCATATTTTTCCGCGCTATATGGGTGGGGTTCCTTATGAGCTGTTTTCTCCCTTTGCGTCTCCCCATCGGGCAAGAGTTTTTCGTATTTATGAAGTACTTATTTTTGATTACTTGTCAGGGCAGGTTCATTTTGCTTCAGATTCATCAGATGGCAGGAGTTCCCTATGTTCCTGGAAAGAAATAGAGCATCTACTGGAGCAGACAAATCCAGCTCGCCGCCGTTCCCCCTCCGTCCGCTGGCAACCATCCCTATCCGATAGAACTTACCTCAAACTTGTCGAAAAGTGTTTGGCTGAGATCCGAAGTGGTCGCTATTATCAGATAAACCTGCTCCGTTATTTTAAGCTGATTGCAGAACAGGGGGTTGATTGGTGGCCGCATTTCGCAGCACACGCAGGTCCTTTTGCTGCCTGGATCAGGTGGTCAGATTTTGAAATGATTTCCATGAGCCCCGAACGCTTTATTCAAATTTATCCCGAAAACGGCCAGCTTATCATCCGTACTGATCCTATTAAGGGAACAATATCCGCTAGTAAGGTCCCTGGGGTTGATGATTTATTGAAAAAGCGCTTACTAAATAGCGAGAAAGACAGGGCAGAACTCAGCATGATTGTCGACCTGATGCGCAACGATTTATATCGTGTCTGCAAGCCTGGGTCCGTCATCGTTAAAGATCCAGGGTCTCTTCACTCCTTTTCCACGGTCCATCATCTCATCGCCCAAATCGAAGGAAACTTACGGGCTCCATTAACTCTAGGATACATTCTCTCCGTGTTATGTCCAGGGGGATCGATAACAGGAGCTCCCAAAATAGAAGTTATGACTGCGATTCGGGATCACGAACAACGGAACCGTGGTTTCTTCATGGGGAATTGCTTCATCTACTCCCCCCAACAGGGATATTTTGATTCCTCTATTCTTATCCGCACTGTGGTTCGCGAGCAGGGAGAAACTGCATTTGCTGCTGGGTCAGGGATTGTGATTCATAGCCAACCGGAGCTGGAAATGGATGAAATTTGGTCCAAGGGGAGGGTTGTGAATCTTCGCGAAGGAACTTTGTAATTTACTGTAATCATACAGTTATTTTTTTACTCTTCCCCAGACTCAAAGTTTACCTACAGTTGGCCTTTACGGTACCGATGTAGTTTCTATTGGTCCATCCTAGCGGAGGCTACATTGGGTAAAATTGATATCGAGGCAGCGTTTATTTACTCCAAACGGGCAGAAGTCAGAGATGTGGTTCGCCAAGCTCTGAAAGTAAATGGTCTTGATACCAACAATATACAAAACGTTGTGCAAGAGACGAATATTCTAAGTATCGTAGATAAGTCAAGCTTTGCTTATCTGGTTTTAGACTGGGATATGGGTGCTGATTCCATCATACGAGTACTGGAAGCGAACCGGAAAGCATCTGCAATTGAGTCTCACCCCGTCTATTTACTGGCAACACGAGAAGATGAAAATATTATTAAAACGGCAAAGGAGTTTTTCGTTAGTTGTTGTACCATCGGGGATATCACCACAGACTCTATCCGTGGGCAGGTTAAGAATATGGTGGCGGAATACCGTCGTCTGAGTCCCATCCGGCAAGTATTGCTAAATATTGAGAATGCTAAGCGTGAAGGCAAGCAAGACCAAGCTTTTGAAATGCTAACGAAACTACATGAAAAGACCTCGGATAATCCACGGGTTGTGGTGGAGTTAGCTGAGGCCAAGATAGTCCAGGGCAACTGGAAAGAGGCTGAAGACCTATTGCGACCTTGTCTGGATCTTGATCCTCCTTATGCGCGTATCAAGCACCTATTCGCTCGTTGCCGCCTGAGGGACTCCGATTACAATAGTGCCATTGCTTCTCTAAAAGGTGCCCAGCTTGTGAGCCCTTACAATACAGAACGATTGCTAGAAATGGCTGATCTGTTTCTTGACCTTGATCGTCCCGATGAAGCCAATGAAGCTTATGATGAAATTTTAAAAATTTCGCCAAGCTATAAAACAGCTAAACTAGGTAAAAGTAAAAGTATGTTGCTAGCCGGAGAACTTAACGAAGCTTTAAGCCTATTGCGGGAGTGTGCCAACCACCGTGAGCTGAGTTCTGTGTTTAATACCGCCGCCATACTAGCCATCAAACAGGAAAAATATGATGTTGGCTTTGGACTTTATCAAAAGGCGATCCGACTCTTATCAAAACACACTCAGTTGATGGCTCGGATTATCTACAATATGGGAATAGGTTTTGTTAAAACTGGAAACTCGGAAAAGGGACTGGCCTGTTTCAAAAAGTCCTATCAGCTGGACCCAAGTTTTGAAAATGCGGGGTTTAATATAAAAATACTTGAAAAGCCGAAGGAAGCTCCTGGGTTGGAATTGGAAGAATTTCAGTCGGTCGACTTTGAAGAAACGATTATACACGATGAAGAAGCTGAGCCAGATCAGGCTCCCAGTAAGGATAGTAAAGCTCCAAAACTGGATGTTCTTGAACAAGGCTCCGTTGATAATCTTGATCTTGATGCTATTTTTGATGACGTTGAAAATTTTTAACGCTGAGCCATTTTTATCTGTCCGCCTTTACTATGTTCCATAACCTGACTCCAAGTAATAGCTAGTGCGATTTCATGGTATTCATGGGGTAGGTTTAAAAACTGCAGCTTTGTGGAACTTATAATTTTTTGGGCTAGAGCGATATGATGGTTGGGAGGGCTGTCTAGAGGGGATGCTTTTTTCTGTTTGAAACTACTTGTAATAATTAAGAAAAATCTTCTATCTTTAAGTATCAGGCGGGTATAAATGGGTTGATGTTGCCCTTTTTGCTCCCATAGTATCCCTTTGTAGATATGAAGCAGACAAGAATTCCAGGTAGCGGGGTTTGTATCCAAGGTGGAAGATTCCTCTTCCCATTGATTGATAAAAAATTTTGGGCTCAAGCCGTTTTGTGCCATGACGAGAGACTGGGCAATCTGGGCCGACTGAGCTATGGTGAACGATTTACTGTGATCTTTTTTTACCAGGGAAAGCCAATAGTCAGCTAAACTAACCATCGATACTTGCTCCTCTGATAATTTTTGGCAGGAGACGCGCAGCTGAATGCAATTTTGAAACATGGCCTCGAGACTCTCGATAAGTGTATTAGTTTCATGATCCAACTGCGACTTACCAGAACTTAGGGTTCTTTCTGATAATGTACGAAAAAACTTGCGTGCAGAAACGCGGCCTAGCTCGGTTTGCCAGTGTCGTAAAAGCTTTAGCAATTGATGGCAAGGAGCATATATAGCCTTTTCAACAGTATCGTTAATATCTTCGGCTTGGGAGCCCCACTGTACCAAAGCAGCTACTAACTGCTGGCCATGATCGTTCATTTGCTGTTGTAATGAGTTGTAAAAATAAGAATCCAGTCGTAATGATTCTAATTGGTTGATTTCAGTACTCTGCTGATGCATAGCTCCCTCCAAATGCCGTAGCTGATCGTGCTTAGTCATTTGTATGTCCAATAGTTTTTGTTCAATTAATTTAAGCTGTTCCATGAGACAGGGTCTTGCTCTGGTGTCCATACCATGTTGCTTTAGAATCGCACTTGCAAATGTCTGCGCTGACTGATGTTTATCCTGCAACTTTTGAAACGCTGCATACAATAAAAAGCCCAGAATTGTCGCAAAAAATAAGGTTAATATCAGCCAGAAACTTGCTGGAATAGAGTAGCACCATCGATACCAGAAGTTGACCCAAGGCCGCGAGCTGTAGATCAATGTATCGGTTGATAGCACTAACAAGGGAGCTGCTTCTTGCTGAAGATGTGGGCTGATCGTAGCTTCATTGATGTGTTCTTTGATTTTCCCCTGAAACACGCTACCCTTTACAGTCAGGACTTCTAAAACATAGTCTAACTGCGGAAGAGGTAGGGTGATAGCATAGACTCCTTGATGGAGAGACCAGGTCTTAGCTCCCGACTTCTGATGCTGACAGTTTTTCGACAAGGGAATGCCCTGGATGGCACTTGCTACCAATTCGCAATTCTTATCCCAAATGAGAATGTTACCATCAATGCCGATACTGTCGGCAAGGACCTTTAAGAACCCCTTGGAGGCTTCTTTAGAACCATTCTCCAAATGAGCCTTAAAATCTTGATCAAAGTCAATGGTATCCCGGAGTGAATACAGCAAAGTGTGATAGCGATTAAATTGACTGTTTACTACGGTGCGATCGTGGGCAAGAGACTCCTTTACCCAATGGTCAAGACAGTAGAATGCGAGGGAAATAGTAATGCCGAGGAGGCTAATATAGACCTGTCTTTTATGATGCACAATAACTCCTAGTATCGGATAAAATACTAGGAATTATTATAGCTCAGATTCGCGGTATATGACTCACCCAAAAAGACAGCATGCTAATTTAGTGATACGGCAGAAACAATGCCTTTGAGCTCTTGTTTCTGATGTAAGGAAAGGTAGTCGGCATTCTGATAGAGGTGACTGATCGATTTTCGAGCATTACTTGTTATGTTTTTATACTCGTCCATGTCTAGCTCGTTGAATTTGTTTATTAGTTTATCAAAAACCTCATCGCGATCAATTTCCGCGCCGGTAGACCATCGACCCTTACGGAGTGCATTGGTTGACAGGGCGACAATGCGTGAGAATCTAGCTCCGCTGGTTCCAGATCTACGTGATTTTCCAGCTCGTCCCTTTGTCTTCAAGCGGGACAGCAATTCGTCATATGAAAATGCGAAACTTGACTCTACTTCTTTTAGGCCTAAGGGTGTGTCTTGGACAGAGGTCCAGACGATATTCAAAATATCCCCAGGCCGCAGTTCGACAGAAGCCATACTAGGTCTCCTACTCTTTTAAAAATAATCCCATTAAAAGACGTAATACGCCCAATAGCCAATTTCTAGCTGATCGTAGCCTGTATATATGCGTCTTTATCCTATTCAAAAGTTTCATATTAAAGAATTAGTTTGATGTCAAATTAAATCATTAGGGTTAACTATAAAATTCATTAGAATTTATTTAGCTTATGCAACTTACAACATTAAAATATATCTAATTTTAAATGAAGGACCGCGTCTAAAATTGGGGTTTCAATATCAGTAGGTCTCTGGAAACCAGAACTGTCAGGCGTAGCATCCTATCTATAGCGACAGTTTTGTGCTAAGATCCCTAGCGGTCAGATTGTAGGTACCTATGAATCAAAAATCACAGTCCAACTTTAAAATTTTTTTAACTCTAACCCTGTTTACAATGATACTGATGAGGCTCATTTGGATGGACCTTCGGACATATTCTATCCGTATTGACCCCCGCATAGCGGATGTCATTGAACATTTAGAAGCAAAGTCCGTCACTTGTGACTTCTCAAAGTTACCTCTCCAAAGACGGTGGTCTTATAACAACTCCGACATGCCAAGCTGGGAAAACTCTCTGATCTACGAAAGTTTTTTTCGTTTTTCCTGCATTGATGGGGAGTTTCGCATAAGTTCCTATGTCCGAATGAATCAAGGGCTCTTGGTGCTTACTATCGTCTGCTGCGTGTTGATTAGTCGATTTTTTGCCCGGAGTTGGATTATAAATCTATCAGTTGCTGCATTGTTACTCAGTCGAGGTCGGCTCATCGCCGCCAATGGTTTTATCTCGGGGCAGGGATTAATGACTTGTTTAATGACACTTTGGATGTGTGGTGTATTTCATTGGTTGCGCAGCGGTTCGCGGCTTTTGCTAGTATTTATTGCGTTGCTGCCTTTTTTATTGATGGCTGTCGACCTTAGTTTAACCGCCATTGGCTTTGTTTTACCGCTGGGATTAGTCTTGCTTTATCTGTTAAGACCGTGGTATCTGCCTAAAATTATTTCTCAATTGCGATATCAAAAAAAGCGTGGGGTGCATTTAAACACTGATGCCACCACTGCAGAGAATGTCTGGGTTCAGTTAAGGCTTTGGCTACGGGAGCATATTTACACCCAGCCGATCGTTCTTCCGGTGAGCGTTTACTTTGCTAAGGGTGGCCTTTTTCGCTCCATCAAGGTTCCTTTTTTACTGTGGCTTCAACACCATAGACAGTGGAAACCGCTGATTCTTTCACTGTCTGCCCTGCAGCTTGTACAATGGGGCATAGTCGTATGGATGACAAAGGAAACCCATTTTGTTGCTTCATCTTTTAGCTGGAACTCATTTTCCGCTTGGTTTCAGCAATTTATCAGACCCATAGACTTAGATCTGTTTGTTGCCTTCATCTTTCTCTTTCTAACACTTTTGAGAAGACCTAATTGGGGACTTACTGGTTTTTGGGAGGGCACCTGGTTTCTCTTATGTAGCATTGGCGCTACGGCGGTAGGTACATACCTTTGGGAAGTTAGTAGTCCATATTATTTGGCAAACTTGCAACTGGAAGTCGTACGGGCTGCCGAAATCTTATTTTGGTTTGAACCTATACTATTGTCGTTTGCTTTACTCTCAGCATTTCACTTTGCTAAGATATTGTCTCAAAAATTTATAGATTTCGAAACTACCTAATTTATCAGTGTATAACTTCATTCTTTATGAAAAATTAAAATATATTATTCCCCACAAACGGTGATGTAAAGTGAGCTAGACGGCTCAAATTTCTCATTATCATGAGAAAAATTTTGATAAATTCAAACGACTGAATCTTCAATAGAATTCCAAGTATTTTATAAAAAAACTAAATTATTTTATAAGATATATCAATAATAAATTTAATTTTAGCCTAAAGAGAGTTTGTCAAAAGTCGAATGGTTCATTGTTAATTCAATAAATTGTTGCAACCATGTAGGAGGCTATAATGGGTCTACGCATCAGGACAAACGTTACATCTTTGGTCGCCCAGAGGCAATTAAAAAATACCACCCATAAAATGGGTGAAACTATGGAAAAACTGTCTAGTGGCTATAGGATTAACAAATCTGCTGACGACGCTGCAGGACTTGCCATATCGGAGAACATGTCCGGAAAGATTCGTTCCATGGGTCAAGCCAAGCGTAATGCCAATGATGGTATATCATTGATTCAGGTAGCGGAAGGTGGCATGAATGAAATTTCAAATATTCTGATAAGGATGCGAGAGCTTGCTACGCAATCAGCTTCCGATACCATAGGTAATTTGGAAAGATCCTATACCAACAAAGAATACACTCAGTTAGTCGATGAAATTGATCGGATAGTCAGCACTACTGAGTTTAATGGTATGAAACTGCTTCAAGGAGAAGAAGAGAACGGTATCAGTGAGCTTGTGATCCATGTGGGTGCAGGAGATGGTACAGTTGAAAATACAGATACAATTGGTATTAATATTGACAATATCAAAATCAATGCTTCAGAAGTATTAGGGTTAGGAAAAGAATCTGAAATCGGGCCACAGGAGCCTGATGGTGACTTTGATCGGCAAACAGCTGCTGACAAGTTAACAGTCTTGGATGATGCTATTAAAAAAGTCGCAGGAAATAGGGCTATACTTGGAGCCAAGCAAAGTCGACTAAATTCGACCATTACCAACCTTGGTGTTCAAATAGAAAACCTTTCCTCTTCGCGATCACGTATTAAGGACGTTGATTTTGCTTCTGCTACTGCTGATTTTTCTCAGTCCAGAATTTTAGCACAAGCAGGTAGCTCCATTTTGGCTCAAGCTGGTTCGGTACCGGAGCTAGCGATTGGATTGTTGCGTTAAATATAACTTTGTTTCGCTGGTTCTCAAAGGCCATTCAACTATAATGATACTGTGTTGCAATACTCAGAGTAGAGTTGATAATGTTAAAAAGCCTAAGATGAACTATCGATCAAATCATGTAATGTTTGTGTTTAGGTGGGGCCTCACGGGAAGCCCCACCGGTTCCCTAAAACAATGTGTTCGCATAGATTAGAGATCATATAAATTTCTGCCTGATAAAGTATCCGTGACATTAAATTGCGGAATCATCATGGGTACAGATGGTGAATCTCTCGCGAAAGTTGAATCTTTCCACATTAAAGTAGCAGCCAAAAATGTTTCTTACCACGTAAAGTTAAGAAAAGGGAATCCTCTTCCTTAGAAGCTCACGTGAGGGAATGAGCAAGGAAGGGGATGTCAAAAGATTTCTTGCTACTCGCTACTAAAAAGAGTATTGATCATGATACTATTTTTAGACGGATGTTTTATTAGGGGGAGTGAAGGAATGTGTAAAAAGGGGCTGGGAGTCCTTTTTTTGTTAGGGATGCAAGCATTATTGTCTTGTGTGAGCCGTCAAGAAATAAGACCAGCTGAAGAATTGCGTACTAATGATACTCAGGACTATATTCCCAAAGAGCGTATCTCTGAGTCAAAGTCATTAAACCCTAGCCAAGGCGATCCCGATTGTGTCCCCCTCGCGGAAGAATTACAAAATTTGCCGCAGTTTGTCAGCCAAACAGGTGCGTTGATTGTAAAGTTTCTCAATGAATGCAAAACCACTACCGGTGCCAATGGGATCAAGAAAGGTTCCCCTTGGACTGCTCTGGGTTTTCCTTGTACGGGGGGAAAAGGTGAATATGATTGGAAGGGAAGCCAATATGCCCCTAAACTAGTTCAGTTTAAGTTTACCAATTCTTGTCCTATGCTGATAAATTCGCAAGAAAGTGTTGAGAAAGAGCTTAAAAGGCATTTACCTATACCCGAAGACTCTAAACTTATCGCCTATTATCCCTTTACCGTTGTCTATTGGGAAGTGGTAGAATATAGCGACGCGGATATAGGATATACCTTAGAACTATTCTCGAAAATTTCTCGCTCAGAAGGTTGGAACAACTTTCAGGCGGGTAAGCCATTATATGTTCGTCTCTTTGGAAGAGAAAATACTCTTGTTAAAACACCCAATCTCTTCGAAGTTGCGGGCTACGTTCAACGAGAAGATGACCATCAATTTCGTTTTGATGTCGATTCGGTAAGACTCTTGGACGAGAAGGCTATACAAGCAACAAAGGAAAAATGCTATCGGCTGAAACCCCGCCGTAACTGTGAGCAGTTTTTTTGATTATTGGGGGTTGTCTCTCGGTTCGGGGAGGCTTACTGCTTGTTGCTGTGCCATAATTTGCCTTTCTTTTATTTTTTGCCTCAGGCTGGTGATGCCACGCTGAACCACAGGATCGTCGGGCGCTAGCTCTGATGCGCGTATCCAAGATTTTTCTGCGAGCCTTAGATTACCTAACTTGATTAGTATTGAACCTTTCATCTTATACAGTCTTGAGCTTGTGGGATAGAAGGCCAGTAGGTTATTCACTTCAATCAAAGCCAATTCGTAGTCGGTCTGTTTGTAGAGTTTGCTAAGTTTGGCAAGCCCTATGGTGTAGCTGGGAGCTTGACGAGGGCCGCCATTTTCTGCAACACCAAATGCCCTATCAAGCAATATCCTATCTTCCTCTGTAGCTGCATCTAGCCGGGGAAATTGACTTATTAACTCCCGATCAGTTAACTGTGCGTTGCGAGCTTTTTTTAATGCCGAATCTGAGTCAGATGTTCCCCCTTTAATGGTGGCCAAAGGTACTGTGATTTCATAATCGGTGGCGGCATCAGGTATTTCTACAATGTATTCAGTGCCACCAGCAATGGTTCTGATCACAAATTTATCCTCATTCCCATTTTTACCAATAGGGTCGGTATCGAGATAAAAGGGGTAGCTTATTGTCCCTTGGACAATCTCCTGATAGTCATCTGAAGAAGTATGCTTAGAGGAGCTTTGACAGGCATTAATTACTACACTAAAAGCTATAAGAAATCGTAATGTCACCACCAGAGCCTCCATCGGTTTTCACAAATTCATTATTGATTAAAATATTGGCATTACCTACATATAGACCTGCAATACTAATCATAAATTTTTTACCTAAGAATACATCAGCACCAAGGCGCAAAGTCGGTGCCAGATAACCGGCAGCTAGGTGCAGCCCTATAGCAGAGGTGATGCCGAACCTTATTTTGTCGAAGTTCTCTAGCTGTCCAAAAAAATTATGACCATAGATTCCAAAAATTCCTACAGCAGCGGTAAACGGTGTAGGAGTAGCCGTTGTTGATTGTGTTTGGGTACTGGTATTTTGAGCGTTTCCGGTAGTGGGGTACTCGCTTAATATAGACGAGGTGGAAAGATTCAACGTCGTTAATAATCCAAATTCACTGCGTCGATTGTTGAATTTCTCTGTTCCACGGAGGTGAATTGTGAGCATACTTGATTCTCTAGCACCGCTGACGACATTAGGAATACTAGCACCACCAAAGCCGGCAAGATAACGCCATTCGGGAACGTATTCTTCGCTAACTCTTGAATTAACAACTTGATTATAGTCGACAGCTAATTTTTGAAAACGACTCTTTATAGTTTCGCTGTTGTAAGTACGAGCCCAAACAAGCTCCTTGGATTGAGTATTGAAAATTTGAAACGCCAATACCATATGGGTTGTATGATAGACCAGGATGATATCCATAAAGTAATCGATACCTAATTGATCGGCCGCTCGGGCCATTTCTTCCATGTTTGTATGGGGGGAGGTAACGACTAGCTTTTGATTAATAATACGTGACGATTTTGTCTTGCAAGGCAAGCAGCTAATCAACTTAATCCGTGAGTTTTCCCGGAATCTCTCAGCTACTAATAATTCGACATAGTTGCTATAGGACTTAGGAAGAGTATCACTTACCATAGTCT
Organism: Pseudobacteriovorax sp.; assembly: GCA_050293845.1. Taxonomy (GTDB): domain Bacteria; phylum Bdellovibrionota_B; class Oligoflexia; order Oligoflexales; family Oligoflexaceae; genus DT-89. The sequence continues at coordinate 16,196 of JBNKNM010000033.1, read as the reverse complement.
TTCTAATAGAAAGATTTTTTAGAGCTTTAATCTGCCCATTTTTGATGTCATGACCAAATTCAACCAGAAGCTCTTCAAGAACTTCATGAAATCGTCTGACTGTTGGTCCGTCGGCTACGGTGCTGGGTTCTGACGCCGTGGAAAAATCCCTTTGTGTCGGGTAAGGATCAGTGGCGGCGCCAGTGGGAGACGACATAGCTGACTCACATAAGCCATTTGTGGCAAGGCCCAACCCTAATAGGAGGTTAATAAAAAGTTTCATAGTGCTCTCTCCTGATCTAGCAAAACTCTACTCGGAGAGAATGCCAATGAATCAGGAGGTAAAATTTACCTTGTAGCAACTAGTTACTCAGAATCTACTTCTCCAGCAGGTTTTCGCGAAGTTTCCCCCAGAGCTTCTTGGCCGATATTGAGGCGTCTTGCAAAGTGATCTTCAGAAATTTTGATGTAGCGTTGTCGTAGATAATTAAAGTACTGAGGGTCATTGGTAGCTTTCGAAAGTGTGGTGGCAAGTATCCATAACGCTTTCATTTCTTGATGAAAATTGTGAATTTTCTGGCTCAATGTTGTGCCTAAAGCATCGGATTTTAATTTACTGTCAACGATCATCATACCGTAATAAAAACACCAATGATAAAGCTTTTGGTTTTGGTTGATCTCGGGAAAAATTTTTCCCTGGGAAGACAGGAGGTCAGCGGTATTGATTAAGCTTTTGCTAATAGCCAACATCTCTTTACGGCATTCCACCAGCCTGACCTCTTCAGGCTTTTTTTCTGTCATTAAGAGGCTCTTAAGGCTCCAAGGCTTAAGGTCCTTTGGGTGTAAGGTAGGGTATTCATCTTTGTTTTGCAGGCTTTCAGTGATATCCTCTAGTCCTTCATTTTCCAGAGCATCGCTATCCAAATCTTCAAAGGAAGGCTCCTGAGGGGGAGGGTTTGATGTGCTGTTGCATGAGTTCATCAGTAATGCACTCACCATCAATGCTCCTTTAAATCCAGAGACCCAAGGCTGTCGAGAAATAGAAAATAATTTTACTTTCTCCTGTTTGCAAGCCAGCAGTGTAGTTAATGCTAATCGTGCTGGCAAAAATTTGAACATAATGTCCCTCCAACCAAACTCCTGGGCCATCAAGAGTAAGATCTACCTGTTCAAGTTCACCGGTACCAACCTCTTGCTCTCCTACTCTTGCATATCGGTTCATTAAAGCAATTCCAGAGGAGAATACTAAGGCATTACGCTCTAGGCTTTTGGGGAGAGTTTTTTTGGAGGGGGTATCCTCTTTTGAATCTTGATCTTTTTTAACTTTTTTGGCGATTAGCCAGAGGTAAGAAAAGCTTGGCCCAAAATAAAAAAAGTTCACTCTCCCATTTTGATTATTATAGCTTGCAGAACCATTGAAGCTTTGTAATCGGATACCAAGCCAGATGCTTGATCTCGTGTAAGAATTGGATGCGGTAATTTTGCTTTCGATTTTGTATGAAAGTCCAGGCTCTATGCGGTAATTTTTGCGCAAATTACCAAAGGTATGGACGTAAGGTAGAAATAATCCAACCTGATTATGAAGATGAAGGTCGCGAAAATCAATATTCTGTTGTTGCAAGACTTCCAGCTTGGATGGTTCCGGAGACGATGCTTTTTTTGGTTGGTATTTCTGTGATTCCATACGCTTACGCTTTAAGTCAGATTCTATGTCTTCAATTGTGGGATGAGGAGGGATCACTTTGGGGGGAGGAGACGGTGGTAAAATCTTGGTTTTTTGGGCGAAAGATAACGATGGTAGCCAGGAAATAAACAGCACTAAAGCTCCTAACACTTTCATCATTACTCCCCTAGTCAATAATGCGAAGTATGCCATGGGAACAGGATAGCTTTTTTTGAGCCTGAAGGGCAATTTATTCCCATTTATGAAGTCCTAGATAATATTAGACTAGGATAGTGACTCCCATCAGAAGACCTATGCTTTCTTAGGTCTTAAATCGCATTCGTCCTATTTGTTGCATCCGTGTTGTATGGATTGCCCTTTAAGGGAGGATGGAGGACTTCGCCTTGAAATCATCACGATCTAATCGCCTCTCGATTTATGATTATGAACAACCGTTTGATTTGTTTGAAGAGTTTGAAAAAGGCGATTTACGTACGTCATCTCAACGTGTGACGCCATCATCTCATTCATGGAAAAAGCTTCTCATATTTTCGCTTTCTTTTGTGTTGACAGTTGCTACGGTCTTTATAGGAATAGGCCTATATACAAAGCCTATACCCCATAAGCCATTTGTTCTTCTAGAACTTAGAGCCATATCAATGAACGGACATCCGATTGCTGGCGCTAAAGTTCATATTAAAAATAAAGAGTTTGGTGTCACAGACTCTTTCGGCGAGTGGCGCCGCTACTTGAAGCTCAAGCCAGGAGTAAGCTTTGAAGTTTCTTTGCAGAAACAAGGTTCTAATGGAGTTATTTTGACAGCGTATAAGACTGTCAAAATACCACGACAAATATCTCCTACTGGAGATACTGAAATTAAAGCTAGCCTGGAGTTAAAGCCGAAAGTGGAAGAAGCTTCGCCAAAGATATCCCCTTCCTCCGCAATCAAGGCGAGAGCCAACCTAAAAGACACTGCCAGTCGAGGGAGAGAGGAAATACCAAGGAATACAGGCGCTCCCATGGGCATGGAAAGGCAAGACACTCAACATCTTGATCAGATCGATATCCGTTACAATCCATCCCAAAGAAATTACAATACTCTGATGGAAGCCCATCAATCTCGGGTATTAGGAAATAGGATAGTCCCTGAAATGGTTGCCTTAGCTAGTGAAGAAGGTTTGATGATGTCGCGAAATGCAAGTTGGAAATACAATATCCACTACATTCCCCATTACGGCAATGTGGGTTTTATTAAGGGCAGTGTTATCTGGCTTAATGGGCAGGGAGAGCGACAGCGCCTTTCCTTTCTGCGTAATTTTGCTAAGACCATAGAGGAAACTGCTGACTTGATGATCAAGATGGTCCGGCATCATGTCAATAGGAGGTATCGTCTTGTGCGTCAGAACGATTATTGGGTAGTTGCTACCTATGGTATGCCTTCGTTCTGGCTTCCCAAAGGTGATTTAGAAGTGATCGGGCTCAACCAAAAACGATATCGCTTGAAGAGAGAGCCGATAGGATTGGCTTTAACAATGCTGAACTCCCCTTGTACTGAGCAGGATAGGGAATGTACCGTCCTGTCTGAGTCTTTGGCCCAAAGACCTCCCATCAAATCTTGGAAAACAGCGCAATTGGCGATGGGTAGCCCCTTGCCCCAGGGCTCTGAAATTTATGTGGGAGGGTTTAAAGCTTTTCAAGATAAGTCACAGTCCCATATGTGGCACTACTGGGCAAATCCAGGGCAGAGTCAAAATCTAACCATTCTTGTCGATAATAAAATTTACTTTCGAACGCGATTTAGGCATCACCTTGGTAAACCCTTTGTATTGACCATCCCTCAAACTATTGCTAAGCGATGAGTGTTTCCTATTATCTACGTATTCGTAGGTTCGTAGGAAAAAAAAATTTACTTCTTGGTGGCTGTACCAAGAAGAATGGCCGGCCATATGATAGTTTGAGGCAACTATTTTTCTTAGTTTTTGAGAGGCGCTATGACCAGCACAGTTCTAATTACGGGAAAGCTACACGATACTGCGATCCATGCATTCAAGCATAATAAGAATATTGAGTTGCTATATAAGCCAGATTGTAAATTTCACGAATTTCAAGAAGAGCTAAAAAGGGCTCATGTTTTAGTGACGCGAAGTGAAACCACCATCGATAAGAATCTCATTGACCATGCTCATCAGTTAAAAATTATCGCAAGGGCCGCTGTGGGAGTAGGTAATATTGACCTAGAATACGCGACCGAAAAGGGCATCTTGGTGATGAATACACCTGGAAAAAACACCAACTCGGCGGCAGAATTAACTCTGGGGCTCATATTAAGTACATTGAGGCATCTTCCGGAAGCGCAAGATACAATGAAAAAAGGTGGTTGGGATCGCCATCGGTTTACAGGATACGAACTCAGGAATCGCAAGGTGGGTTTGGTGGGGCTTGGCAATGTAGGACATCGGGTCGCTAAGTTTTGCCATGGCTTTGATGCTGAGGTTTACGCTTATGATCCTTATATATCCCAAAGTGTCTTCGCCAAGCATGGTGCGAAGCAGGTCAAGTCGCTGGTGGAATTAGCTCAGATGGTAGACATCCTCTCGGTCCACGTACCTAAAAATACAGAAACAACTGGTATGATAACCAAAGAGATCTTAGCGAACCTTGGACCCGAAGGTTATTTTATTAATGCAGCACGGGGTGGGATTGCTAATGAGTCTGATCTACTGGAAGCATTGCAGCAAAATCTCATTGCTGGTGCTGCCCTAGACACTTTTGATAACGAACCTGATCCTAATCCGGAACTAGTGCAGCATCATAGAGTATGGTGCTGTCCCCATATAGGAGCTTCGACACAAGAAGCTCAAATTGCAATTGGTCAGGCAGTTGTCGAGCAGGTTAATAAGGCCATAGAGGGTTCGGTTGTGGATTACCATGTTAACCTTCCGGAAATCGGGGTTATCGAAAAGCCCATCTTAAAATCTTACTCGACATTAGCAGAAAAATTAGGCTCAATTGCAGGGCAAATTCTCGACTTTAATCCCAACGAAGTGATGTTTCAGTATCGGGGTGATATTTCTGATTTGGATAACTCCATTATTAGGCTTAGTTTTATGAAGGGATATGCAAAGCATGTTGTTGATGGGTTTGTATCTTTTGTAAATGCGAGCAAGGAGTTCGAAAAGCTAGGGATCAACTTCACCGAAACCTCGGACCCAGGGTTTACTAGTTATCGTTCAGCGCTGAAGGTTACTTTAAAAGGGGGTAATGGCGAGGCGCTCACTTTAGGTGGGGTTGTCTTTGAAGAGATGCATCTACGCCTGACTCTTGTAAACGATTTTTATTTTGAGGTGGAGCCTCGTGGCAATATGATCTTAATTGAGAATGAAGATAAGCCTGGTGTTATAGGCAATATTGGGGTGGAGTTGGCACGAGAAGGTGTGAATATTAGCTCGTTTAACCTGAGTCGGAACAAGCAGGGTGGAAAAGCTATGTCACTTTTGGGTATCGATAGCGATGTTCCAGGAGCTCTTGTAAGCAGGATGAAATCCATTGCTCATCTAACCAATGCTAGGGCTATTAGGTTATAACGGTTATGATAGCAAAAAAACCGATGACACCTTGGGGTTATCAAGCTCTTGCTGAAGAACATCGCCAACTACTGGAGGAGGAAAGACCTCGCGTGGTGGAAGGGGTGGCAACAGCTGCAGCTGAAGGTGATCGCTCTGAAAATGCAGAATATATCTACGGCAAGAAGAGGCTGCGAGAAATTGACAAGAGACTACGTTACCTCTCTGGTTTGATCACGGATGTTCGTATCGTTAATCCTAGTTTTATCAGAAGTGATAAGGTGGAATTTGGTGCTACGGTCACGCTATTAGATGAGCATGGCAATGAGGCTAAATATATGATTGTTGGGGTAGGTGAGAATGATGCATCCAGGGGGATGATCTCCTGGGAATCCCCTTTAGCTAAGGCTATTTTGAATAAGCGTGAAGGTGATTTGGTTCTTTTCCATCGCCCTAAAGGAGAGCTGGAGTTAGAAATCATCAAGATTGAATATCGATCCCTTGAAAATCTTTACAATTCAGGATCAAAATAAAAGTGTTGCATTAATGGTCATACTAGTGCGTCTTATTTGATTTTGTATGTTGTCTCGTTGCATCTCTGTTTGTAAAGTAGCCGCCAAATTACCCCTGGATTTGATATCGGACTCCCAAACAAAATCCAACCTGTAACCCATCTCAAGCCCAAAGATCTGAGTGGTAGGCAGCTGTTCGTCAACAAAGTCTTTTTGCTGGCGTAAACTGAATCGATATTCCATAGTGCTTTCACGGCTTACGCGTAGTGCAATGCTGTTTTGTCCCGTTGTTTCTTGGAATGACAGGCGGTCGTTTTCGCTAAAGAGTGTGGTGTGAGTCAATTCAATTTGATGGGTGAGGCGACGCCAGCGCTGATTAAAGGTGAATTGCGAAGACTCGGAAATAGATCCTTGCATTGGCAGCTCGTCCCCCCTGGTATTGAATAGCTCATAAACATCGCTGGCAGTATCCAAACGTTTTTCATAGCTAAGGGCAATATCCTTGGTACGATTGAACTGATGGCTCAATCGTAGGCTATTATTCGTAAAGGAAAGCTCTTCTTGATCTTCGAAACTTATCTTGAGTGCGGTGAAGGTCAGGTCTAAAGCTGTATTTCTGCTGAATTGATGGCTCAAATTTGCCTGAGGTCCTACGGCAACAATACGATTTTGCTCAGCTTTTACTAGCTGTTGGTACACCCCAGCAGCAATGCGCGTCAAGCGAGTCGGCTGAAGCACTAGCAAAGCTTGGGATATGATTTCCTCTTGCTGGGTATCGAGTGTAAGCTCTTGTGAGTCCTGTGTGATGTCTAATATGGCGCGTCTTGCTGTAAAAGCGAACCCCATGTGAGGAGCTAAAGATATACTGCCATCAATACTGTGACTTTCTAAATCTATGGATTGTTTCTGGGGAGTAGCAGATAAGCTTTCATTATTGTTATGCTCCTGAGTTAATGCATAGGAAACTGTGCTCTGGGGGGCCATTCTATACTGTAGGTTAGCTTGCCCATTCCATTGAGTCGTCTTCAATTCATCTTCGTCCCCAATAGTTTGTAGGCTTTGGTTACGATCAAATTGGTCATTGAGGCTTAAAAAACCCGTCCCCTGACTCCGAGAGATGAGGGCTTCTAACACTATACCTGAGGTCAAGCGTCGTCTCTTCCATTCAAATCGTTCGGTGAATTGCGCACTTCTGTTGCTTTCGCTGTCGTTACCAATTATCGCGAAGGTAATATCTCCAGAATGCTCTAAGGGAGTACGTGCAATCCAACTGGCTCGTTGGGACATGACAGAATAGAATCCTTCAGTCGCTTCATCGGTGTTAGCTTTTTGGTGGGTGCCTACTACTCCGAAGGAACTGGTGTTAGTGACAACCGCTGCAGCAGGTGAGTAAAACAAAAGGGCCAAAAGACCTGCAAAGATCAAGAATGCCATGAGTTTTCCTTTATCGCTTGGATGACATCATTATAGGAGGTGTAAGGGTAAAAAGGAACATGCACTCGCGAGTCTGAAAATGAAGGTACGAAACTTATATATATTAAAGAAAATAATGTCCCAGGATTGACTTGGGACTGAGCTATGGATAAAATACGAAATTATTTAATAAAATTAAATAATTATCATTTGTCATGGCCCAAGAATAGGGGGGGGCCAGCATGGGGGCGAAGGCTACTAAAAGTTGAGATTAAGCCTAATGAAAATATAAGTATCTAAAAATAAAATCTCCATGGTGTTAATTTTGGGGGTGAAACTTATCACCAAGGTGGATCAATTTTAAAACGACTTGTATTATAAGACAAAGGTTTATCATAATAAATGTGGGCAGGACAGTGTTGAGGTGCCGTTAAGGCAAGCGTGTTCATTCAGGGGTAGAGAGTTTTTAACTCTCTACCATCCTGTGATGTTAGGTACTGGAGCTGCCGAGCCAACCTATTTTTCCGGCTCTTTGAGAATACCTGAAAGTTTTAAATACCTGGGCATTCATTGCTCTTAGGGTTCTTTACAGCTAAAATAAAGCCTATATCCACATGGGGGGCCTGCTGTGAGGGAAAAGCTGAAGGTTCTTGCTATTGCTGAGTTGTGCAATCCCAACTGGGCAAGTGTGCCCCTCGTCGGATGGAAACATGTAGAAAATCTATCTAAAGTCTGTGACCTTTCCTTAGTGACCCATGAGTATAACCGAGAGAATATAGAAGAATCTGGAAAACAATTTCAAAGCTTTTATGTAAGAAATAGAATAGCCGATGCGTTGTATCAGTGGATTATAAAAAATATATTCGCTGGAGAATATGCGAGTGCAAGTATCACTTTTATAAAAATTCCTTTCTATTTTTTGTTTGAATGCAAGGTTATTCTATTTTTTCTCCGCAACTATAAAAAGTACAGCTGGCAACTTGTACATAGGATAACTCCCGTAAGCCCTATTCTAGCAAGTCCTATAGCTATAATTTGTAAATTGTTGAGAATTCCTTTTATTATAGGCCCATTAAATGGAGGCCTTCCTTGGCCGAAAGGCTATGATACGTCAGAAAAAAGTGTATTGGCAAATATTAGATGGTTGTACAAATACGACCTGTTTATATGGGTGACAAGATCCTGTGCCGAGCGTATCCTATGCGGTTCTCATTTCATTCAAAAAGAAATACCTCAAAAATATGCGTATAAATGCAGATATGCTCCAGAAAATGGTATTGAATATGAACGTATTATAGATCTGAAGGCAAAATCATATGAAGAAAAATTGAGATGTGTGTTTGTCGGTCGGATGGTTGCTTTAAAATGTCCCCATCTTGTGGCGCAGGCTTGTTGGCCATTTATTTTAGAGGGTCAAATAACTCTAGATTTTTTTGGTGATGGAACTGAGCGTGAAGGCATCGAAAAAAAATACCACCATCAGTTTTGTCGTTTCCATGGTTGGATATCTTCCCAAGCACAGTTGGTTCAGCAATTGGAAAACTATGATGTACTTGTCTTCCCATCCATCAAGGAATTTGGAGGTGGGGTTGTCATAGAGTGTATGGCCAAAGGTTTAGTCCCCATTGTAATGAATTATGGTGGACCTGGGGAAATTGTTGATGAAGCTTCAGGTTATCGCCTGCCTATAGCTAATGAGCAAAAAACGGTAGAAGATATACAGTCCATCATAAAAGTCTTGATTAATAATCGTCATATTCTTGCTGAAAAAGCCGAAGCTGCAGTACAGCGAATTCAGAACTATTACACCTGGGAAAAAAAAGCCGAACATATCGAGGCTATATATCGGGAGATAGTAGATGACAAACATATTTAAGGAATACGCTTTACTGGCAATGTTCTGTTTAAGCTCTATTCTATCAGGGGTACTGTTCATTAAGAATCCCGATAGCATTTTGTCAGCACTACCCCTTGGGGTTTGTCTTGCTATTTCACTATTAAGAACAGTTATATTGGGTATATCACCTGGTATAACGATTGTATTTATTTGTTTCTGGGGCTTAATTATCGATGATATTTCACAGGTTGCCTGGGGCCGCAACTATGAAGCTTTTACAGAGGTGTTAGGCAGTACTTTTTATGAGTCTTTTGGTATTACAGGTATTGAGTTTATTATTGTCGCTTTAGGTATGGTTGCTTGCTACAAACTAATTACACAGCAGTTACCACTGGAAGTCATGCAAGTATGGCCTTTGTTATTGGTCAGTTCTGCCTTTTTTTTAGTGTCGTTTTATTCAATGGGGGTTGGTTTGGCGACGGGAGGTGATTGGCAAACCCATCTTATCCAGAGGCGATTCGCCCATATTCTTCCGATAAGTTCACTAATAGGTTTAGCATATCTAGATCAGAGAAGTTTAAAATTTTTATATGGTTTTACAGTGCTTGCTATGGTTTTGAAGTCAATGCAAGCTGTATTTATTTACTATTCAAACTATTCAATGTTTAGTGAGGCAGAGTACTTAGTAGACCATTATTTTTCAATATTTTGTGTTTTTTCGCTGTCGATTGTAGTGGTTTGGCTCATAGAAAAAAAAGATCTACCCCATTGGTTGAAACTAGTTGTATTGTTAAGCCAAGTTCCGGTTATTTGGGCATTTGTTTTGAACGATAGACGAACAGCTTATGTGGCGATGTTTTTGGGTCTTGCAGTTTTTTTACTGTCCCTGCCATGGAATTGGTTTCTACGGAACCGGAAAGCTTTGGCTTTAGTTTTTCTGATACTATCTCCCTTACTATTGCTGGGATTTATGGGGCCAGGTTCGTACGGATTTTTTAGGGAGACCGTCCTTTCGGTTGTCACTGAAAGGGGGCAAGAAGCTCCGAGTTATAGAGATCTAGAGAATGCCAATTTATTATTTGCCGTTGCATCGCAACCGCTTACAGGCTTAGGGACGGGTAAAGAATTTCTAGAAGTATTTCCCATGCCAGATATTAGTGCAGTTTATGATCGCTATCGTATGATACCCCATAATCTGATGCTCGCTTCTTGGGCTTATGGCGGGCCGCTAACTATAGCAGCCATGGGTTTGATGTTTACTTATATCTTAGCGATTTGTACGAAGTTAATAAGCTTTCAAAGGTATTTTTGGGGGCTCCCAATGTTGGTGTTTTTTACCCAATATTTGGCTTTTACCTATGCGGATTTAGCATTTCAAATTCCTCGAAATCAACTATTTGCGGGTTTATTGCTGGGGGCTGGATATCGTTGTTTAAGACAGTCTTAATGTTATAGGAGAGTAGCTGTGGCTTCGCTACCATTATTTCTATTTTTAGTTACGGCTTGTCTTTGGGGGCGTAAAAGGTCATCCCAATTCACGCTAGGTGAAATCATGTTAATCTATTTGTGTTATGTCTTTGTCTTTACAGTGCTTGGCCTGATATTGAGCGAGATCCCTGCTTTATTCCAAGTAGGTCCTAGTCAGTAATGAGGATGGCTCTGTGATTTTTTATATGATTTGGGTACTCTAAAGCAGATCGGTGCGTCGTGGTCAAATCCAATAGCTCCACCCAAATGTCCACATAGGAAGCTGCAATGGCGTGTTCAACGAAAAGGGGACCAGGTAAACCCCAGATGATGACTCTATCATATTGATTGCCTAAGGTATGGATCAGGTTTTTAAAACTATCTTTCATCAAAAAACGACTTTCCAAAGGTTTCCTTGCACATACTAAATCGAATGGCTGGGGAGTAGAAAACTTGACTTTTACATCACGCCATTTACATTTGCCTTGAAGGAAGTCCAGTAAATCTCGTGTGGCATGGGATGGAAATACAGGTTGCAATGGATTCAAATCGATAAGGACACAATTTCCCGATATACCACCAAGCCTTCCCAGTAGACTGCCTATTTCAGTAAAGGATTTAGCAGAACCCATCGTCGAAATATAGAGACTTTTGATTTTCTGTTGGTCAAAGTTCGTGAAAGCTCTTCGCAAACGTTGCAGATTCATTGTCTGGCGAGATGTTTTGGGATCTGCTTCTGTTAACAGTTCTTTCATTTGAGAAGTACTAAGTTTTGCCATTTTAGTCAGTTCTTTGCCATTGATTTCAGCAAGGATATCAGCTTGCTTATGGGCAAGCTGATACTTCCATCCATCCCAATAAAAGGGTGATCTAAATTCCCGGATAAGCACTGTGCCTATAGCGGTACCTATGAGCAAAAAGCTTGCAATCGCACCAATTTGAATAATATTTTTTTTATTGGACAGGCCTAATTCAAAACTCGGAGGTACTGAAAATCGAAATCGAGTGCGGGATGTGGGATTTTGCAACTGCCTTCTAATATTTGTCACTTCGAGTTTGTGTTCTTTTACCGTTTGCTCAAGACGATTCAGAAAAAATTGACTTTCTTCAGTTAAATTCCTAAGTTGTAGTGATGTGTCTATGGGGATATTGGCATGTTTCATACGAGCCTGGAGTTCAATGAGGCTTCGGGTTTGTCTATTGAGCTTATTCTTAATAATGCTATGAGCTTGGCTAGTTCTGACTTTTCTTAGTTCCTGAGACTTTTGCATCACTTCAGGGTGTGTGGGGCCTTTTTGAGTCAACAACCGGGAAAGATCGGCTTCAAGAGCCAGTTTTCTTTGTACTTCAGCAGCTAAAGTTTGTTCCTGTTCAGCCTGTGTTGACAGTATCTTTGTAATTAGGTTACGTTCCCTATCTTTTAGGCTTTTCTTTTGCTTACTACTTAGATTTACAGTTTTTTTTCCAAAATTTTTATCATAAAGATTAAACAACTCAGCTAAACCATCGACTTTAATTTTTTCGCTTTCATGATAAGTCTCAAAAGTTTTTAGATTTGCATCGATAAGATCTAAATATTGCTGCATTTGATTCTCAACAAAAATATTCATAATGAGCTCATTCAAAAGCTTAGCATCTAAAGGGTTTACTGATTTGGTCGTTAATGACAATTCATATCTTACAGGAAAGATTTGTAGCTCCATTGATTCTGCAATTATATTTCTGATAACCATTTGTCGATAAAATTGCCCGTCAAGTAACCATGAATTAGGAACAATTTCAGATGGTAATACTGAAGCCAAAAATGTTTGATAAGAAGGCTTTGCGATACCTTTAAATATAGGAATGAGAAAGCTAGCTTCAGCCGCAATTTGATCAAGGATGTCCGTATCGGTTTTTAGAGCAAGGAAAACGCTTCCTATTTGGCTAAAATCAGGGTATTGACCCAATCTTGAAGGAATAGCACTATCACGAGGATCAAATATTGTAGTCGATCTTGACTGGTATTCCAGGCTTATGTTTTTTATACCAATAGCAATTAACACAGTAACAGGTGTAGTTGTTAAAAGAATCCAGAGAAGGTGGCGCTTAAAAGTTTTCCAAAAATACCTCAAAGGTGGAAATATATCCAATATCTTCCTCGCGACGTTTCGATAGATGAATTTATTAAATTCGCATCACTCGATATCGGAAAACTAACGTAAATATTAAGTTATTCCGCGATGATGATATCGCCAGATTCTAGAGTCACCTGATCTAAGAAATTTTTTCCAGACAGTACTTCCTTGTAGGTCGTGGCATATCTTTGGGTTTTGTTGGTTCCAATTTTCCGAATCAAAACAATTCTGCCGGAAGCAAACTCTGTCAAACCTCCGGCTAAGGTGATGGCCTGGAGAAAATTAGTTTCACTGGTAAGATTGATCGAACCAATTCTTTGAACTTCACCGGCAAAGTATACTTGAAAGCTTCTGACTCCTGTTAAAGATACGCTTACTTTGGGAGCTTTTATGAGTTTTCTAAGAGCATTTTTTAACTTATATCCCAGTTGAGATGGGGTAAGACCTTTTACTTGCAAAGTGGGTAAAAGAGGAATAGACAGAAACCCTGTGGGTGAAACTCTAAAAGTACCCGAAAGTTTATCTTCACCGTACACCAACACGTTCAGCTCATCTCCCGGCCCTATACGAAAGCTTCCCTGACGATCAAACGTTTGCCCTGATTTTAATAAGGATAGATCAATGGCAGGAATGCGATGCCAACATGAGTTAGTCCATGTCAGGTAGCTTAAAATAACAATAAAGTTTAGTAGTGAGCCATTCATAATCATTCCTTCTATTTCTAAAGAAATTGTACTTAGTCGATATCATAGGCAAGGGCGACTGAAAATTGAGTATAATTCTGTAAGAAAAAGTTATATTCTTGCTCTTCAGTATCTAAAGCTTTGAAATTGAGAAACCATTTAAAATTCTCATGAGTGTTATATATGATGGATAGCTGAATAGCAGAGTTTAACAGTTTTTCATACTTCTTTGGGGTCTCATAGCTATTAAGATAGGTCAAACCTGACTCGACTCTAGCTGCTAGATCTATGGCTGAAGATATTGATGAAGTATACTTTAAACCTAATGCACCATATGCATATTGCGGTGAAGTTTGGTAGTAAACGTTTTCTTTAGGGTGAGAGAAATATTTCAAAGGAAAAATAACCGATAAACTTTGAGCAAAACCTTGAGAGATTATGGGTAGAGATAACTGAATCTTGTGGTGTTGATATGAGCTTTTATCCTCTTCCCTAGCAAAAATAGTACTGTAGTCTATAATTTGAAATAGATTTCCTTCAATGGTAATACTGTCTGTCATATGATCGGACTGATTATGGGGTAAGGGGTAAATAAGACTTAAAGGATATCTTTCAATAGAAAGGCCAAAAGATAAGATTTTTTGTAAAAAAGCTAGTTGCAAACGACCAAAAATGGCTTCTTCTTCAAGGGAAAGAAAGCCAGCACCACCACTGAGCTGGAGTCCAGAAACACCAGATCTGCCATGAATTTTAATTTCTAAACCATCTTGAATCTTGCTGTCTTGATATGACTTTAAGCGATGAATGGCTAGTTCTCCATTAATACGGTTGTAAAAATGGATACTAGTGGTTTGGATAAATGAACCTGAAGAGTAATTTTTACTTTTAAATTGAGCTGCTAATTGCCCTGTGAACATATAGTCTCTTGTGTCGGTGTTGAAGATATCTTTTCGATTTTGACGAAGTCGAAATATAAGGTTTTCTGCATTGTCTAATGACTGGGTTAACCTCTTTCCAATCCTGTACTTTCTTAGTTGTACAGCTCTTGCTTCAGCACCGTCATAGTCTTTGGCCCAGATGAGGGTAAATAGGTATTCAGCATCAATAGAATCATCATTTGGTTTCTGTTGCAAGTATTGTTCATAGATCTTTAAAGCCTCAGAAAACTGTCGATCAAACACCAAGCTGCGTGCCAGAACAAGATGAGCTTCTAGGTCCGTCAGATATTCGGGATCTGATTGATCTATCTTGGTTTTGAGTGGCATCCAATCACCACGCTGAGCTCGTAATATAATGGCTGGCTTTCCGGTTAAACCTTTTTGATAGGGGAATGCTCTGTTAATAAGCTCTACAGCATAAGAGGTTTTTTTGATACTTTCGAAATAAAATACGCCCCAAAAAGCAGCTTGCATTTTTATGCTATGGCTTTGACACTTGATTAATTCGAAAGCAAGGGGTGATGTGCTGCGATCTAACTTTTGAGATGTATTAATATATTGAATGAGATCGCTTTGATTACAAAGTGAACTCGATAGAGCCTTGCTATCAATAAACAGCAAAAAAATTAATAGAGCAAAATATCGCAAGATGTTTTCCTTGTTTCAAAAGTCGTAGGTAGATTTTATTAATATTACCCGTAAACTTAAAGAACAAAGCAAAAAATTATAAAGGGTCTATATGCCATCGATATACCGTTTGTTAGTTACCAATTTGAGTAAGCTGGGGTTCTCATTGGTTGTTTCTATGGGTATTGGAGTAATTTTAAAAGCTTATATGCCAAGAGTGTTAGGGGTCGAGAGCATCGGAGTATTTTATTATGCAGATAGCTTGAGCTATATATTTTTTACCTTTCTTCCTCTGGGAATTCATACCTATATCAATCGAGTTATCCCACCAAACCCGGAAAAACCAAAAGAAATTTTCCGCTCTATATTTAGTTTTATGATCGTCTATGGCTGTTTTCTTTGGTTGATGCTGTGGTGTTACAGCTATATCCTTGGTTTTGTAGGACAGCGTCTATGGGTAATTCTATTAGTTGGGGGCTTTCAGTTTTTTAACTTTTTAATAACCGATATTTTTAAACCTACATTTATAGCGGCCGAAGAAATAAACTTTGTCAGTCGCATGGATATTATTCATAAGATTTTACAGGTTTTTGCAGTGTGTATCGGTCTATTTATATGGCCGGAATTACTTGTGGCAGCTATTTTTTTTCTGGTAACACAGCTTGTAACACTGCTAGCTTATATCATAAAATCTATTGCATTAGGCTGGTTTGAAGGTGTATTTTCTTTTCAACACTGTCGTGAATTTTTAACCATTGGCTTGCCTTTTTTTATCAACAGTGCCCTTCTTTCATTCTATGGAAACATAGATGTTGCTATGCTTGAGCGACTTGCTAATCTCAAAGAAGTGGGATGGTACGGAGCATCTCAGCAACTTAAAGGTATATTCATGATGGTAGTACCACTGCTACAGTCAGTGATTATGCCGCTATTGTCTAAAGTTTATGCTGGTGAACGCTCTCAGTTTTTTAGCTTTTCCGCTAATATCTATAGCGTACTCATATTCGCCTCGTGGCTCTTGGCACTCATTATGTGTTCTTTTGCTAATGAATTTGTACTCTTGCTTTTTGGAAAAGACTTTTTGCCAGCATCAAGAGCAGTAATGTTACTGGCCCCTGTTTTGTTATTTACCTATATGAATGTTTTTTTATCAATACTACTAAACCTTATTAGTAGTGGTAAAGCTTTGGTGTTAACTACTATGGCGAGTCTTCTACTTAATACAGTCATGAACTTCTTTATGATTCCTTGGGGAGTCGATTATTGGCACGCGGGGGGAGGAGGGGTTGGAGCTAGTATTACAACTATTTTTGCGGAGATGATGGTTTTTGTTGTCCTACTCAAGCTTACACCCGTTCCGCTCATGAACTCTATGAATCAATTGAGTTCATTCCTTT
>JBNKNM010000032.1:0-39645 GCA_050293845.1 Pseudobacteriovorax sp. | reverse complement strand
AATTGCAAAGAAAGATTTCGCGCTGATAAGGCTCCCCAGGCCACTGCTGGAGAGTTGGTTACCTATATTGAAGGTGGTAAAAAAGGCGGCAAAGAACTTTCAGGGCAGGTCACTGACAAGGGCTACGTATGTCCCGTTTGTGGTTCTCCCCATTTTAGCGATGAACGCCAATTTAACGGCATGTTTAAAACGTCCTTAGGTCCTGTCGATCCCCTTGATGCTTTCATTAAGGACATTCAGGGAAAGGATCTCAGCAAAGAAGACCTACGAAAAAAGTTAGATGAAGCCGTTTCCAGCACTACGGTATACCTGCGCCCAGAAACAGCCCAAGCGATGTTCGTGCAGTTTGCCAATGTACTGCAGACATCATCCTTAAAAGTTCCTTTTGGAATCGCCCAGCAAGGCAAGTCTTTTCGCAATGAAATTGTGGTCGAGCATTTCATTTTTCGCTCCTGTGAGTTTGAGCAGATGGAAATGGAATTTTTTGTGGAACCTGGTACCCAACAGGAATGGCTCAACTATTGGAAAGACGAGCGTCTCAATTGGTACAGAAAATATGCAAACTCTCCCGCTAAGTTCCGTCTACGCCAACATGATAGCGATGAGTTGGCTCATTACTCAGACGATTGCTACGATGTCGAATATGAATATCCATGGGGTTTTGATGAACTAGAAGGTGTAGCCTCCAGGACCGATTATGATTTGAGCCGTCACAGTCAGGCTACGGGAGCAAAACTAAGCTACTTTGAACCTAATAAGGAAGATCCCACGACCGGTAAGAAAGGATGGCGCTATACACCCTATGTTATCGAGCCTGCTGCTGGCCTAACTCGTAGTATTTTAGCTTTTCTTCTCGATGCTTACGCCGAAGAAAAGGGTACTGATAAGCACGGTAAAGAAAAAACTCGTGTTGTGTTAAAGCTGCATCCACGCCTAGCTCCGATAAAAGTTGCGGTGCTTCCCCTGATGAAAAAAGACGGCCATCCAGAAAAAGCCCGCGAAGTCGTAAAAAAATTAAGAGCTAAAGGGGTCACTGTTAATTATGACGAGGCCCAAGCCATAGGTAAGCGTTACGCTAAGCATGATGAGATTGGTACACCATATTGTATTACAATAGATGGACAAACCATTACAGATGATACCGTAACTATCCGCGACCGCGACACCACTGATCAGCAGCGCCTGTCGATAGATGCTGCTATTGACATGGTGGTAGACCGACTCAACAATTGTTAAGATTGTAGATACAGTAATCGTAAATGCTAAGTGCACGCTCTTTTTGGTAGTGCCAAGGACTATAGCAAGGGTTTCATGAATCAAAATAATCAACGCTCCAAGGATCGCGGGCGCGGGAATAGCAGAAGACGCAGAAGACCAAATAATAAAGGTCGTAGCACAAAAAATAGTCCCGCTCCGAAAGACAAAAGTCCTAGTGAGCATAAAACCATTTTAAAGAGGTTCGGGGTAGTATTTTACGATACATTCAACCAGGCCAAAGAGGATGGCCCCCAACTTTTGGAAAAAGCTAAAGAAGTCGACCAGCTTAATATAGTCATAAAGGCTGAGGGAAGTATGGATGACCCAGAGCTTCTACAGTATGGCAAGCTGTATGCAGGCGCAGCCTGGGCGATCATTCATCAACGCCGCGTCGAAGAGGGTTGGTATAACGACCCTCACTGATAACAAGAACCAGATTGAAAAGAAAAGGCTTCTTTAATTATAAAAGAAGCCTTTAATGCGTATCTAGAAAACTAGGAGTCGCCAATTATTGCTAGTTCCTATAATAGCACGGCATGGCTAGCTGGCCAAGAGTCTTCTAATCACAAATTTATCTATCATATTCGCTTAGAGTAATGCGGATTATATGTCATAAAAGCATTGAAATCAAATGGTTTCCTAGTTGCTTTCAATTATTTCATCTAGATTTTCTGGAAAGTCTATAAGTTCATCGCTATTTCCCGAATCATCTTGGGTGACTTCCTCAGTTTCATCATCTGGCTGGTTTTCCTCGCAGTCCTCTACACAGCCCTCATCCCTCTCTCTTTCTAAGCTATTTTGATGTAGAATATCTAAACCCAAAGTCTCAGCACGCTGCTCCAGCTTCTCCCAGGTTAGGTTCGTCTTAGCAACGATAGCGTCAGCATCCAATTGATCCAGTTGATTCACTTCAGCGATAGTCTCTTTATAATTTTGTTTCTCTATGTAATTGATTCTCCTAGACTCTATTCCATTACTCACCATAATATGGTCCCTGAAAAGCCCTTTAAAGACAAAGGAAGTGCCTGGTATGGTGGCTTGTCCTACAATCGTAAGTGTCTTCTGATTTCGCATATCTTTAATCACAAGTATGCTTTTTTCCAGAATATTCTGATCGTGCACAATAACACCTACTAACTTCAAATAAGGTAAAGGGTCCCCATCTTTAGCTAATAGCATTTTCGAGTAAGCGAAGAAGATTAGGACTAAAGTGGAGAACAGGCTCATGGCACACCTTAAATCAGAAGTTTTCCTGAATCTCGGTTGTTTTGAGAGCTAGCCTGATAGGAAAAAATTTCCTATAAGCTTACAGTGGAACCATAGTCCACGGGAGTCATATAAGGTATTACACCATGTCAAACGATGTTAGTACGCGCCGTTTCAAACTTCTTGCCAATGAAACCCGATGGCAGGTCTTAAAGCTCCTTTACCATCAGTCCCTAAACGTCAGCGAGATAGCCAGCTCCCTGAACATTGAGCAGAGTTTGCTTAGCCATCACTTGAGCCTCCTACGTGCCGAATCTCTTGTTATTGCAAAGCGCAAAGGCAAAGAGATCTACTACTCTGTAGACCCCCATATTCGAGGAGAAAACTCGCAGTTTTTTCATCTAGGCTGCTGCGATATCAAATTTTGCTAGTATTGTTCCCTCCCCAGAAAATCGCATAACATAGAGAAAAGGGGGGATGATATGCTTTGGCAAGATCGCGGCTTTCGTATCTACTGTTTTGTGCTCTTTTCCATTTACCTAGGCTTGGGTTTTTATGGAACCCTGTGGATATCCGATGAATTTGATATGGAGAGATCCTGGTTTTATGGCTTTTTTGCTCTTCCCCTAGCCGTACTCTACTTTTCCCAACTCTGGTACAGGCCCCACTGGTGGGACTGCGCACCAAAGAAATTCTGGGGATTATCGATCCTACTAGCTATCTGTTTCCTATGGGGGAACCTGCTGTGGATCAACGCCGTATCCGGATCGCAAAAGGCTGTCGTCAATATAACTATGGACGGAGCCAAGTATGCCATTACCCACCGTCGTGGTGGGTTTGACTGGCTCTATAAACCCCGCTGGTAGCTACACCGGGATGTGAATAATGACCCCGTAGATAGGGAACTTATCAAGAAGTTTTGTTCTTTAGGAATTCGGAAATAATGCGCACGCCGTACCCCGTTACATCAGTACCTACATGCGCCAAGCCTCCAGAGTTACTTGCTGCCGATAAGTCGATATGTATCCAAGGAACCCCATGATCGATAAACTCCTTCAGAAAGTAGGCTGCCTCAATATGATCGACCCCCCCTTTGACGCGACACTGCTTGATGTCAGCTACTTCAGACTTAAGGCATTCGCCAAAGTCTTCATCCAGAGGAAACGGCCAAATTCTTTCCCCTGAGCGCTTTCCAGCAGCTACCAATCTGCTATGGAACTGCTCAGCATTATTAGTAAATGCGCCGCTGTAACTACTACCGATAGCTCCTGCACATGCCCCTGTGAGAGTAGCAAAGTCGATAATAAGATCAGGTTTATCTTGACTAGCAAGATATAAGGTATCAGCCAGCAACATCCGACCCTCGGCATCGGTATGGATAATCTCAATGGTCTTGCCACTCATAGCTGTCACCACATCGTTAGGTCGGTAGGCAGTACTGCCAGCTAAGTTATCCGAGATGGCTAGAAAGCAGCTCACCTTTTCATGCCAACCTTCTTCAACAGCGACTTTAAATAAACCTAGGGCTACTGCAGAGCCAGCCATGTCTCTTTCCATTCCATACATGGAACTGGCAGGCTTCAGATTGCAACCACCTGTATCGAAAGTAACTCCTTTGCCAACAAAACACAGATGCCCATGGGTTGAGTCAGGGTTATAAACCAGCTTGACGATGCCTGCATCTTTTGCGGGAGAAGCCTGAGCAACTGCCAAAAAAGCTCCAGCATTCATAGACCGCAACTTTTCGAAGCCGTATACTTCGCACGCTGTACCCCAGCTTTGTGCAAGATCCTGAACTTCGCTGATATAGCGCTGTGGCGTGAGATCATTGGCGGCTCTCATCGTTAATTGTCGAACGAAGTTTGTGGATTCCGCGACCTTGCAACTGTGCTCTACAACTTGCTGCGCTCCATTCAGGCTGGCATCGGGCACCAATATCTCAATATTTATAGGCTCCTCTGGCTCACCTTGAGATTCGCCGTATTTTTTAAACTTGTAATTACTTACCGTTAGAGCAGCACTTATAGCATCGGCAATGTCCAAGCTATTGCTGGTGGACCTTAGATCTACCAAAATACTCTTTACGCCATTTTCACTTACTTTCTGTAGCGCTTGGCGACAGCCCTTTAATAATGTGAACATGGACTGGCTTGGGTCGCAAAATAGGGTACAAACCCTTAAAGCAGGAGAATAGTCCCATGCAAGGATTTCCCCTCCTTGGGCTTTTATCTTGGTACGCTTACCAATGATTTCGATACATTCAGCCCAATCTTCTTTAGGCACATCTTTAAGTAACTCACTGTAATTTATAGGATTATTTTTTGCCGCGGCTGGAATTATCAGCAAAACTCCTTCATACATGTCAGTACCAGCATACTGCGATTCTCCTAAAACCTTGCAATTTTTGACTGTCATGAAAAGACCTTTCCTCTTATCCTCATGTTGTGTACTAATTAAACTCAGTTTGAGAGCGTAGGGCCCATCATGGTTAGAATTACACGAAAACTTACCCAAGAGCTATTGTCGGATCAAAAGCAAAATCCTCAAATACTAGAGCAGAATTACTGTGCTATTGCTCAAAAGCTCCAATGCTGTGATGGTATCGGCTACAAGCACCACCTACAAGGGGCATATCTGCAAACAAGCCTTTGTGAATGCGTGGAGTCATGCAAGACCTGCTTTGGTAAAGTACGCCATCTTGTTGATAGGGTCTCCATTCCTTGCCGTACACCGAGCCCCGCACGTATCGTGAGTATACTCAACCATGCCCAAATACCATCCAGATATGGTATAGCTAAATTAGATAATTTTTCGAACTTCACGGGGAACGGTCGTGAAGTTCTCCACAGTATTGCCCTTTGGTTAAGAGAGTTCAAACCTAGATCTCCCCAAGGCCTACTCTTAGGGGGTCCCGTTGGTGTAGGTAAAACTTATTTGCTGGCTGCAGTCGCAAAAAACTTTGCCGCTCGTGGCTTGTCGGTTAAGTTTGTAGACTTCTTTCAGTTACTAAACGAAATCAAAAGTGCTTACTCCAACTCTAGGTCTGACGCTAACATTCTGAAACCACTGATTGACATTGACGTGTTGTTTATCGATGAACTTGGCAAAGGCCGCAGTAGCGATTGGGAGATGTCGATCATCGACCAGATTATTATGGGTCGCTACAATCAAAACAAAGTTGTTGTCGCCTCTACCAATTATGGATTAAAGCCTGAAAAACAAGTCCCTATGCATCAGAAAGATTTATCCCAAGAGTCTTTTGGCAGCTTCAATCTAGATCGATTTGAAAGTCTGGAGAAGAGAATCGGTGAAAGAATTTACTCACGACTTGTAGAAACAAGCCAACTCATGGAACTCACTGGTGAAGATTTTCGTAAGCAGTTCTTTACTCCCAAAGCTGGATTACTGCAGCAGAAACCCAGTAGTAAAAGCATTGAGCGAGGCCAGCACTCTTGATTGGACGGCGCCAATGCATCCTGAAATCCCTTGAAAATTCCATCTTAAACGGCATTCTCTTTGGATTGGAATGGCACGACGGCAAAGTCGTCCCGCAACCCCACCTCTTCCCTTGTTGCGGTGGCTTAGGTAATAGGCAAGACCCGAAGCAAAATATGGTTATCGGCTGTGGGCTTCGCAAAAGGTTACGACGGACGCAAGGTATCATCGACCAACTCCAGAAAAGCTGGGGTCCGCAGGCTTCCCAGTGTGTTTTAACAAGCGGCACAAAGAATGCTGGCATACTCAGGCATGTCAGTGACACCATCAAGGGATATCGCCCCCAAGGAAGTGTCATCTCAGGAAAGCTGGCTCAACCTTCCCATCTTTGGTCCATGGCCATGGCTTGTACCTGGCGATTTGGAATTTATTCCCATATAATTACCCTAGGTCGGGCTAAAGCCGGGGATTTATTTCCTAAACAAACCAAGGAGCCTGTTGCCATTTTTGTTGAGCAAGTGGACAAACTTTGGGACCCTCGCTATGCCGAAATTTTGGAAGCTATTGTCACCTATAGCTACCATAGCAACAGCTTTCTATGGGTTGAGTTCTGCAGCCACGAAAAACTACCGCTATCTGCAGCCAACCCGAGCGTAAAGGAGAAGCTAACCCATAGAGTCAGCCATTTAAAAAGTAAGTCTCCCTATGAGTTTCTTGACAGAGATTGTATATCCCGTCTAAAAAGCCTGTGCCTTTCACCCCGTATCACCTCAGAAGGAATGAATGAATGATGACTTGGTATCGCCCCATTCTCGCCTTGCATGTTATTGCTATTATCAGCTGGATGGCGGGAATTTTATACCTTTACCGCCTGCTAGTGTACGCTAGTGAAAATGGTAATGACCACGAAACAGTCCGTACTTTGCTCAAGACTATGTCACGACGCCTATTAAAGGCCATCACTATACCTGCCATGGTCGTAGCCTGGACTGCGGGACTCACTATGATAGCTTTGAATCACGGTTTGCTGCAAAGTAGTTGGTTTATTGTCAAGCTGATAGCTGCGATAGCTCTGACCGGGTCAACCATGACGGCTGCGAAGCAGGTAAGGCTCTTTCAAGAAGATAAAGAAATTTTTTCTGGAAAGAAATTCAGAATACTCAATGAAATTCCTACACTGCTCATGATTATCATCGTGATCATGGTTATTGTAAGGCCTTGGAACTAAATCGATAAAGCCTGCACGAGCATGGATGATTAAGGCCTCTGTGTGAGGCCCCCCCACAAAGCTCATCTTACCTCGGTACAGTTGAACCCTGCTAAGGTTTCATTAATAAGCCCCTTGGCTTTAGTTACGCAAAAATCTGGATCATTTTCTGCTGTCCACAAAATTTTTGCAGGCTGCTGGTCTTTAATATAGTTCACCTTACATTTTTGACCCTGAGCATTGCCATACTCGATCCATACCTTACGATAAGCCTCTCCAGCTTTACATTCCGTGGGCATTTGAGGATAATTTGAAGCAGCTTCCTCCATTTCCCCTACTTGATTAGCTGCTGTTGTTGTACCTGTTACAGACTCGTTTTCTCCAGCTTTCTTCTCTACTTTATCGGCTGCAGCTAAACCTAAACCTGTAAAACCTAGACCGGTTAAGCCCAATCCTAAAAAAAGGCTCCTTGAAAAATTACCCATAGTCACTCTCGCTCTTAAAAGTTAGCAAAAAAAGTATCATTTGTTCTACCTTCTCCTTAAGACCATGCAAACTATATTTCTGGCCCTCCAGAGGGTGCTATGGTCGGCAGCTAAGGAGTAAAACTTTAGCATTTTTCTATCTTACTAATTCTCTTACAAAAATATCATTTTAACATAAAAAACTACAATTTGACTTATCTTAAACTCAAGTCTCATACCTACTATGCCGATATAGAAGGCAACTAGTTAAATAAAGGGGAAAATTGGACATGAGGCCTTTACGAAATTGGAAGATATTTCTGAGTATTGTTTTCGCGTTTACCTTTGCAAGCTGCTCACCTCAAGTAGAGTCTGAGGTTATTGGGGGTAGAGGGAGTCCTGATGGGAATGACCCTTCTGGTACAGATTCTGATGGTAATCCGTCAAAACCTGCTAAAAATGAAAAAGGTACCAAAGAAGGTGAAGAATTCTTTAGTGGTAAAATAGTTGCCGCTTTCAAAGCTTCCTCAGAAAACTGTTTAAACTGCCATAATGCTCCTCGTGAAATACTAAACCAATCCAATCCTAGTGATGAAGCTATTTACGATTATGGAAAAATGTTCGCTCTACTTAAAAAAGGCAATTTTTCAAACGATAATGGCTTCATCAGTCCTATGCTTGGAAGACCAATGAAAAATGGTGAGACTCACCCTGGTACAGTTATATGCCGCAATGAAGAAGCTCCTTTATGTGCTCTAGCCATCGAGTGGTATCAAATTGAGTTTGCAAATGCTGTTTCAAGCCTAGGATTAATGGAAAAAATTGAAGTTTCAGGTCCAAGCCAACACGATATTGTCGGTTTTGCAAAAGATGTAAATGATCCTGATGAAGTATTATCGGTGACTGCTTACATTGACGGGCCCAAAGAAACAGGTACACCAATAACAGTGCAACCTGCTCTGGCAGAGAATAGTTATGGAGCTGATATTGGTAAACATGGCTTTAGGATCAAGATCACAGATGAGATGCTAAATAACCGAGAACGTGAAGTTTATGTATACGCTTTGCAAAAAGGAGAAGAAGTTCTTTTGGGAGGTTCTCCTAAAAGATTTGTTTCTTATAAACAGAATGACAAATTTCCAGGTCTAGCGAGTTTAGGCATAAATTTTGGGGCAGGTTGTAATTGTCACACTTCTGCGTTTACTTATGACGAACTGTGGCCTGATCTTGCTACCCCTATAGAAGGCAGCAACGCCCCCCTCAGCCCCACAAATAATAAGGGTTATGACATGAGTCAAACTACCCCAGGTAGCAGAGGTGCAAACCATCCAAATGTATCAAGTCCCTCAAATGCTGCTGGTTATATAGCTTGGTGGTGCGCCGAGTTTAATATTGATAATGATGTTGCTGAATGTAACTAAACAGAATATGCAGCAACATTATTAGCTGAGAGCAAATACTTATCTGAAATCACTATATTGAATTCTATTTTTAAAAGTGGCTCACGGGAAGAGGTCTTTCCTCTTCCTACATTTCTGTACCAAGCAAATGTACCAATTGAGAAAAATTTCTAATCGCATCAAATTGAAATCTATGCTCATATAGAGGCAAGTCAAGGCGCCTGACATTCACCTTAGCTTTGGGAATCTTTTTCCCAAAACGAGCATTAATATCGTTTTTATGAGGTGCCGTATGGATTTTCTGTTCTATTTTAGGAAAATGGACACTAGCGAATCTCTCAAATCCCTTGCACAACGCAAACTCTCCGACCGTATCTGTAAGTACATTGGGGCTCCAGAAAAAATTCATCTGACGTTTTACCTAGATGGTAGCCAACATTCGATACATTGTAGCCTTACAGCCCCCAATGGTAATCGTGTTTTCGCCGAAGCATCTAGTGATAACATGTATAGTGCTATCGATATTCTTTGTGGCAAAATCGAAGCCCAGCTTCATCGTTGCAAATCAAAGAGAAAAGCAAAACATCGTCGCCAACACTGGCCCACTCCAATATTTTATAGCAATCCTAGTCATTTCAACCTGGACGACTCCATTGATGCCAGTGATGTCATTAAGCTTGAAGCCGCCATCCGCCCCTTTCGGGAACGCTACTTACACTAATTGAATATTTGGGAGATGCTAGACATCTCCCTTAGAAATCCTAAACCTTTGCCTAAATCTTCCGAAAAAAATCTAGCTAACACTTGGAATTTGAGGAAAAAATGGGAAACGGAAAGCTGGGTCGTTGCCTGATTATTGCCAACTCGGCAGAAAACCTTATGACCTATCACCAGTTACTAACTAAGCAATATATCACCCAAACATCCTCAACCCTCGATAGTACTTTCGATTTAATAGATGATTTCGATCCCGAGGTCATAGTTATTGACGAAAAAATTATCGACTCCTCGGCAATTGAAATTGCTAACGGTATCCGTAATGACAATGTTGCTCATCATTATTTTTCTATTATAGTTATCGCATCGGAAGACTGCAAAGATATATCTCAGTTACAGGAGTTAACGCGAGCTGACTTTATCCTTAACAGCTCTCAAGTTCAGCAAACTCTTGAGAAATACTGTCTGGTTTCACTGCGCATTAAGAGATTAGAAGACGCTGTCCGTGGTTTAAAATCGAAACTAGCTGTTACCCAAGGTGTGGTCAGGGAATTGGAATCCCAAGATAGTATTACCAGACTTTACAATCTGCCCTATATGAATATTCTTTTGGAAGCTGAGTTTCAACGATCAAATCGCTTCGACATACCTCTTACCATCCTCCTCATCAGTATCGACGAATTCATTGGAATCAGTCACCTGGAAGGCCCAAAGACCTGCATAAAAATTATCCAACAACTGGGTTCTGACTTGAAAGGTTTGTTAAGAACAGGGGATCTACTGGGACGTAGCTGGGGAGGGGAGTTTATTTGTATTCTGCCAGAAACCAATGAAACGGGAGCCCTCGTACTGGCAAAACGAGTCAAAGACTGTGTCACCGATAAATACTATGGCCCTGATTATCAAAGACGCAAGATTACTATTTCCCAGGGCCTTGGCTATTTCCATCCGCGCAAATCAAACTTATCGAATATCCAAGAACTGCTTATTGATGCCGAACAAAACTTATCGAAAGCAAAGCATTCTGGAAAGAATCTAATCGCTTCACGCAAACAATTAGCGAGCTAACGCAAGCTATACGCTAGCTTCAGGTTGATTCCCGACCAAGAAACTGGCCCTTGCAGCTGCTCCCGAACACTTTGACGAACATCATGGGTATTGTTTGTGTACGATTCCTGAATGAGAAAGGAGTAGGAAAACTGCAAAATGGCTAGCTCTAACACAAAATGATCCTGAAACCACCATTGGATACCGGTTTTAAATCCCAGAGTGATCCCTCTGTGACTAAAGTCGCTTGATAGCGAGCTTGCTGCCGTATCGATAACACTATCGCTTCCCTGGGGTCTGATGTCTCCATCCCAAAAACTCAGACCAAGTAAAGGCTCATAGAAAAATGGTGCAAACTCTGTAAAATAGTGTCGCGAACTAAACAAGAAGCTGCGGCTAACCGTCTCAATATTTACAGTTTTACCTCCCGTTTTAGAGGATAATGTGAAATCACCACCACCGATGGAAACATTCCAGTGCCTGCTTTTAGAATGCGGCCAAAAAACCGACAGACTGTAAAGCTGCCATGGGGCGTTTGCTCCCCCTCCTATGCCAATACCACCCTTACTGCTCCTAATGAGTTCGTACTGGGAAAGATCTAAAAGATCTTGAGATCCTAATTCCGAAGTTTCCTCAAGGTTCTGCTCACCTGAGATGTCAACTGGCTCAGCATGACTCTTTAGCGGCATCATGTAAAACAAAATAACAAATAAATACCATTGTTTGCAGCAATTCAATCCACACCTCCAAGACAACTATTCGGATTCTAAGGAAAAGTCTTGGAAATGTCGTCATAAATCGTTTCCATTACACAATAGCTTTGATGTTAGCTTTGCGGTAAATCCTTGCAAGAGCTTGAAATGATTTATTATCAACAAACTCCAAAAGGTTTTTTTCAATAAACTCAAAGGCATCTTCAAACGCCATTTGTTTCTGGTAAGGTCGCGGGCTGGTTAAAGCATCAAATACGTCACAAAATGCGACAACCCGTACTTCCTGAATCAGTTCCTTACCTTTGAGGGCATGGGGGTAGCCCTCGCCATCCTCTCTCTCATGGTGATGGAGAATGATTTCTGCTGTTATTTTGCTCAGAGGAATATCCTCTAGAATTTCAATACCATAGCGAGAATGCTGGCGAATTTCAGCCCACTCACTAGCAGTTAAACTACCTTGCTTTTCTAATATGGCAGGGTCGATTTTAACATGACCTAGATCGTGGAGAAGACAGCCATAGACCAGATCAAGAAGATGCTGCTCATCAGTAGTAGAGCCCATTTCCAGCGTAATAGCAGCCCCGTAGGCAGCCGTACGAATGCTATGGTAAAATGAATAAGAATCATGCTGGCTAAGTTCAATAAACCCTTTCACAATGCGACTGTCCATTGTGATTGTGTTTTCCAGATGTTCTGTAACCGCAAGTGCTTTTGTCTGGAGTTCACCTTGCAAGCCTATTTTTTCAAGCCAAACGCGATAACCATCTATAATTTCATCGACAATCTTCGTGTCACCGTCCTGATACTCCATAATCATGCTTCCTACTTCCATAGGGCGCGCACTTCGCAAATGATTCACCTTATCGTGATTGACTTTCTCGTAAAAGAGCACACTAAACCCATCGTGATTAAGCTTTTCGATTTCTGCAGGCGACCATTCATAATAGCCCCGTGCATAAAGAACTGGCTTGCCCGCTATGTCTAAAAATAAATCAAAGTCCGTAACACACCCTTTGAGTGCAGTCACATCGAGAGGTCGAAGATTTTCAATACTTTCATCTATCAGTGGATTTTTATTAAACATGACAAACCTTAACGATCGTAAATTATTGAACATTACTATCCTTGAAGGACACCATCCTTTACTTCGACTCTTCTATCGGCGGATACTTCTCAGTTGCTTAGTTCTTTTGCTTAGTCCTGACACAAGCTATGGAGGTAAAGTTCTCTTTGGTATTACCAGTATGGAGGAGGGAGACGATCGCCAAAGGCCTGCTATCAGCCTTGCCCTAGAATGGGAAAATTTAATACTCAATAGCTATTACTACGGACAGGATATCGATCGCATTCGCTCAAGATCCCATATCACCAGCTTAGGATATTCGTTTCCTTATATGAAGCTTAAATGGTTACGTGGCAGTATAGGTCCCAGTTACATGAAAAAATCCATGACATTACCCATAGAGGATTTTTCCGCTGCAAGTTATAGCTTTGAATCCTGGGGACTTGCCTTGGGTCTATACTGGAGTCCGTGGTCGCCTTTATGGCGATTGAGTTGGGAAAGCCATCTCTATCCGGCAGGATATGCATCTTTGCTACTCACGACAGCGAGGCGCCAAAGCATATCCGTACAAGGTGGTTGGGCATGGTAATAGTGTACTACTTTTTAGCTGGCTTATTTTTTTTGATGACCCCTAGTTCAGTATTTGCTAACGCTTTGGGAGTTCAAGCAGGTTCAACTTCTACGGGATCCGGGGGTCCTAATAGCCTCGGCATCCCTCCGCGAAGTACCGACTTGGGCTTTACCTACCTGACACAACAGCTCATGAGCTTTAATATCAACATATCCGGACTTACTTTAGGAAAGCGCTATTACGGCAGTTGGGGATCATTGTTAGAGCTAGGAGGAGGCTTGATCATCGATGCCAACGGATTAGGAGCAGGGCCTTATGCCATATTTGGTATGGAGCTATTCCGTACGGATGCCGGTTATGCTCTTAATCTTGAGTATAGTCAAAGTCTTGGTTTGACCAGAAGAGGGACATTGATCAGCCCCTATATACTGCGTTTGGGGTTTTATAAATGGTTTTAGTATTGCTAATTGTAACGGCTATTTTTTACTCCGTCCCGGCCAGCGCATTTGTTTTGATCAGTGGCCCCAGCAAGGCTAAATTAGATATTTCATCAGCAGCACCCACCGTCAGCTTTATCGTAAGCGATGAATTCCCTGAACTTTATAATAAGCATCTATTTCTTAATGGTATCTTCCAAGATTTGGACGATGAAGAGTTCTTTCTGAAAATTGTGGAAGTGGCTTTCAATACCTGGGCTCGGGTTTCTACAAGCTATATAACATTTAACTTCACCATGGATGCAACAGCGGAGATAGATCGCAACGATAGCACCCACACCATAGCTATAGGCAACTTGAATTCTGTCGCAGCTGCCGCCGCGCTGCCATTATATGAAGACGGGATTATCTATGATTGTGACATTTCTCTTAACAATCGCAGAGCCTCAGCCAACACCTTAGCCTTTATTCTGGTCCACGAGATCGGTCACTGCCTGGGCCTAGGTCACAATCACAGTGACCCCGATGCTATTATGGGATATCTAAGAAGAGATCTGGCCCTCCGCCTAGGTGCTGATGACATTGCAGGACTGACTTATTTATATCCCAACGAGGATCTAGAGCCATCCCAGGAAATCATTAGCTGCGGAGTGACCGGCTTAACGACGAAAACTTCCAGAAGCGTGCTCGTGCTTTTACTACTCCCTTTAGTTCTTGTTTTGCAGAGGTTTTTATCGTGAATGTGAAGTGGCACTCATGGTATTGATGTAACAAAAAAGTCCCCTTAGGAACAACCACTCTAGCCTAGCAATATATTTTGTCGCATTTGTGAACGTTTTTTAGTCAGCACCAATGATCATGGGAACTTATGGGCTCGTCTTTTTTTCCAAACCGATCTAATTTTTCTTGCAATCTTGATCTGTTGTGGTAGATTCCAACTTCCCAACCGGGAAGCTACCAAAAGATACACGTCCAATGCTCGCGTGGTGGTATTGGTAGACACAGGGGACTTGAAAATTTGGGAATACCCAAAAGTAAAATCTCCTAAGTAACTGAAATTGGTTTAATCTCGAATTTGGTTACGATTACCCCGGTTGCTAGTACCGGTTTTGCATTTAGGCAACCTACTGTTTTTACTTGGGATATCTATGGTATAATGAGTAAATCGGTAACTACAAAGTGCAGCCAAAATTAGCAAATACTTTGATGTCTGATGATATCAAACCGTTCTTTGAAAAGAGATGTATAATAGTGCTCCGGTGGTGGAATTGGTAGACACAGGAGACTTAAACGCAGAGTCGCAGTAGCGATTGAATTTGAGTGCCTCATGGGAAATCATGAGAGTAGAATCTGTCAAATTCGGGGAAACCTTCGAAGTACATTCATGGCAATCCCGAGCGAAGCTCCATCGATAGATGGTGAACGTGTAGAGACTTGACGGCAGACATCTAAGCTTTCTTTGGAGAGTATGATGAAGAGAAAGTCCAGACCCCAAGCAGTTTTACTGGTGGCGAAAGCCATAGTAGGTAAGAAAATCTCCCGTCCGTAAGGACGTGCCAGTTCAAGTCTGGCCCGGAGCACCATTATACATCTTGCTTTGAATAGTAGCTATGTGAACTACCGTACAACCCTGCGCTATCCAAGAACTATCATTAAAACAAATTAATAGCAGTTTCTTAACTGCCAAGAAGAACCAACTGACTTTCATTGCGTCACAGGATGGCAAAAAAACTTCTCATTGAAGCAGAGTATACATGCGCTACTTACTTCTCTTCCCGAAGTTTAGGCTCCCATAACTTTACCTTATTGCCCTCAGGGTCCATAATCCACGCAAATTTGCCATTTTCGTGAGATTCAGGTCCTTTTATTATTTCAACTCCTGAACTCTTAAGCTGAGCTAATAATTCATTCATATCGTCAATCCGATAGTTGATCATGAAATTGGATGCAGAAGGAGTGACATCCTCTCTCGACTGAAGTCGAAAGCATCCTGTAGTTAGGATGTCCGAAGCATGGTCACGTGAGCCACGCTTACTTTAGGTTTGCAGGAGAATCGAGCACGCTAGTTTCCTGCTACTATCGGGAAGATTTCCAGAAAAGCCCTGCCACAGGGCTGGTTCATATCGTTTCATAAAGTTTAATGTTGATTGCAGGTCTCTGGGAAAACGGAAATCACACTTTTTACACTTGAAGTCAGTAGTAGTGTCTACAAGAAGGGGGTTTGCAGCCCGAAGAACGGGCTACGCATAATTTTAAAGTAGTTAAGAGAATTACCAGAATACATCTACTTGAACACCGTAGGTATTTCCAGAACCCTTTTCAGCGTAATCATCCCCACCCTTGTCGCCAGGATAATTACCATCGGTATCCCAGTTGGCACGTGTAGCATACAGCCTGAATTCTGCTGCCCCTGGAGCACTTGCCAACTGTGGTTTAATGACAGCTCCGACGGTGCCCTTGTTAAGCCGGTGAGTCTTACTATAATCATCCCGAGACTGAGTTGTATGTGCCAGGTCAAGGACTAATGAAAGATACTTTCCTAAAAAGAGCTGTGGTTTAACACCTATAGAGTAATTATCGCCATCGACATTGATATATGATGTTGTATTTCCCTCTTGTGATTCCAACACGACATCTTTGATTTGAGAGTAAAGAAAACTCAAGTTTAAACTGAGTAGATTAGAAATAAGATTAAAACCACTTTCATTGATAAATCTGAGGGAGCGCGCATCTCGCTTAGCAGACCATTCTGTTTTGGTTAGACCGAATCCAGAGTAATTCAGATGACCAGCACCAATGTGGCTTGTACCTCCTTGACCAAACAACCCTACTCCATAACCAATATATGCCCTATTGGAGAACGAACCATAGTATTCGGAAAACAAGGCAAACAAATCACCGGTAGCACGATCATAGTCAATGTTATTTTGACCATAAGCATCGTTGGTACCAGTTTCTTGGTGGAGGTAAATGATGTCCACGGGTAAAGGGCCAAAGCTTGTCGAATAGCGAGCATCGAAGGTGTTATAAACAGGACCTGAAACTACACTAGTATTACCTTCAGTATCCGTTTGTTCTTGATTTTCAATGCGGCGTAATAATGCTAGATGCAGCTTTCCTGGCCCGACTCCGATGTCATACATGCCAAAACCATTACCGTTATTATTTAGCGTGAAGACATCAGTTTGGAAGAAAAAAATTCTGCGATACCATCGCCTACCGATCCACATAACGGCATCACCGGCCATGCCTCCCATTTCAACATAGGTGTTGGGAAAGTGAAAAATCGTTTCATTACCTGACCAGGTTCGACCCACATTGTCACCAGAAACAAATTCTTCAGACTTATCGCCATCGTAAAACAGCTGCCCTGTAATATTCAAGGCAACCCAAGGCTTCGTTTTCATCTCCCCACTTCCATACAAATAGGACTTGGTTACTATTTCGAATAAATTATCACACTCGTTACCAAAGCGCCCCGGGTTTCCGATAGCCGACACCTGCTCCTTGTAACAGACACCCTTTGTCAATCCATCGCTGTAATTAGTCCCAGCTCTCAAGTAACCGTGAACTTCAAAGTTCTGAGCAGCTAGGGGTGTTGTGGATGTTACCCACAGTAAAACGACTGTACTAGAGAGGGTGCTAAGACCTTGCTTTATAGGTTTAAAATTCATTAAAAACTCCTACACTAATCTAAGAAGATTTGAGATACCAACAATCAAAAGGCAATAAGGTCTCTTTAAACCAAGTCACGCAAGTACTTGCCTTCCCACGCGTACAAGAGAAAACCACCATAGAGTCTAATGATGGCCCCCTATGACTAGACCTTTCCCCTGAAAAGGGTATCCCATGGTACGAAAGTTAACTGCGAACTTATCTTTAAAGCGATGAACTTTTACCACGGATTGAAATTTTTAAGAAAGAAACTTTATAATATTTAACCATTACGTTAAGAGAAAATTAACCACAATTAGCGAAGATTTGCATAAAATGCGAACGGTGTTATCTGCTAAAAGCATTTTACAGCAGTGCTTCTGACCTTCAAGAAGAAAACAAACAAGACCGAATCCTCCTCCCCTCTTCCAAAGGTATAGCAAAATTTTCTTGGTGCAAAAAAACAAGATTTTATCATTTTATGCATAAATTACAGAGGAGAAACCTATGTAGTGAAGTGATCTCGATCTAATTTTTCTAAATACCGCTAGTAATATCCAGGAAATACTATCACCCACCTCATAAGCCCTACTAGGAAAACATTCTACCATGATGCAAGTTTCTCCCAGACAAACTAAAGAAGCAAAATATACACTGACTTGCCTATTTTTCTTTGTACGGTTATTTGAAATGCCCCATCAAGCTAAGTTTGTCATCAAGGGGAACCGGTGCTCTCAATTTTCCATCAGCTTTGAGAGAAGTCCCTAAGTTTACCCAGCCCATCAAAGTTTCATGGGGCTTGATATTAAAAAACTCTATAAACTCGCGACCAATAGCCATTCCAAAGCTTTTCCAGATAGCGCCATACCCCAGAGCGTGGGCTCCCAAGGCAATACCAAAGGCGCTACAAGCTGCAGCGGCTTGCTGTTCCCAATGGGGAATCTTCCCCTCCCTTTTTACACAAAAAACATAAACTTGCAGTGGTGCCGCCAAGGCTTTGGCCCTGGCCTTTTCCACAAGGAATTCCGAAGCATCTGGTTGCTCCCTACGAACTGTAGCTGCAAAAACCTCCCCTAATACCTGCTGCTGTTCCCCCTGGACGGCAACAAATCGGAAGGGGTACAGCCGTCCATGATCTGGGGCAGTACATGCTATCTGAATGATTTTATTAAGTTCTTCCTCATTAGGACCCGGTCCTTTTAACAATGCTGTGCTTTTACGGGACATCAGAAATTCATAGGCTGGACCTGGTTCTCTCATAAATATTCCTTTAAATTATCAGCTCATATTCAAATTCAGGATGGCTATATTATCCCATAAGCCTCTTATATTACAGGATAGAAGCAGCTACTGAAATATAAATATTTTTGAATATTAAAATATTTTTATATTGTTTTGACATTCAGCCGATAACCCTTTAAGCTGGGATTCTTACCACATAGAAATGGTACAGTGAGTTTTATGGGATTAACGACAGAAGAAATCGCAAACTTATTAAAATCTGTAGGTGACACCCTCAGAATTGAGATTTTAAGGGTTTTAAAAATGTCTTCTTTTGGTGTCCAAGAACTAGCAAGCATATTTTCCATGCCTCAGCCAGGAATGAGCCATCACCTAAAAATATTATCTAGAGCCGGACTAATTGTAGCGAGACGAGAAGCCAACTCGTTGTTTTATCGGAGGCAGGTTTTTTTCCAGGCTTCCCCTTTGCAGGGGATTATTGCCACACTCTATGAAACTATTGATCAGATCCCCCTAGCTCAAAATATCGAAGAAAGAATTAAAGAAATTCATAGTCACCGTGGTGCACTATCTAAAAGTTTTTTTACAAAAAATGCTAATCGATTTAAGCAGGAACAAGGGCGCATCGCTCAGTATAGCCAGTACTCGGGAGCTCTCGAAGATCTCATACATCACCTCCACCCAAATCCTGGACATCTAGCCATTGAGATTGGTCCTGGAGAAGGAGAACTTCTCTTATTTTTATGTCAGCATTTTGAGCGGGTTATTGCATTAGATAATTCGTCGGAAATGCTGGCTAAGAGTCGCCTACTTTTGAACCAAAATCAATCGGGAGTAGACTTTATTGAAGGAGAGGTTGAGGATCTTAAGGAAAACTTTGCCCTAGACGTTAATCTTTTAGTCCTTAACATGGTATTACATCACTTTTCTGATCCTGCTCAAAAACTAAAGCTATGTGCTGAACTTTTAGCAAAAGAAGGCTGTCTTTTGATAGCTGACCTTTGCGACCACCATCAAGATTGGGTCAAGGAAAGCTGCGGAGATGTGTGGTTAGGGTTTCCCCCAACTGAACTTGATGAGTGGGCACAAGACTCTCAGCTTACCCTAGAACATCATTTATTTCTGGGTCTGAAAAATGGTTTCCAGATCCAAATAAAAGTATATCGAAAACATTTGGTATGAATCGAGCTATCACCTAAATTTGAGGAGTAAATTATGAGTCAAGATTATAAAGTTGCGGACATTTCCCTTGCCGACTTCGGTCGTCGCGAAATCCTTCTTGCTGAACAAGAAATGCCAGGATTGATGACACTGAGAAATACATACGGTAAGTCTAAGCCTTTACAAGGGGCTAAAATCATCGGCTGTATTCATATGACGATTCAAACTGCAGTTTTAATAGAAACTCTGATTGAATTAGGC
The DNA here is from genome assembly GCA_050293845.1 of Pseudobacteriovorax sp. Classification (GTDB taxonomy): domain Bacteria; phylum Bdellovibrionota_B; class Oligoflexia; order Oligoflexales; family Oligoflexaceae; genus DT-89. Next base: position 19,810 of record JBNKNM010000032.1, on the reverse strand, counting down.
GCAGAGGTGCGTTGGTCTTCATGTAATATCTTCTCAACCCAAGACCATGCTGCCGCAGCCATGGCAGCAGCTGGTGTCCCAGTTTATGCTTGGAAAGGTCAAACCGTTGAAGAAGGTGAATGGTGTATTGAGCAAACTATCCTTAAAGATGGTAAACCTTGGGATGCCAATATGATTCTTGATGACGGCGGTGATCTTACTGGCATGGTCCATGAAAAATACCCACAGATGCTCGAATCTATCCACGGTATTACAGAAGAAACCACTACTGGCGTCCACAGACTCTTGGAAATGTTAGACAAGGGCACACTCAAAGTTCCTTGTATCAATGTCAACGATTCTATTACCAAGTCAAAGAATGATAATAAATATGGCTGCCGCCATAGTTTAAATGACGCCATCAAACGAGGAACCGATATACTTCTTTCAGGAAAGAAAGCTTTGGTTGTGGGGTATGGAGATGTTGGTAAAGGATCGGCACAAAGTTTACGGCAAGAGGGGATGATTGTCCGTATTTCCGAAATCGACCCCATTTGTGCGATGCAAGCCTGTATGGATGGCTATGAAGTTGTTTCCCCTTATAAAAATGGTATCAACACAGGCAAGCTAGAAGATATCAATAAGACTCTTTTAGAAAATACTGATCTTATTGTGACGACTACAGGCAATATCAATGTTTGTGACAAACATATGCTCGCAACCTTAAAATCGGGAGCTGTGGTTTGTAACATCGGACACTTTGACAATGAAATCGATACCCCATTTTTAAGAGATAGCTATGACTGGGAAGAGATCAAACCGCAAGTACACAAAATATATCGGGACCGTGAAACTAATGATTATCTGATCTTACTTTCAGAAGGTCGTTTGGTGAATTTAGGCAACGCTACGGGTCACCCCAGTAGAATCATGGATGGCTCGTTTTCTAACCAAGTTCTCGCCCAAATGTATCTCTACAAAGAAGCTTGGAACAATCAAGATAAATCCAGTCGTGAACCTATCTATGTTAGGGTATTACCGAAAAAACTGGATGAAGAAGTGGCTGCATACATGGTTGGTGGCTTCGGGGGAGTTATTACTAAGATGACGCCAGCTCAAGCTGAATACATTAATGTTCCTGTCGAAGGACCTTATAAAACCAACGATTACAAATACTAAAATATGAGGGTCCCCCCCTCTGCCAAGAGCACAGTCTGTGCTCGCCCCCCCCTACCCCATCACACCTTGGTTTGTTGTTCCCATCGAAAAAGTCTGATATTCTGGCAAAACTTTGCCCCAAGGGAATTTTAACCGGGATCGGAAACATCCAGCTATAACGCAAGCAAGAGGCTACTTTATGTCAAGTCACTACCCTTTATTATCGCAACCACTCGACCTGGGATTTACCACAATCAAAAACAGATTTCTCATGGGATCGATGCATACAGGCCTTGAGGAAGCTCCCCAAGGATATGAAAAGATGGCCGCATTTTATAGCGAACGAGCAAGGGGCGGCGTTGGTCTTATCGTCACAGGAGGGATTGCACCAGATTTTTTTGGGAAGGTAGAACCCATGGCAGCGAAGCTTAGTACAAAAAAAGAGGCTGCCAAACATAAAATTATTACAGAAGCTGTTCACCAGGAAGATGGAAAAATATGCCTGCAAATCTTGCACACAGGGCGCTACGCCTACTCGCCTGTGGCGGTAGCTCCCAGTCGTCTGAAGGCCCCCATAGCACCCTTTAAGCCTTTAGGACTACCTAAGCTCGGGATTTACTACACCATTAATAATTATGTAAACTGCGCCAAACTTGCTAAGAAGGCTGGGTATGATGGGGTAGAAGTTATGGGCTCTGAAGGCTACCTTATCAATCAGTTTATCGCCAACCGCACCAATAAAAGAACCGATAGTTGGGGAGGAAACTATAAGAACCGCATCCGCCTTGCGGTTGAAATCGTAAGAAAAATACGCGAAGCTGTCGGCCATAATTTTATCATTATCTACCGGCTTTCCATGCTGGACCTTGTGGAAAAAGGGAGCAATTGGCAAGAAATAGTGACCCTCGCCAAGGACATCGAAGCTGCAGGCGCATCGATCATTAACACCGGTATTGGCTGGCATGAGGCTCGTATTCCCACTATAGCCACCATGGTACCAAGGGCTGCCTTTACATTTGTAACAGCAAAATTAAAGGGAGAGGTTAACATTCCATTGGTGACCACCAATCGTATCAACACACCGGAAGTTGCTGAAGAGGTGATCGCAAGAGGGGATGCCGATATGGTATCTATGGCCCGTCCTTTTCTGGCTGATGCTCACTTTGTCAACAAGGCTTTGGCCGGTAAAGCTGATGAGATTAACACTTGCATCGCATGCAACCAAGCATGTTTGGACCATATATTTCAAAGAAAGCGAGCCACATGCCTTGTGAATCCCCAGGCATGCTATGAATCAGAGCTTGTCATAAAGCCTGCTCAACCAGGAAAAAAAATAGCCGTTATTGGAGCAGGGCCAGGGGGACTTTCCGCAGCCTGTGTGGCTGCAGAGCGGGGACATCAGGTTGATTTATACGAGGCTAATAGCATCATCGGCGGACAATTTAACTTCGCTAAAAAAGTTCCTGGTAAGGAAGAGTTTTACGAAACTCTTCGCTATTACGGAAAACAACTAGAGAAGCATAAAGTTCAGCTGTTTTTAAATCACAGGGCCACTGTAGAGCAGCTGGTTTCTCAGCGATATGATCATGTAATTATCGCTACCGGAGTAAAGCCAAGAATTCCCGATATTCCAGGGATAGATCACCCCATGGTTATCAATTATCAAGACCTACTAGATCAAGAACCTGTTCTAGGGCAAAGGGTTGCTATTATCGGTGCCGGTGGTATAGGATTTGATGTCGCCGAATATCTGTCAACAGATCTAGCTCATAAATCCTCTGTAAATAAAGACTTATTTCTCCAGGAGTGGGGTATCGACCCCGAACTAAAGGCCCGAGGTGGTATCGAGGGTATACACCCTGAACACCCCCAAAGTCCGCGTGATATTTTCTTAATACAAAGAAAAACATCGCGCCATGGCAAAGACCTTGGAAAAACAACAGGTTGGATTCATAGAGCTACTCTTAAAATGAAGAAGGTCCGGCTAATCGGAGGTGTTAGCTATGAAAAGATTGATGATCGGGGACTCCATCTCCTGGCTAATGACGAGAAAAAAATTATAGAAGTTGATAACATTGTGCTATGTTCTGGTCAAAAATCAGTTACCGACTTAGTTGAGCCTTTACAACAGGCAAATATTCCATGCGATCTCATCGGTGGTGCGGCGCTAGCCGCGGAAATCGATGCGAAAAGAGCTATCCGAGAAGGGTTTGAAGTTGCTTGTAAGATATGATGACAAGAAAGGGACTGCTCACAGCTGGAATCCGAAAAATTCTTCGCTTGCTACGTCATGCCAACCTTGCGAATCCTCACCTACCTGAGTACGCTGCGATTTAGTAAGCTTGCCAAGCCTTGCACCCATGTTTTTTTGAATCTCTTAAAACATGGGGGAGCAGCTTGTTTTAGTGAGTCAATTCTTCCTGTTCACATGTCATGGGCTTGCCGCTACACCAAAAATCACCCTTCTTCTGGGAGCACTTTTGATAAGCGAGGACCTTTGCTTCATTACGAGTCGAAGCTTTTCCCAAATAAAACCCATGATGCCCCGCATCAAGTATACAGGAGTAATGCAGAACAAGGCGGCTATGTTGGCTTTCCCTAAGAATAAAAACCTCGTCTTGTAGTTGTCTCACTGCTAACTCCAGCTGCCTCATTCTGCGCCGTAACTTCCGGTTAGCATAATTATGAGACCTATAGTCGTATTTACTATGCTGCAAATCATGACGATATTTTTGTTCATTAAAGGGTTCATCTTCCCCCACATCAATCTTGATAAATTTTTTACGGGGAATTCTGTTTACCCTCACCTCTTCAGCAAAAGTTTGAGCTGTCCAACCGAAAAAAATTAAGCCAAGCAGTAGCCGTTTCATGGTTATCTCCTCCTAATCCAGCAATCATTAAGACAAGACACCCCATGCAGGATTCTTTCCAGATTTTTTTTCTTTCATTACCATATATTATGGCGATAGATCCTTTTATGACTGTGACCTAATGCACACATTTGTTTTGCCCTATGTGTCTTATAAGGCATGGAAAACGGATATACCATAAACTCCCCCTTATTTTGACAAGCTTTGGGAGAGTCGATACATTAGGGAGCGAATAAAATCATTCAGTCAAAATAGCGAGGGTCAGATGAAAGCATTGGTTAATAAAAACTTAACCCGAAACATTGTCTTATCAATGATTTTTGGAGTAGCTATAGGACTCCTGCTAGCCCATGTTGAGCTATCTTGGGTCAAAACTTGGGTTTTGGAAGGTATACTTAGAGTTGGCGGGGATATTTTTATACGCTCACTCAAAATGCTGGTTGTACCTTTGGTTTTTTTATCGCTCATTGAAGGGGTCACATCCTTATCTGACCTCAGTCAGCTGGGTCGGGTTGGGGGAAAAACTCTGTTTTTTTATCTTGCAACAACGGCAATCGCTATCACCTTGGCGTTATGCCTAGCATTGATCGCTTCACCTGGTGAAGGGATTGAATTGACCAGCTCTGCTGCTTTCACTACAAAAGAAGCGCCTCCATTCGCACAAATACTGATCGATCTCATTCCTTCTAACCCACTCAAAGCAATGACAGAAGGAAACATGCTACAGGTTATCACTTTTTCTATCTTAGTCGGTTTAGGCATTAATGTAGGTGGGTCTAAAACACAAAATATCTTAATTTGGGTAAAAGAAGCTAATGTTGTTGTCATGAACGTACTCAGTATTCTCATGATGATCGCACCCATCGGGGTTTTTTGTTTGGTGACAAAAATATTTGCCACGTTGGGATTTTCTGCCATTGTCCCTCTTTTGAAGTATTTTTTCGTAGTGGTTTTTGCTTTGATTATCCATTTGTTGTTTAGCTATGGGATCATTTTTAAAATATTTACCGGGCTTAGTGTGAGCATGTTTTTCAAAAAAATAAAAGAAGCATGGTTGTATGCATTTTCAACAGCAAGCAGCAACGCTACCATTCCTATCACATTGCAAATTGTAGAGAATAAACTAGGTGTGCATAATAAAATTGCTTCTTTTACCGTTCCTTTAGGTGCTACGATCAATATGGACGGCACCTCTATCATGCAAGGGGTAGCTACAGTATTTATTGCACAAGCTTATCAGATTCCAATGGATTTCACCGATTTTCTTATGGTGATCGTTACAGCAACCCTCGCTTCCATAGGTACCGCTGGAGTTCCTGGGGTAGGTTTGATTACATTAGCAATGGTTCTGAATCAAGTGGGATTACCCGTTGAAGGCATCGGCTTGATCATTGGTATCGACCGTCTGCTTGATATGTTGCGTACAGCTGTGAATGTAACAGGCGATGCCGTTGTTAGCTGCATCATCGCCAAAGGCGAAGTAGCCATCGACCAAAACGTGTTTAATAACCCACACCTAGCTCTCGAGATAAATAAATAATTTAATATCATCATTGGGTTAAAAACATTTTAATCCAATGAGCCACCTCCCCATTGATTTTTGCCACTTGCCACCGATAGAACCGCAATACGACTTGGTAGGTTAGGCTCATGAGTGATAATCGATTTCCTAAAAAAATACTCATCATTGATCATGATCAAATGGTCGTAAACCAGGTGGCTACCATGCTTGAAAACAGGAAAATCCCTGTGGTTAAAGCAACATCATATGATCAGGCACTTTATCACTTCAACCATAATAAAATAGATTTATGTATTATTGAGAAAGAAGTGGAATCCATACCTGGCGTCATTTTGATCCAGAAATTTCGCAACCATGAAATCCCTTCAAAAAGAAATCCTGGTTTTATCCTGAGTTCAAATACTAAATCCGATAAAGATCAACATATATTAAGAGAATTAGGCACTTCTTGTGTCATCAGTAAACCGATCAAAGAGCCAGCCCTATTAAGTTTGATCGTCAAAGCGATGGAGGAGGCTTATCAGCGTCAAACACTTCATGAGCTTTCCATCAATGTTGTTGAACCCATGATTGAAAAGGGTGACTTTGAAAATGCTATCAATATAGCTGAAACTAAACTGGTAAATTCTGGCCATAAAGGCCAATTTATGGCAGCCGAAATAAACGAAAAATGTGAACAATTTCCCCGAGCCCTCAATCTTGCCAATGAGCTCTACCAATCCGACAAGAAAAATTTGCAGTATGTAAGTCAAATCGCCAGACTGCATATGCGCATGGGTCATTTAGAGGATTCAAGAAAATTTTACGAAATCGCGGATAAATTGGCTCCAGATAACTTGCAAAGAGTCGAAGAAATGGCTTCCCTGTATCTGAAGATGAAGCTGCCAGAAAAAAGTATAGAAAAATTTAAACAGCTTATGAGAAACAACCCCGAAGACCCCGAGCTAAAGTTTAAATTCTTGGAAGAATTGCAGAAAGGTGGATATCTCATGGAAGCAAAGAATTTCTGCAAGGATACTACAGGAGCTATAGAGCTAATCCGACATTTTAATAATCGTGGTGTTTTCTATTCGAAGCAAAACCAATTTATCAATGCTATAGATGAATATGATAAAGCCAGGAAGCTGATTCCAAATTCCAAAGAAATCTACCGTATACTCTATAATATGGCTATTGCTCACATTAACTTAAAAAGTCCCGATCACCTCAAAAAAGCAGAGGAATTATTGCATGAATGTTTGAAACTGAAACCAGAATTTCCAAAAGCAGAAGAAAAACTTTCTCTGATAGCTAAATACGTTAAACCCTCCGCCTAGGCATCGTTCTACTGATATAGATAATAACTCCAAATATAATCATACTAATCGATAATAACTGCCCCATTGTAAACACCCCCATATAAAAACCTAATTGTAAGTCTGGGGCTCTAAAAAACTCTAGAATGAAGCGAATGAAGCCATAGAAGATTAAAAAAAAGCAGGATAGGGTTCCCTTGGGGGCTGATGAAAGCTTTTGCCTTTTCCAAAAAAGAAAGAGAAATAATAATAAGCCTTCACCCAAAGCCTCATAAAGCTGACTAGGATGTCTGGGACTAATATCATAGGTTTTTTCAAAAATAACTGCCCAAGGAACGTCCGATACCCTCCCGACCAGCTCACCATTGATAAAATTTGCGACCCGCCCCAAACCAATAACTATAGGGCAAGAGATTGCAATCAAATCTGTAAGCAAAAAAAAGGATATATTTCGCCACGTAGATATAATGTATACTCCTAACAAAGCTCCTAAAAGACCACCATGAAAACTCATTCCCCCTTTCCAAATGGAAAAGAGTTCAAGGGGGTTAGTAGCAAAATAGGTAAAATTATAAACTATTGCATAGAATCCCCTGCCACCAACAATAAGCAGTATCCACGAAATCACCATCATATCTATGAAATCACGGCGACTCACCGGCAATTTCTGTGTTCTTCGCAGATAATCACTCATGAAATATACGAAAAAAAAACCACCAACATAGGCTAGCCAATACCAAGGGAGCACAAAGTTTCCCCAGCCTATCGCTATGGGATCTAAGTTATGAACGTAATATTTCGTAGTTTCCATCATACTCCTCGGCAAGAGTCTTATTATTTAAGTCTACTCTTACCCCTGCAGATGTTAAAGGCTCTTACTAATTTTAACTAGTTTGTTTATCGAAGGAGCTAATTATGGCATCGAAAGGGTAAACTCCATGGAGTTCCAGCACTTCCTTCATTTCACCCATGGAAATGGGTTTACCAATCATATCATCCGCTTTTACCAAAGCTCCCCAACCATCTGGTGTACAGGGGTAATAATCTTTAGGAATTCCAGAAATAAAAATAAAAAGTACATATTTATTAAGCTTCTTGCGCATTTCTATAACACTATCCATGATTTGTTTACCATCAAAATCAGGCATCCGAATATCACACAGAATCACATCTGATTCCTTTACAACTTGTTCAAGGAAAGCTTCTTCGCGAAACTTATAAGACTCACTATAAAGATTGACATCAGAATAACCTAAGGTTTCGAGATAGTCGCTATATAGCTCTAATATTTCTTCATCGTCATCAATTACTGTGATTGCCATAAGCCCACATCCCAAGCAATTCAATAAAAAACCTCATGACACCGTTCGGCCAGAATTTTAAGAATCTAACTTACAAAGGTGTAAGTGTTTTTCAGAACAGATTTATCATCGGATACCCTGAACCGATAAACTTTCATTGCCCGGATCTTCATAAATGGGGGAGTCTATGCCGGTTTCTATGAGTATCCTGATGAGCCATGCCCCATTAATTATTCCTAAAATTGCAAAGTCCCAAGCCCACTGCTGCTCTAACACGACAAAGGCAATGGAACAGCTAGCACAATACGTTCTCAATCAGAATCCAGATCAAATCATTGTGATTTCTCCTCATACCCCTCGCCTGCCGAATAAGTTTGGACTGGTGAACCAAAGAATTAGTGGGAATCTCTCTAGTTTTGGATTCGCTCACCTGAAAGTAAGGCTCCCTTGGGACCAGAGTTTGGTTCAAGAAATTAGTTTAAATGCCTCAAAATACTTTGAAAAATTACCAAAAATCGAAATTGATCATGGAGCCATTATACCATTATGGTTCCTCCAGCAGCGGGGGTGGGAGGGTAAAACAAATATCATCGGCTTTCCTGCACAAAAACCCTACCTTGGAGTCCATCATGCCGTGCAATCTCTTAGAAAGGTCCTCGATCACGACCCCCAAAATTTCGTGCTCATTGCCTCTGGCGACCTCAGTCACAATCTCAGCGATCACTCTCCTATGCCATTTCATCCTGACGGGAGCCGCTTTGACAAGCAAATATGCCATATAATTAAAAGCGGTAGCCTCAAAGATATTCTTAGCCTGGATCAGGTTGCCAAGAACGCTGAGGAAGACTGCATCGAAAGCTTGGAGGTGATGGCATTCGCCCATGATAAGCCAACTATGGGAGCGAAAATTCTGTCCTATGAGGCCCCCTTTGGTGTTGGCTATTGCGTTGCTGTTCTAAACCAACATACTAGCTAATTATTTGATATTGTTTAACTAATCATGTAAGCTCCGACCAGAAACTATCAGCTTTAAGCGATGGGGGTTTTCCAATTAGAATTCAATGAAAGAAACCCATTGCATAAATTTTCAATTTGTAGTTAGTCAAGCTAGTTTTTTTGGCAAAAGATGGAGAAATTGGGATGAGCAAAGTTCTAATAATTGGCGCAGGTGGAGTCGGCGGAGTTGTAACCCACAAATGTGCCCAGGCTAAAGAGGTTTTCACCCATATAACACTGGCGAGTAGAACCTTAGCAAAGTGTGAGAAAATCCAGAAAGAGGTTAAAGCATTACGTTCTGTTGATATTGATATTGCTCAAGTAGATGCTGATAACGTGGAAGAGACCACGGCGCTTTTGAACAGGCTGCGCCCAGAACTTGTCATCAATGTAGCCTTGCCCTACCAAGACCTTCCCATCATGGACGCATGTCTTGCCGCTGGCATCGACTATCTGGACACAGCGAATTACGAGCCCCGCGATGTCGCTAAATTTGAATATAAGTGGCAATGGGCCTACCAAGACAAGTATAAAGATGCCAACCTAATGGCTCTGCTAGGTTCCGGATTCGACCCTGGTGTTACCAATGTATTCTGTGCTTATGCGCAAAAACATCACTTTGACGAAATTCATTATGTAGACATAGTCGACTGTAACGCCGGAGATCATGGCAAGGCATTTGCGACTAATTTTAACCCTGAAATTAACCTCCGCGAAGTGACCCAAAGGGGTAAGTACTGGGAAGCAGGTCAGTGGATCAGCACAGAGCCTTTAGAAATCTCCCAAAGCTTTGACTTCCCGGAAGTCGGAGAGCGGAAAGCCTACTTGCTGTATCATGAAGAACTTGAGTCATTGGTCATGCATCTAAAAGGGCTCAAACGCATTCGATTTTGGATGACCTTTGGCGAAGAATACATAAAACATATGACCGTCCTTGCTAATGTAGGAATGACTCGTATTGACCCTGTCCCCTATAAGGACACGAAAGTCATTCCTATGGAGTTTTTAAAATGCTTACTTCCAGACCCTGGAAGTCTTGCTGAAGGCTATACTGGCAAAACTAGTATTGGCTGTATCATCGAAGGCATTAAGAGTGGGAAACGCAAAAAGATTTTTGTTTATAATGTTTGTGATCATGGAGACTGCTATCAGGAAGTTCGCTCCCAAGCTGTAAGCTATACAACCGGAGTTCCTGCGATGGTAGGAGCTATGATGATGCTTGAGAAAAAATGGCAGCAAAAAGGAGTGGTTCACATGGAACAAATGGACCCAGACCCTTTTCTAGAAAAGCTTGCCGCATACGGCCTGCCCTGGCATGTGAAGGAGCTACCTGTTGACTGAAGATTACTTGGCCCCACTGCTAAAAATAGATCCCAAGAAGGTACCTGCATCACCCTCTTGGGTGATTAGCCTAGAGCTGTTAGAAAATAACCTGAAAATACTCGACGCCGTGCAAAAAAGAGCTGGGTGTAAGATACTGCTGGCATTGAAAGGTTTTTCCACTTGGTCTACATTTCCCTTGGTACAACGCTATCTTGCAGGGGCTACTTCCAGTTCTCCCCATGAGGCCAGATTAGCCAAGGAAAAGCTGGATGGTGAGGTACACACATACGCCCCCGCCTATAGCGAGCAGGATATGCATCAAGTTTTACAGTATTGTGATCATCTGATTTTTAATTCATTAGGCCAGTGGGAACGTTTTAAAGCTCAGGTGCAAAGCGCTCCCAGAAAAATCTCCTGCGGCTTAAGGGTAAACCCCGAACATCAAGAAGTAGCTGTAGCATTATATGATCCCTGCGCCCCACGCTCTCGACTGGGAGTCCGTGCCGCAGACCTCAATCAGCTCAGTTCTTTCGAAGGTATTGACGGTCTACACTTTCATACCCTTTGTGAGCTTGGAGCTGATGCATTAACAAGAACACTAGCAGTTATTGAGCAAAAATTTGGCTCCCTCCTAAAACAAGTATCTTGGGTTAACTTTGGAGGAGGTCATCACATCACTAAACCTGGTTATGATATCGATGCACTTGTTGAACTGATCAAAGCTTTTAAAGTCAAATATGATGTTGAGGTCTACCTGGAGCCTGGAGAAGCTATTGCCATTCGCACAGGTAATCTGGTTACCACGGTCCTTGATATTGTAGAAAATGAAGGATCTATCGCTATTCTCGATACCAGTGCAACGGCCCATATGCCAGATGTCCTGGAAATGCCCTATCGGCCTGAAATACTGGGAGCTGATCTGCCTGGAAAGAAACCCTATAGTTACCGTTTAGGTGGTCTTACCTGTTTAGCGGGAGACGTCATTGGCGACTACTCCTTCGACTATCCTCTAAAAGTAGGGGATCGTTTATCTATCCTGGATATGTCTCACTATACGGTAGTCAAAACTTCCAATTTTAATGGTATCCAGCTTCCCGCTATTATACACATGGATGAGCAAGGCTCATTTGAATTGATAAAAACATTTGGTTATGAAATTTATCGGGATCGCCTTTCATAATTGCTTGGCAGCAACCAACCGCTTTGTTCAAGTCGTCTGCGGTGATTTGCTCAGCTCACCCATTAAAGGCAAAAACAATACCGTAAATCCACCTGCCAGCAATAGCAGGGTGTGATTTAGGGAAAGGTGATCTATGGACCAACCATAGGACCGGTTAGGAAAAAAGTACCGCGAGACCCAAAACTGATAACAGAGTTTGCCGTAGAACGGAACTCGCCATCAAATCTTTGATTCAAAGCGTCCTTAAATATGACCTGGTGAAAACCACGGCTTAGCTGAAAAAGAATTCCTGCAGCCCCCCCCAAATACCAACGCCCCAGTACATACCCAAATATCCTAAAATAGGTAGCAGCCCAATCAACAGTAAAGTATAGTGAGTAACCGAAGACCTTTCAATCTTATGTGCCACCCGACTAGATATGGCCGCCGTTAGATTATAGCAAGCCCACAGCCAACCAAAATAGGAGAGCGGGATTTGCTGCTCCTGCCAGTATTTCTGAAATAGCCAAACAGCATAAAAAGTAGCCATACTCCACAGAACTATATAGCCACCTGGAACGGGGTTGTCCAAAAGAGGCGTGCTTCTTTCTGATACAGGACGTGGAACTACACCTAAGACGTGGCAAGCGAAGGCAACCCGTGCACGTAGCAGAGAAGCGTCAAAAAAGAAGAGAAAAGCGACGAAAGCTGCTTAGTATTGGAAGCTCGGTCCTTTAGGGCCGAGTAGTTCACATACTTCAGCCATGGACATGGCATAACCATGTAAAAAAGGCACCATTATAGGAAACAGAACTAGCAGCATATATGAGCCGCTAAATAGGTACAATTTAATAACATTAGGTGATGTAGTCAAGGTGCCTCCCCTAGAACTAAGGGCCGCAGCATACACCCTTTAGCATACCTAGGCAAGGTAAGGGTATGGCTTACCACTCTTGCTTGACAATCGACATATTAGGTATGCGAATAGTGAGGATAGGTTGAACCACTTTGTGGGAATGCCGCTATAACAATTTTGATGAGTGCTTTACCTTATCAACTAGTCTTTCGAAATAGCGGTTTTCCCACTTCCATATACTGGGATTGATCCAAGGTCATTTCCTCCTGGCGCTTATCCTTATTCATTTTACTGATCTTCAACCGCTCTTCCTTCTCTTTTAGCTTTTTGCTGACAGATATATGTTCATATTGCGATAATCGCCGCTTGGCATCACGATCAGAAAGCATATGCCAAGATCTTTGGTACTCGTCGAATTTATCAGGACGGAAGCGTATGGACTTGTCAAACTCTTCCAGCATACCTGAAGAATACAGCATTCGTGGTAAATAGTGCCTAGCTACATTAGCATAGTAATTATTATTTATCATTTGCCTTAGATAAGGGATACACTCACGTATCTCATTCAACATAAGATGGGCTTGTATGGCATCAATACATAGAAAATTCGGCTTTCCATATTCTGCATTAGCCTTTTGGATCAGTTCAATAGCTTTTCTGGGACAGCTCCCATACAAGTAAAGGTCGATCAAAGGTAGAATGATGTTCATACTACGAATGCCTTGATCAAAAGCACTAATTAGTATTTTCTCGGTCATAATCAAGTCTTCAACATCCCGGTATTGTAAGGACAAGGCCGTGCTTGCCAGATGATGAGCGCCTCGATTTTGCACTTGCTGAGCCAGCATTTTAATACCCTGCTGCTTTTTATCGGTAGTTAATAGGGTGCTAACAGTTCTTAGACTCTTTAAGGGTTCCTCATTCCAACGCTTAATCAGTATATCAAAAGCTTCTAAAAATTTTTGTGGTGTAAGAGGCTTACGGACGATAACTGGGGCCCCCATGGATAGCATACAATCCATGTCAATTTTGTTGTGATCAGAACATATTATGATGGTAGGTGTCAGGATTGGGAGCACATGAAACTGCTGTTCCCGTAAAATAAAAGAAGCAGGAGCTTGAACAGCATCATCGATAATAAGCAGGTTGGCCTTGCCGATGGTGATATTGGCAAAGCACTCCTCTTCTGACTCATAGGTTCCCATCAAAGTCCAACGTCTTTTGGAAAGGATATCTTTCAATAGAATATTGAGCTTTTTTTCTACCAGGCTAAAAGCTATGGCTGTTTGATTATCCCAATCTGACTTCACTCTCCTACCCATCAGCAACACCCTTTATGCCTTCAGGCGACTTTGTAACCTGCATTATCTTAAGAAATTCCGCAACTTCCCGTAAAAACTCTCTTTTTGGATCTTGATATTTCACACCAAATTTATATTTTTGAATAGAAATAAAGGTGTTGTCTTCAACCCGCACCCGCTCGCGAATTCTTTTCGTCCACCGCAGTTCCGTTGGGACAGCGTAGGGTCTTTTCATCGGTAGAATAATCCGGGAGTCTTTAAATATAGGATTTTTTTCAACCCATCCGATTATGGCGGGGAAGCGTGTCTCGAAGCATATCCCATCGAAACTAATATCCATGATACGGCACCAAGTCGAAATCGGTTTGTAAAGGCTAAATAAAGGGGGCGCGGTGATATCATCCGGATTTATCGTCCAGCCTCCGGGGTCAAAAAAAGGGGTGTGGCTGTCATTGGTGATATACCGTTGTCTTTCACGCCTTTCTGAGTTGATGACTTCATGGGGCAGACTCACCCAGATCCCATTATTACCGACCTTTAAAGTTCTAGCTTCAAAGGACACTCGCTTATCCTGGCCAAACACCTCTATTTTTAGGTCTTTATACTCCTTGAGCTTTTCCAAACCATAGGTGGAAATACCAATCAGTTGCAAAGCTATAGGGTGCTCCTTAAGTCGGGTTTTTCCAAACTTAAACTTCACACCGAGAGTAGGAGCATCGATAGGACGTATGATACCAGTAGAACCTTCCCTCGATAAATTTAAGAAAAATCGATTAATTTCCTGAGAATCATTTATTAGGGTATTAACCGCCATGGTCATTACATCCGTGGTAGGGGATTTATGGCTAAGTATAATAAATAAGCTTGGAGTTAGTTTATCATGGAACCTTAGACCAGTACAATTTGACTCAATCAGTAGTGACTACCCTCTTTTGTGGAATATTGGAAAAGTAAAGAATTATTGATAGGGTAAGGTATTTCTCGCAAATACTTGTTAGCTGTTTTACAAAAGTCTTACCCATCTTTTAAGGACATTTGGTACTTTTAAAGATCCTGGAAACCCAACAGCAATTACACACAGAGGAAGTTTGAAATTGAAACGCCAAGACATTGCAAGAAACGCTAAGATAGCGATTGTAAACCGTGGTGAGGCTGCCGTACGCTTTATCCGTGCAACTAAAGAATTCAATACTCTCCACGATACTCAATTTGAGACTGTTGCCCTATATATTGATGTCGAATCCGATGCTCTTTTTGTAAAAGAAGCGGATCATACCCATAATCTTTCCAAATTTCAGCACTATGAAAAACTTTCAGGTAGCCCCTATCTCAATGCTGAATTCATGCTCGATGTGATCAAAGCCTATGGCTGCGACGCCGTTTGGGTTGGTTGGGGCTTTTTAGCTGAAGACCCGGCTTTTGCCGCCCTTTTACAAGCCAATGATATTGAACTTATAGGCCCTACATCCCAAGCTATGGAATTGTTAGGGGATAAAATCCGAGCCAAGGCTTTAGCAGATGAAACTAAGGTGCCAACCACTCCTTGGAGTGGGCGTCCCATTAAAAATCTGGACGATGCCCGTGAACAGGCAGAAAAAATTGGCTACCCGGTAATCCTTAAGTCCGCTAATGGAGGCGGGGGTCGTGGTATTCGTAAGGTCCATAAGCCTGAGCAGTTAGAACATGCGTTTAATGCTGTGTCTGAGGAAATTTTTCGCTTTTTTGGTAACAAGATTATATTCATGGAAGCCTTGGTAGCTAACGGACGTCACCTAGAAGTGCAGTGTGTTGCGGACTATTTTGGAAATGTAAAGACCTTTGGAGTAAGGGACTGCTCTGTCCAGCGTAACAATCAAAAAATTATAGAAGAAACACCGCCAGCTGGTATTTCTCCCAAAATACTGGATGAACTGGAGGCCTGCTCTGCCCGCTTGTTGAAAGCAGCGGTTTATCATGGAGCCGGAACCGTCGAATTCCTTTACGACTTAGATCGACAGCAGCCATTTTTTATGGAAGTGAATACCCGTTTGCAGGTGGAACATCCCATTACTGAGGAGCTTTATCATACCGATCTAGTTCACCTACAGATTCAGGTCGCCCTAGGAACGAACCTTCTGGACTTACCCGTAAAAACTCCCACTGGTCATGTGATTGAGGTACGTCTCAACGCGGAAGACCCCGAAAATAACTTCGCTCCCACACCAGGGAAGATCAAAAGATACCTCCCTCCACAATTGCCGGGTATAAGATTAGACGCCGGTATCGAATGGGGTAGCACCATCCCCCGCGAATTCGACTCAATGATTGCAAAAATAATAGCCCGGGCACCAGATCGGAAATCGGCTATTGCAAAGCTAACCCGTGCCTTGCGGGAATTACAAATCGAAATTGAAAATGGCACCACCAACCAGGGGTTTTTACTGGAATTATTGGCTTCCCACGAGGTGAAAGTCGGGGGGGTACAGACAAATTTTGTGGAACAATATCTAAACCAAACCAACTTCACGTTAAAATCAGACTGGGACATTGCTGTCATTGCGGGAGCCATTTACCTTTACGAACAAAAATTTGCCCACGATTTTGAAAACTTTGCGGAGAAAATTCGCCGTTTTAGCTTACCCCGTAATATACCCCACCTTGGGAGCGAGTTACCGATTCAACACCAAGGACATAAGTATGCTTTTTTTATTCGCTCCATGGGCAACAATGTTTTCCATATCGAAACAGACCATAAGCAACTCGTAGCGGAATATGTGAACTGGGGCCATGAAATCATTCTCAAAACCAACCGAAAAAAGTACAAACTCCAGATTGTACCGCGTTCCCATTCTCTCCAGTGTGAAATTGATGGTATCCCCTATGTAATACCCCTTGATGCAGGGGGAAGTATCGCCGCTCCGTCACCATCGGTCGTTTTAACAGTTGTTGCTAAACCCGGCCAGGAAGTAAAGCAAGGGGACCTACTCCTCACCCTTGAAGCTATGAAAATGGAAATGACCATCACAGCTCCTGACGATGGCATTGTTTCTCAAATCCATGTACGCTCCGGTGAGCAAGTCGCAGCTGGCCAAAAGCTTGTGGAAATCGAAACCAAAAAAGATGCCAGCAGCGAAGAAAAGTCGGAAACATCTCAGCGACTCAGTTTCAAAGACCTGGAAGTCGGTAAGGGTCGGGAAGTTCTATCCACACTTGAAGATCAATGGAACTACTTGTCTCGAGAATACTTTGCTGTTTTCACGGGCTATGACTACACCCGACCAGTAGGAAGCATTCTTTCCAAGCTGGAGGACTTTATTGATAAACATCCCAACTTTAAGGCTAGACTAGCTACTTTGATTCTAGACTCCTGCCGCGCCTTAATTACTATTCAAAGGCTATTCAAGTCGGAGCTGCAAGGTTCCCAAGGGGCGCGAGAATCCGAAGTCGATGAGTGCTTGATGCACTTTTTCCTACGCCGCGAGGACCGTGAAAAGGGATTACCTGAGCGTTTTTTGACCCGTGTTCAAGATGCTATCGCCCTATACTCTTGGGCTGAGCAAGACAATTATAGCGATACCACCCTAGCCTTATTTCACATCTATAAGGCCTATGCAAACCATCAAGACCAAGTCGAGCTAGCTCGACTTGGTCTGTTTAGCTTTCAAAAAATCTACCCCGAAGTTTCTCATATTTGTTCAAAAGAAGATTTGTCTGAGCTTTTGAATGGGGTCATTGAAGTCAGTACGGGCAAATGGGTTTTAGTAGATGCAGCCATTCATACACGTTACGAACTGGTCGACCGATCGTTGCAAGATGAGTCCCAAAAGCAGCGCACCCAGATGGTGGCCCAGTTATTGAACTCGGTTCTAGTCGAACCTGAAGAGGCCAAGACCTCAGAAAAAGAGATTATCGAATCAGGACACCAAATTTTGAGCCATCTGGTGTCTATACACCCTGAGAATGCTTCCAAGGAAGAAAAAATTCTCAAACTAATTTCAAAACGTTTTACACGAGACAGGACCTTTTTGGTGGGGGAATACCTCACAAGCGGCCATCATTCCGTCTATAAGGCTAAAACCACAAAGTACAATGAGGTTTTCACTACTGTAGTAAAAATCTTAGATGAATCGACTTATTTTGAAAACCTGCTTTGGCTCAATGAATTCTTAGAAGTTCTCGATCAGGAGAACTTAGAAGTCATCTTACTGGTCCGGCGGGACATCAATACCCCGGAGCTAAAGTTTACTAAGCATCTCGAACAAAACAAACTCCTGTGCAATGTTTGTTGGGTCGGCCTGTATCATGAAGACAAGTATGTCTATCGTTCGTTCGTCTACGATAATGAAAAATGGCAAGAAAGCAGGCGACGTCGCTATTTCAGTCCCTTGCGGTACCGGGAGTTACACTTAGACCGGCTCATCAACTTTGTCGTCGACTTGGTCTATCACTCACAATTTGTCCATGTACTAAAGCTAGAAGCCAAGGATAATGCGAAAGACCAGCGGATATTTGCTTTTGTGGAGATTCCTGAGACGACCATTGAGCTTAATGAAGAAAAATCGATTCAAAGAATTGGTAACTTTGAATATGGTATCCTGGAAGCAATTCAAGCTATTCGCGAGCAGCAAGCACGGCAAAAGCGCCAGTACTTCTGGAATCGTATTATCGTACACATCGGACAAACTCACCCCCTTCGCCTGGAGCAAATTGGTGAGTATCCCAAGACCATTGCCAACATGCTAAGAGGTTTGGGACTTGAAAAAATCACCATTTATTCCAAAATTGCGGGGAGACAGCGAGAAGCTATCGATGCCGAAGTCCTTGTAGAAAATTTTGCCACCAAATATAGTATCCGTGGTCGTATTCCGTCGCGAGAGCCTTTAGAGTCCCTTGACCCATACACTAGTAAAGTAGTTCGTTCACTCAGACGAAATAGCGCTTACCCCTATGAAATTATCAACATGCTAACCGATGCCTCGTCTGAAGACTTTCCTTCGGGAAGATTTGAGGAGTTTGACATTCAATTCGACAGTAGTGGCAATCAGCAAACGATCAGCGTCGAAGGTCGTCCCTATGGCAATAACATTAGCAATGTTGTATTTGGCAAAATATATAACCTGGATGAGGGTACTAATTACGAACGGGTCATTCTGTTAGGAGATCCTTCCCGCGACCTAGGCTCATTAGCTGAAGGGGAGTGCCGTCGTGTTATCGCCGCTATTGACCTTGCCGAAAGGGATGGTATCCCCGTGGAGTGGATACCCGTGTCCTCAGGAGCTGCCATTGATATGCAGACAGGAACCGAGAACTTAGATTGGACGGCAAGGGTACTGCGTCGCATCATCGAATTCACCCAAAGGGGGGGTGAGATTAATATCATAGTCGCCGGTATCAATGTCGGTGCCCAATCCTACTGGAACGCTGAAGCAACCATGCTCCAGCATACCAATGGCCTCCTGATCATGACAGATCAAGGTAGTATGGTCCTCACCGGTAAAAAAGCTCTGGACTTTAGTGGCTCTGTTTCCGCTGAAGATAATATCGGTATTGGTGGAGTCGAAAAAATCATGGGCCCTAATGGCCAAGCCCAGTATCGGGCCACAGATTTAGCAGAGGCATACCGCCTCCTATTCCGTCACTACCGCCTAGCTTATCGCAAGGCCAATTATCCCTATGGCAAGCGCAAAAACACTCTGGATGATAGCGCTCGCAATATTTGTGACTTTCCTTATACCGATATGCTCAATCAAGGCTTTGCAAAAATAGGCGATATCCTGGGTAAGGCCAATGCTGAACGTAAAAAACCCTTTGATATGCGTCAAATCATGCATGCAACACGGGATCAGGATGCTGACTTCATTGAGCGCTGGCACAACATGAGAGATGCCGAAACAACTATAGTTTGGGAAACACAGATTGGTGGCTTCCCTGTGGGACTTATGGGTATAGAAAGCCGTCCCCTTAAACGCTACGGGGATATTCCCAATGACGGTCCCGATTCCTGGACTGGAGGGACATTGTACCCCCTATCGTCGAAAAAAGTGTCCCGTGCTATTAACGCTTATAGCGAT
>JBNKNM010000031.1:0-39645 GCA_050293845.1 Pseudobacteriovorax sp. | reverse complement strand
TATCATAAAGATGTGGTCATTGATTTAATAGGTTATCGTCGTCATGGCCATAATGAAACCGATGAACCTGGCTTCACACAGCCACAAATGTATAAAAAAATCAAAAAGCATAAGACAGTGTTGCATCAATATATAGCGCAGTTGATTGGTGAAGGGATCTTATCTCAGGAGGAGGCCGATAGCCAAATCAAGGGATTTCGAGCTAGTTTACAGGACTGTCTCAATCGGGTACGCTCTGAAAATGTTGAAATACTTACACCGGTCCCTAAGGAGTTGGAAGCCAGTACCCGCCATATCAAGGTCGGTCCCGAAGATTTCTTCAAACCAGTGGATACGGCGACAACCGAAGCCGCTGTTAAAAAAATTATTGCTAAGGCAACAAGTTTCCCAGATGACTTTGTTCCTCACCCCAAGATTAAAAAGTTATTTAAGGCGCGGCATTCCATGATTGATGGTGTGGGAGCTGTAGACTGGGGGCTCGCGGAGATTTTAACCTATGGTACCTTAGCCATAGAAAAAAAACATGTGAGGCTGTCTGGTCAAGATTGCCGACGGGGA
The DNA here is from genome assembly GCA_050293845.1 of Pseudobacteriovorax sp. Lineage (GTDB taxonomy): Bacteria > Bdellovibrionota_B > Oligoflexia > Oligoflexales > Oligoflexaceae > DT-89. The sequence goes on along the minus strand of JBNKNM010000031.1, from coordinate 39,087 downwards.
ACATTTTCCCATCGCCATGCTGTGATTCGTGACTACGAAACGGGTCAATCCCTGCATACCCTTAATCAAATTACTGAAGATCAAGGGAGGGTCGAAATCATCAACAGCCCTTTATCAGAGCAAGGTGTACTGGGTTTTGAGTTTGGTTACTCAGTAGCAAATCCGAGCGCATTGGTGATGTGGGAAGCGCAGTTTGGAGACTTTGTTAATGGCGGGCAGATCATTATTGATCAGTTTCTCGTAGCTTCAGAGGCGAAATGGAAGCAGGCGAGTGGCCTTGTCTTGCTGCTACCCCACGGTTACGAGGGGATGGGGCCAGAGCATTCCAGTGGCCGTCCAGAAAGGTTTCTGCAATTATGTGGTGATTTCAATATACAGGTCGCCAATCTAACGACTCCGGCTCAATTATTCCATATTTTGCGACGTCAAGTGTACAGGGACTTTCGTAAACCCCTTGTTATCATGACCCCCAAAAGCCTATTGAGACATCCCCAGTGTGTCTCCCCCATTAAAGATTTTATAGGGGGGGGGTTTGAAGAGGTAATTGATGACTCTTTTATCAGCAAAAAATCTTCCGTGGAGCGTGTAGTTTTCTGTACGGGCAAAATTTTCTACGAGCTAGATAAAACGCGTCAGGATATGAAGGACAATCAAAAAGTCGCACTGGTGCGGGTGGAGCAGTTATATCCCTTCCCTGAAGAGCAGGTTGATCAAGTCCTTAAGGGCTACGAGAAAGCTAAAGAAGTCTTATGGACCCAAGAAGAGCCTTCCAATATGGGTGCTTGGACTTTTATCCGCCACCGTATCAAGCAGCTTTGTACCCGGTCGCGATCGTTTCGTTACAGTGGGCGTACGAGTGCTGGTACAACGGCAGAAGGTAGTACGAAGTCCCACTCTGTTGAACAAAAGCGGATTATTGAGGATACCCTCAATGTAGGGTCCGAAGACAAAACCTCTTCAAGGAAGCAAGTTAGCAAGTAAAAGCGGCTATGGCCGCTTGCTTTTTCTAATAGCCGTAGGGCTTGCCATCACTTCTGCTGTCGCTAACGCCAACCCAAACGTCACCTTCTCTGAAAATTGCTTGAACGTCTCCTATGGGCCAGGGGGTTACCTGAGTATTATAGCCCATCTGTTTGAGACTTGTTTCAATGCTGGGGTTTACACTACGCTCTTCAAGAAAAAGTTTATCAGGTAGCCACTGGTGATGGACGCGGGAAGCATGCACGGCATCCTGGGGAAGCATGTCAAACTGAAAGCGATTGAGGATCGTTTGTAGTGTTGCCGTGATAATCCGTGAACCCCCAGGAGAGCCGACAACCGCAGCTAGGTGATTATTTTCAAATACAAGGGTGGGTGACATAGAAGATAGCATTCTTTTATGAGCTACCACTTTATTGGCTTCATAACCTATTAAGCCAAATGCATTGGGAGTAGCGGCTTTCTTAGAGAAATCGTCCATTTCGTCGTTTAAAACGATTCCCGTGCCTTTCGCAACGACACCTGAGCCAAATGAAATGTTGATGGTTTGGGTGCTGGAAACCGCATTTCCTGCGGAATCTACGATACTAAAGTGGGTCGTGGAAGGTGATTCATAGGGAGTGGGGTTACCTGGACCTATCTTACTGGAGTCCCCGGCATGACCAGGAATGATTTTTTTGCGGATATCTTGGGCGTATGCCTTACTAGTAAGCCCTTTAACCGGAACCTTATAGAAATCAGGATCGCCTAAATGCTTAGCCCTATCAGCGTATGCATACCTCATGGCTTCTACTAAGAGATTGATATAAGCCGGTGATTGGAAATCATAGGAGCTTAGGTCATATCCTTCTAAAATATTGAGAATCTGTGCGATATGAACCCCGCCTGAAGAAGGTGGTGGCATCGATATGATTTCTAAATCTTGGTAGGGGCTGCGGATAGGTTCTCGAAGTTTGGTCTGATATCCTGCGAGATCCTCTGCTGTTATGATGCCACCCCCACGCTTCATTTCCGCAACGATTTGCTTGCTGATCCAGCCTTGATAATATGCTGAGGCCCCCTTGCTGGCGATGACTTCTAGAGTTTTTGCCAGATCGGTTTGAAGTAGCAGCTCACCCTCCTGGAGCGGTTTGCCGCCGGGAAGGAATATTTTTGAACTATCTTCAAAGTGTTCTAGGACCTTCTTACGTCTTTGGATCGATTTAGCCAAGCTAGAGTAGACTGGGAACCCTGAACGAGCGATGGCGATGGCGGGTTGCAGCAAACGCTTCCAAGGGAGCTTGCCGTGTTTTTTGTGAATGTCCCAGATGCCCCGTACTAATCCTGGTACCCCTACTGCCAAATGTCCATTGAGCGAGGCGTTCTTTATCGTTTTGCCTTGATAAATAAAATCTTTAGGGTTGTCCTTATTGTCTAAATACATATGGGGAGAGGCAGCGCCAGGAGCCTCCTCACGAAAGTCGTAGGCATTAGTGGTTTTGTTTTTGTGGTCGTAATAGAGAAGAAACCCACCGCCACCGATTCCTGTCGATTGAGGTCTTACGACAGAAATAACAAAAGAGACGGCAACGGCAGCATCCACTGCGTTGCCACCCTCTAAAAGAACTTGATGCCCGGCTGCGGAGGCCAAGGGGTGGGCAGCGACAACCATACCCCTAGCACCTTTAGCTATGAGTTCTTGGCGTAGGTGAGGTGTTTTGTTTTTTAAGTAGATCTGTTGCGATGTGAGTGGTGGCCTTGCTGAGACGCATGAAATGAAAATAACAGCAGAAATCAAGAAAAATAGACGCATTCGGGACCTCTTTTAAACTAATAGGAAAGCATGCTCTAATGGAATATATTAGAAGTCACAGCGAAGCTATCAAGCAAAATATTCTTGACTTTATAGCTAAAAGTATTTAGCGTCAGCCCCGCTTTCTTAATGGGAGTGATAAGTCCGTCTCAGGAGAGGTGGCCGAGTGGTTGAAGGCGCACGCCTGGAACGCGTGTAAGTGGGAAACTGCTTCGAGGGTTCGAATCCCTCTCTCTCCGCCAGAGGAATACTAGCTTTGACGAGGCTTTGCACAAAAGAGCGCAAAGTGATAGCTAGATCCTAGATGATGCTTCTCTATGAATCCGCCAGGACCGGAAGGTAGCAACGGTAGTAGCTGTGAGTAGGTGTCTAGGTCATCTAGCTATCACTTTGCGCTTTCGTTATTTCGGGAGGTAAACTTGTCATATCAATCACTAGCTCGCAAATACCGTCCCCAAAGATTTCAGGATATGGTAGGCCAAGATGCTGTAACTACAGCTTTAGCAAACGCCATTCGCTTACACCGAGCCCCACAAGGTGTTGTTTTTTCTGGGGTACGCGGGGTTGGCAAGACGACTGCTGCACGGCTTTATGCGAAGGCACTTAATTGTGAGTTAAGTTCAACATCAGCTGATCCATGCAACCAGTGTGATAGCTGTCTAGCGGTCAATCAAGGCATACACGAAGATGTTCTAGAAATTGATGGTGCATCCAATACGGGGGTGGAAGACATCCGTGCCTTGCAGGAAACTTTGGAGTATGTGCCACAGCGGTCCCCCTATAAAGTCTACATCATAGACGAAGTTCACATGCTGTCTCAAAGTGCCTTCAATGCCTTACTGAAGACCCTGGAAGAACCACCTGAGCATGTCATATTTGTATTTGCGACCACAGAACTAGGAAAAGTACCGGAGACGGTGCTCAGTCGCTGTCAAGTATTCCATTTAAAGCACCTTACAGCGGCAATCACCGCCAATAGAATCAAGGAAATCCTTGATGCAGAGTCCATATCTTACGATGAACATGCCTTGATCACCATTGCCAAAGAGGGTAAAGGCTCTATGCGCGATGCCCTAACCTTTCTTGACCAGGTCATAGCGTTGGGGGATGGTGAAGTACAAGCAGAGATTGTGAATAACCTTATCAATGCGGCATCCTCTCAGACTTTTGTGGAGTTTTTGCAGGGCTGCGTACAGCGTGACCAAAGCAGCTTGTTGGGAACGATTGAGGCTTGGGATAAGAAAGGCATCTCATTTGCTAGCGCTATCGAAGATGTGGCCAAGCTTTCAAGGCATGCCTTCGTGCTAAAGGAGCTCGGACGCAACGCCATAGACATGGCTCTGTTGGGTTTAGCTCCCAGTGAACAGGAGCAACTTGAAATCCTGGTGCAGGAGGCAAAACCTTTAGATCTTAACCGTATTTTTAGGGTTCTGGTGCGTTGCCGTAAGGATCTTGATGGCTCTGAGCTGGATCGATTTATAGTCGAAAATAATGTGCTGGAGTGGTGTCTCGACCCCGGACTTCCCGATGTGGAGGAGCTAAAGCGGTTTTTTTCTGGTAATTCTATGACGGAGCAGGGGGGGAGTAAACCCCAAAAAGAGGCTTCCGCTCCTGCTATTAGGACCGAGCGCTCCTCATCCGGTGCTAAGCTTACTGATCTCTGGAAAGCTAATATCAAAGAGCATAGCGGCAGCAAAGTTGCAAACGCTGCACCGCAGCAGCAGGATACACGTCCAGATATACAGCCATCCTGTGACTCACAGCAGCAGGATGCACGTCCAGATATACAGCCATCTCGTGTCTCACAGCAGCAGGATGTACGTCCACCAGATATACAGTCTAGTGTCGCGAAGCCGGAAAAAGCCCAAGAAAGTGCGAAAGAGTTGCAGAAGAAACCTTTTGCCCCAACAGTGCCTAAGGACAATCTTGAGGAAGACAAGCCGCAGCAGGACCAACCCGCAGCGCATTCACAGATTCAGTCGGTAAGAACCTCAGGAAACGTCCCTGCTGTCGCTCCCGCTTCAGATCATGCGTCACGACCGCAGGTTCTCCCCGCCAGTTGGCGAGAGGTGGTGGAAACCTGGAAGCAGGTAAAACCCCTTCAGGGTCGCATGCTGGAAGAGACGATTCCTCTATCCTTTAATGCCAAGCTGATACGGGTTGCCGTTGACCCCAAAAGTATGGGGGGAGGGAAGCTGCTCCATGTGGATAACAAAAAGAAGGTATGTGACGGCCTTGCCGAAATGTTTGGATTTAAAGGGCAGCTTGTGGTGGAGGCTACAGATGCCAGCAGTGACCTTGATGACGATGTGACAGTGCAAGAGTCATTGCTAGATACTCGCAAAAAAGAGGAAGAAGAACAGCGGAAAAAACAGCGCTTAGAGCTGGAGCACCATCCAATTACTGTTGAAGCTCTCCATGTGTTTGATGGTACAATTGAATCTGTGGAACTATAATCACGGAACCAGAGAGTAGATGTATGGCCTTTGCTAATATGGAAACAAAGGAAATCAATTGCAAAGTGCTGTACTTTGGCGCTAAGGGTGCAGGTAAGACGGCAAACTTTCAATCTATCTACCAACAAAGCAAGAGTAAGTTGCCTGATAAGCATTTTGAGCTGGAAATGGATCAAGCTCCTTTTTACGAGTTTATCCCCATTAGCTTAGGACACCTCAAAGATTTTCATATCAAACTTCACTTGTTTACCCTCCCTGCAAACCCCCTTTATGAGTCGGTTAGGACTGTAATGTTGAAGGGGATTGATGGCTTTGTATTTGTGTTCGACAGTCGCATGAGCGCCATGAGAGAGAATATTAATCATTGGCATGAAGTTAAAGAAATTCTCAGCCGAGAGGGCTATAATATGGTAACCTTGCCGCGAGTTCTCCAATATAACAAACGAGATCATGGTGAGTCCGTTTCTCTTGCTACCCTGCGTCAAGAATTCAATTCAGGGGGGGTTGTGGATATTGAGGCCTCAGCTTTGAAGTCGGTGGGAACCATGGAAACGCTGCAGCAAATCAGTAAGCAAGTTCTAGATAGTCTAGCCAAAAGTTAGGAAAATTATGGAAGAATACAGCAGCCATGTGACTCTTTTAGTGGGATGTCTCGATCGCAAGGAAATCTTGCGTTTTCCTTCAGATGATGGTGACTTCTATGGACTAAGTCGCACTGTAGATAGATCGAAGGATATACGAATCTCTATCACGCAACTGATTGCTGAAACGATGATGATTACTGAGGGGATAGAGATTTTAGAGGTTTTAGATAAGCCACTAAAATCTCAGAACTTAGAATCGAGGCTTGTGGTGGCTCGGGTGGCACCGCAAGTCTTGCGGGCTAAATCCGATTGGCTTTCCCTTCCTGTTATCCTTAGAAAAATGAGCCCCGGTCCCAACAGAATTCTGTATAACAAGGCCTTTCAGCTTTATGCCGGAACCACACAGCACTCCTATGATATTCTAGAAATGGATGAGGAAGTCAGAAATCGACTCCAAGAAATTACTAAAAATGATAAACTAGAGTAGGTAGTTTCGGTATTTTTAGCAAAAGGGAGCCTAACTTTTGAAGTCCTTGATCATGCTTATCATGACATTAACTTCTAGCTTCGTGATGGCACAAGATAGTTTTATCCGGTGCAACGATGATCAAACCATCTGTGAAATTAAAAATAGGCGTATTACGATTGGAGATAAAATTGGTATTTTTACCAGTGATGGCTTTGTTGTTGCCATAGGTGAGGTTATCAAGATTGTTGGTACAGCGCGCACCTTTAAAATTACCCATTCCTATACAAGGATACTACGTTCCCACAGAGCTGAGATCATTTCCGACCGGGAAGCTAAAACCCCGGAACAGTACTTTAAGTTTTTGAAAACCTATGCTGATACCATGGTGGGTGGAAAATTTGGTGTCTACTCGATGGGTATAGGTGATGGGTTTGTAGCTAATTTTATCGAGGCCCAGTACGCCCTTGAGTGGGAACAGTTGACTTATTTTGCTTTTAAGCTCAACTATCTTGCAGGAAATGGAGAAGCCTCGGCCAAGTTGCAGAGGGTGGCTAATACCACTGTAGATCTGTCGGTGTTAGGTTTGTCAGCAGGTGTCGCACAAGTTTTGTTTCCCAATGAATTATTCTCATTTCGCCTTGGCTTGGATCTGGGGCTCGCCAATGCCACCGTAAAGCTGGGAGGTGATTATGATCCCGCTAGCATTCTTAACGATCGGATTACAGAAGGCATGATTTTTATGGCGCGAGGAGAAGCATCCATTATCTATCCATGGAACAGCTTTTTTCCTATGGTAAATCTTGAGTTCTTATATCTTCATAGCTCCTTTAATACCGGTATTTCTTTGGGTCTACTCAAAGCCCTGTAACTCCATATCTGAACTAATACTTGACTTGATGTTATTGCGATAAAAAAGCAATTCTCATTGATGAATCCAGAGCTCTTTTCCTGATGCTTTTAGGTTCCTGTTCTGTTGCCAGTAATCCAAGGTACGAGTTAGTTTGATTTTTTACCCAAAAATGGGATTCAAGCCTTGGTGAATAGGTTACAGTATACAGTCTCTGGTCGTAAGGGCGTTGCGTCCTTTGGATACAAAAACGGCATACAAAGGAGTCCATGTGTGAAAGTTCAGATCCTAGGTTCGGGGACTTCGACAGGTGTTCCCGTCATTGGCTGCAAGTGCTCTGTATGTAGAAGTCAGGATACTAAGGACAAACGTACGCGGGCGTCGGTGTTGATTGAGGTGGAGGGGAGCCGTATACTAGTAGATACCTCGCCAGAAATGCGTTTACAGTTGGTTGCGGCGCAAATTGATCGGGTTGATGCTGTCATTTACACCCATCTTCATGCTGACCACAGTGCGGGTTTTGATGATTTGCGGGCATTTTGGTTTCACTCTAAGCAAAAGCTTCCTGTGCATCTCTTGCCAGAATATGAAGAGGAGCTGCGCACTAGGTTTGCCTATGCCTTCTCCCCTACTGGCTATCACGGAGCTACTCCGGAAGTGGAAATCCACCCCATAGATCAAAGTCAAATCACTGTTGCCGGTCTGCCTGTTGATACTCTAACCCTAGAACATGGCAATGTGCGCACCTGTGCGCTGCGCATCGGAAGCTTTGCCTACGCAACCGATTTTAAAAAGTTTACGGCTGCGGATATTGATCGATGGAGGGGTAAGATAGATGTCATGGTGGCTAGTGGCATTCATTTCCGCACCCATGGAACACACAGTGTCATCCCCGAGACCTTGGAACTTTTTGATAGTTTGCAGGTAAAAGAAGGTGTGATTACCCATTTATCCCATGAAGTCAGCTATTTGAAGCATTCCCAAGAGCTGCCTCCCGGCAGGAGCTTAGCCTACGACGGAATGGTAATTGACCTGTGAGTTTCAGTATCGTAATAACGATTTGGTCTCAGACCACTTTCACATACACATCCATTTGAGGGCTAATATGATTATCGGGGTTCCCAAGGAAGTCAAAAATAGGGAGAACAGAGTTGCTGCTGTTCCAGGCGGCGTGAAAATGCTCACAGATGCCGGGCATAAAGTTCTGATCCAGAAGGAAGCAGGCGAAGGGGCTGGTATACGTGATGAAGACTATAGAGCTGCTGGTGCAGTGATCATAGACCAGGCTGCCACTGTTTGGGCGGATGCAGATATGATCATAAAGGTAAAAGAGCCTATCGCTCAGGAGTTTCCTTTGATGCGAGAGGGGCAAATTCTCTATACTTACCTGCATTTGGCAGCTGCCCAAGATCTAGGCCATGAGCTGGTGAAGCGAAAGGTATCTGCTATCGCCTATGAAACTATCCAATTGGATAATGGTGCCCTACCTCTATTAACACCAATGAGCGAGGTGGCTGGCCGCATGTCGGTGCAAGTGGGAGCCCAATGTTTGCAGAAGCATCGAGGAGGTAAAGGCCTTCTATTGGGAGGTGTTCCCGGTGTGCGTCGGGGGCGTGTCACCATCATCGGTGGGGGTGTCGTGGGAATTAATGCAGCAAAGATGGCTATAGGATTGGGGGCCCGGGTAACAATCCTCGATGTTAGTGCCGCCAGACTGGCCTATTTGGACGATATTTTTGGTACCGATATCGATACGCTAATGTCCAACCCCGAGAATATTGGCAACGCTGTTCTTGAGTCAGATCTTGTCGTGGGAGCGGTTTTGATTGCTGGTGCAAAAGCGCCACGACTGGTAACCCGAGAGATGGTGCGGTCCATGGAAAAACATTCAGCTGTGGTTGATGTCGCTATCGATCAGGGAGGGTGCATTGAAACAATTAAACCTACAACTCACGATAATCCTGTGTTTCTCGATGAAAATATCATTCACTATGGGGTTACCAATATTCCTGGAGATGTTCCTAAAACCTCTACCTATGCTCTCACAAATGTAACCCTTAAATATGCTATGGACCTTGCCAACAAAGGTTTTGACAAAGCCTTACAGGAAGACCGGGCATTATTAGCTGGTCTAAATACTTACGGAGGAAAGGTTACTTATGGTGCGGTCGCCGATGCTTTGGGGCTGAACTACGAGCCGATGACATTTTAGAATTTTGTGTGGCCTTTGAGCCGCACTCAGGTTTTGGTATGAATGATAAGTATAGATTAATTGACTCAGGAAATTTTGAAAAGCTGGAGCAGATTGGCCCCTATCGCTTTGTCAGACCTTCACCTCAGGCTGTATGGCGGCCGAAGCTTGGACAAGATGAGTGGCAAAATATTGATGCGCGCTTTAACCGATACTCTGGTGGCGATGGCAAATGGGTGCTGCATAATAAGGAACTTCCCGAAAGCTGGCAAATAAAGCTTGAGGATATTGCTCTAAGCTTAAAGAGGACAGAATTCGGGCACCTGGGAGTTTTTGCAGAGCAGGCCGCTAATTGGCAGCGCATCCGTCAACTGGCCAAACCGGGGCTCGATATTATCAATTTATTTGCCTACACCGGTGGTTCAACCTTGGCAGCAGCCTTGGGGGGAGCTAATGTAGTGCATCTAGATGCCTCCAAGACCAGTGTGGCCTGGGCTCGTGAAAATGCGGCCTTGAACCACCTTGATCAGCACCCGATCCGCTGGATTGTTGATGACGCACGCAAATTCATAGCGCGGGAGGTTAAGCGCGGTCGTAAGTATCATGGGATTATCTTAGATCCTCCGAGCTTTGGCCGCGGTAGCAAAAACGAGGTTTGGAAAATTGAGGAGCACTTGCCTTTACTCCTTGATGATATTCGGCAAATCCTGCATGAGGACTTTCGCTTTATACTCTTGAGCTCCCATTCACCTGGCTACACCCCGCTAGCAATGAAAAACAATCTTCAGGAAGTCGTGCTAGATATTAGAGGGGACTATCTCCTTGAGGAAATGGTGATTCCGGAACAGTTAGGGGGGCGGGTGCTGCCTAGTGGAGCCAGCGTGTTTTTTATTAGGAATTTGTCTTGTTGATTAGTTCGTTGAAAAATCAAAAAGTAAAAGAACTCATAAAGTTGCGTGAGGGCAAGCACCGTAGACGTCAGAAAAGGTTTATCATCGAAGGAGAGCGCGAGTTTACGCGAGCGTTAAGGTATAACATTGAAATTCGCGAAGCCTTTGTTTTTGAAGCAGCCCTGTCACCTACTCTAAAGGCCCGATTAAAAACCTCTGGCTTTCCCATCATCCCAGTATCCCAAGAGGTATTTCAAAAAATGGCCCTGCGTGAGGGAAGTGGTGGCATCTGCGCGGTGGGTACGTGTCGTTATCAGAGTCTAGATGATTTACCCCAGGATGAACAAAATGCTTTGTTGTTGTTAGCTACCGAAGGAGTAGAAAAGCCAGGCAATCTAGGTGCGATTTTGCGCACAGCGGACGGGGCTGGGGTCTCGGCTGTGGTTGTTCTCGATCAGGTGGTGGATATTTATAATCCAAACTGCATCCGTGCGAGTTTAGGAGCTGCTTTTTCCGTACCTGTCATTCATTGCACCGGGTTGGAATTTAGGAACTATTGTCGTCAGCATAAGATTCGGATTGCTGCGGCATCACCTTTTGCCAAAGACTATTACTTTGAGCATGATAATGTTTTGGAGCCCATTGCTATTATTTTAGGAGCTGAATCTAAGGGGCTTTCAGAGCTATGGGACCAAGAGCGATTGATCAAGATTCCCATGGCTGGAGTCGGCGACTCGCTGAATGTTTCTGTCGCCGCTGCCATCCTACTGTATGATATTGTGCGCCAGCGGTTGCAGGTCTCTCCATAGGACCATCTGGTATGAAAGTATCAGATCCCTGATCATGTCATCTTTTTACTGCCAGCGTATAGGTCAAAGAATAGAAGTTTGCAGGGAATAGAGCCATTTAGAATATTCATTTTCTTCTCAGGTCTCAGGCCAATATGCTTATAGGGGGCATCGCTTGCCGCCAAGACTACTGCTTTCCAACCGCTGTAATTCCTTTTTAAGGTATTGCCAAATTCGCGGTAAAACTCTTTCATGTCGGCATGGTCATGAGAATCTATTCTTTCGCCATACGGTAAGTTTGTAATCAGTAACCCAGGCTCACAGGGGGGCTTGCTGCCAATAAAGTCTTGGGTTTGCAATGATATATGCTTTTCCACCCGTGCTCTGAGGGCGTTATTGCGCGCTGCTGCCGTAAAACTTGCATCGATATCAGCAGCGTAAATATTGGCTGGAGGAGCGTCTATCCTTTGGCTTCTGGCCTCGTCTTGAACATCCCGCCAAAGCTGGTAGTTGAATCCCTTTAGGTTTTCTAAGAAAAATTCACCCCGTTTACGGTGGATTAAGGGGGCTTTCTGCAGAGCGATATATGAGGCTTCGATGGCTAGAGTTCCACTACCACACATGGGATCAAAGAAGTTCTGGCTACCATCATAACCAGCAGCAACGAGGAGGGAAGCGGCCAGGGTTTCTTTGAGGGGAGCCGGGTGGAGGTCGCGACGGTAGCCCCTTTTGTGTAGCGCCTTGCCAGTAGTATCGATGCTGATGGTGAGCCGTTTTTGATGTACGAAGGCTATAATTTTCACTTTTGGTTCTTTGAGATCCACAGGTGGCTTGGTCAGTCCTTTGTGATTGAAATAATCTTCCAAACCAAGTCGAACTGCCTTACTTATGGTCGTAGCTGTAGGACTCTTGGGTCCGCGATCACCCGCAACCCCTTCGATCAGAAAACTCGTATGGGGGCCTAAATATTTGCTCCAATCGACTTTACGGGCTTGGTTTGTAATGATAGCTAAGGAGCTACCCGAACCTGCCTTAACGACTTGAAGGAGACGGCTTGGTGTTCTAAGGTGTAGATGCATCCTATAGATGTCCTCTTCGTTAGCTTCAAACGCTACAGCCTTAAATTTTTGTTGGATATTCTTTCCCTTCAGTCTTTTCACTTCTGTGGTTACAATGGACTGAATTTCAGCAGGGCATGTGGCGATGTATTGCAGGTTCATAAATGCTCCTCAAGTTAGGGGGCTAATAAATAGACTTTTTGACGCAATTTTGTCAATGAAAAACATCGGTCTGTCAGCCAAGCCATTGCATTCAAGGCAGCTCAAGCGTATTATTGACCTTTTTTAAGAAGGAAAAGCCATGGCCGATGTGAAAAGCGAAGTGCAAGAAGCTCTCAAATCAATCGATTTTGAAAAAAATAACTATGCAGTAACCTTTGATACTTCAATGGGTACTATTAATCTGGAGCTGTATCCAGAAGTAGCGGCAGGTCACTGTGCTAATATAGTCTCTCTATGTCAAATAGGCTATTATGACAATCTTACCTTCCATCGCATTGTTCCCGGCTTTGTGATTCAAGGGGGTTGCCCTGAAGGTACAGGAATCGGGGGTCCTGGGTATACCATTGATGCTGAATTCAATGACAAAAAGCATGAGCCAGGAGTATTATCCATGGCTCGCACCAACGATCCTAATTCTGCAGGTTCCCAGTTCTTTTTATGTCTAGAAAACGTGCCTTACCTAGACAACCAGTACACAGTTTTTGGTAAAACAGCTGATGAAGAAAGCCTTGGGGTTGTTAGAAAAATCGGTGCCGTTAAAACCGGAGCACAGGACCGACCCTTAGAGCCGGTAACTATTAATAAGGCTTCCGTCACCATTACCCCAAAGTAATTAACGACAAGCGGCGTATATTTAGCTGGGCTTGAGTCCAGCTAAATAAGCCGCACCAACTCCAAGCATAATAGACAAAACCCAGATCATGCCCGCTAGGTTTTGTTTGCGTGCCGCGATGGCACCAATGCCTCCCAAGGTGAGCCAGATGGCAAGTTTTCCGTAAATCCATACGGGGAAACTGTGCATTTTGAGCTTTGCGATGAGCCCGAACCCAGCTATGAGGGCCAGCAGTAAACCAACCCCATGCATGATGCCCAGCCATTTTTTTGCAGGATGCTTTCTATCTCCTCGGTTTAAAGCATGTAAGCATTGGGCACCTAAGCCCGAAAATACCATGAATATACCTAAGAAGTGCATAATCTTGTAAAAATTATAGGACATAGATCCTCCTTGAAATTCAAAATAGTGCTTAACAATAGGTGAAATTAATGAGACTGGCAAAGTCGAAAGACTGGCTAAATGTGGCACCATCATTTTTGGGGAATTGTTTGATGCTGGCTCTCTTGTCTTTGCTTCTGGAAAAATTGACGCAATAAATCACTGCACTGACGATGCAACACTCCCTCTGTGATGGGGAAGCGGTGGTTGAGCCGCTGGTCGCTTTGTAAATGATAGATACTGCCACAGGCTCCCCCCTTGGGGTCCCGTGTCCCGTATATCACTCTTTTCATCCTTGCTTGGGATATAGCTCCAGCGCACATGACGCAAGGTTCTAGGGTTACATACAGCTCATAGTCAGACAGTCGCCAAGAGCCACGATAGTGTGCTGCCTTTTGGATAGCGATGATTTCCGCATGATTGATGGGGTTTTGTGATTGCTCCCTTTGATTAAAACCACTGGCGATCAATTGGTTATTGCATACAATCACAGCACCTACGGGTACCTCCTCGCGAAACTGAGCGGCCTGAGCCAAAGCCAAAGCAAGCTTCATCCAAAAATGGTCTTGTTCAGATGCTCGTAGTGTTTTCAGAACTTGCTCCTCGACGATGAACATGTTTAGCGATATTTCCTAGTCGTTTGAGCCCGAAATGAGCCATGACTTCAGCTGGAGATTTGCCTAATGTCAGTTGGTATCTTATCGCATAATGCCGTAATAACTCGGTATTCATGTGAGGAATTCCAGACACATCACCTAACTCGTAAATAAGAAACTTAAGACCATGGCGCGATATTTTGGGGGCAATGGTAAGGGTGTCGCGTCCCTTAAAAGAGATAAAAATATAGTCCGAAACGTCAGTGCTGAGTCTCGCCAAATGCTTTTGATAATCTTTGATGGCTTGAGCTGTTTCATTGCCTAGAGCGATCGTGCGTCCCCTGATTCCCAATACTTGGAGGGAACTCTGACTGCGAGAAAAGATAAAGCTCTCCCATTTTAGATTGATAAGTTCGGTGGCTTTAAGCCCTTCGAACGCCAGCAAGTAGAATATGGCAAGATCCCTTCTGGCCTTTAGGGTGCCCTTTTGTGAGAGTAAGATTGTGATGATTTCTTCGATATCATTATCACTCATGTCTTCCGGCAGGGTTTCATCCCTCTTTGGTATGGGATAATTATCCAAAGGAGAATCGTACTCTTGGCTGGTGTCAGCGAGGAAGCGAAAAAATTGTCGTACACCTATTATTTTTCGTCTAATAGAATTATGACGTTCTTTTTGTTCTAGGTTCTTGATAAATTCACAGAGAGTGTCCGTATCTACCAACTCTACGGGGATGGCTATATTCTCTAAAAATTCTAAGAAGTCTATGGCATCGCGTTGATATGACTCAATCGTAGCCGGACGTCTTCCCTTTCCCTTTAGAGAGCTGGCGAATTCCCTGATCAATTTTGACTTGTCATCCATAGAACCTACTGTGCTAATTATGATATGCTGTGACCAGAACTTCAGGATACCAACAACTAAAAATACTGAAAACAAATAACTTTTGGAGGTTCTATGAAGATCTTTATAGTGCTGCTATGGGGATGGGCCTGGCAAATCTTAGCGGGAACTGCAGAGGACCTTGTTTCTTTGGACATCTCTATCAATGGCATTCGCAATACTTGTACGGCGGGAGAGCTGATAACGGTATTTTATGGAGATCATCTGCGAATTGAATCGGCTACTTTAACAAATGGTAGTAGGCCTTCATTGGTAAATCTGATTGGATTTCGTCGCAGTGAGGAGGGCGATCCTTATGATGATCGCCATAAAACAGTTGTCATCGGGAAAGATTTAAACCCCAAATGGTCCCGGGAGGGGCGAGGGGTCCGCTACGATGTCATCGTCAGCAGTAATAATAAAGTTCATGGTACGCTTTTTCTGGAAGTAAAAATCCCGCAACTTGAAGAAATTGAGATTTCTTTGAATGGGACGCCACAAAAGGTTCGTCCTGGTCAAGTTATACGAATGAAGGAATCTGACCAATTTCGACTCAAGCAAGTTCGTGCAAATTTTGATACTAAGGATACACAATTTCGCTACGAAATTGTATCTACTCCTGAAAAACCTAAGCTGGTGTTCCAGCGCAACGGATGGGAGGTGGCATCATTTCCCATTTATCTAAGGTAATTTTCGTATTATGAGCCAGTTTCTAAAGTCGAGCGAAGAAAAGAAGAGACTCTTCGAACTCATCCTTATCGGTTTAGTGTCCATCATCTTAGTGGCCTTATCACGATTAGAAAGTAATCTATTTGAGCTTAGTAAGCAATTAGCAGAGCACCAAGATTTCCTGACTTCTGTGGTGTACTTTGGACTTATCAATATTAATGTTGTTTTAGTCTTGATCCTCAGTTTTTTGATTTTTCGTAATGCAGTGAAGCTTATTTTAGAAAGAAGACGGGGAGTCATTGGCTCCAAGCTACGTTCAAAGCTTGTCATTACTCTGGTGTTTTTCGCCATGGCTCCTACAGCCTTATTATTTTACATATCCTCACGCTTCCTAACCGACAGTTTTGACACTTGGTTTTCGGCCAAGGTGGAGTCGACCATGATTCGTACTAGGGAGGCGGGGGCGCTTGTTTATGAGAGGGATAAACGCCGGATTGAGGGGCTTGCCAGAATTGCCTTGCAGAGGATAGTGCTATTCCCTGCTGTACCTTTTGTGGAAGACCCCCTTCCTACTATTGACGCCCATAAATTAAAAGGATTTACGCAAGAGTATCGTGTTTTTGCTATTAATGTGTTTGATCATGAGGGGCGTTTGGTATGGACTTCTTCTTTAGCCAACGGTTTAGCACCTATTTCTGACAAAACCTTGCATTTCGTTCAAACGTCCTTGGATGCTTTTCGCACCCAATCTAACCTTCTCTCTCAGTCCGAAGTTGATGTTGATCAAGGCCGGGATGTGGTACGTGGCGTCTCTCCTATTATTGATCCCGATACCGGAGCTGTTATTGGAGCTATTCTTGTAGAGGAGCGCTTTGAAACCCAAATTTTAAAAAGTGTGGAAGGCATCATCCAGGAATTTGCGGATCTAAAACCGGGTGCAGAGCTGATTAGGCTTAGCTATTTGATTCTACTGGTTTTGATGGTTGTTATTATTGTCTTTTCAGCTACTTGGCTCGGATTTTACGTATCAAAAGGAATTATTGCTCCTATCCAGTCCCTTGCCGAAGCAACAAAAGAAGTCTCCCATGGGAATTATGAAATCACCCTGACTGTGAAGACCGATGATGAAACAGGGCAGTTGGTTCGCTCGTTTAATAGTATGACGGCAGATTTGAAAACCCATGAGAGTCAGGTGAAAGAGTTTACCTCTCAATTGGAGGCTAAGAATCTCGAGCTTGATCAGCGTCGTAAATACATGGAAGTAATACTCAGAAATATTTCTACTGGAGTGATCTCGGTGTCGGCTGTTGGTGATATAACTTCAGTCAACCGTGCAGCGGAAAAGTTGCTAGGTATATCCTCGGATCTCGCTATAGGTCACTCTCCAGCTGAAGTATTTAAGGGCTATCTTTACCGTAGTTTTTGGCAGCCTATTTACGAACGTATTGAGGAAAGTAATGTTTTTAACGGACAAATTGAGATCGACTATAGGGAGAAAAATTGGACACTATTAGTTGATGGTTTTAAAATATTTGACGAATCCAGTGAAGATATGGGCATCGTTGTGGTGTTTGACGACGCTAGCGAGCAGGTGAAAGCGCAACGTGTAGCTGCTTGGAGGGAAGTAGCCCGACGTATTGCCCACGAAATCAAAAATCCCATTACTCCGATCAAATTGAGTGCACAGCGCTTGCTGCGCAAATTCCAAAAAAGCTTTTCAGGAGCCGATCAGGAAATTTTTGTTTCGTGCATTGAAACGATAATTTCGGAAGTGGATAGCCTGCGGGACTTAGTCAATGAGTTCTCGAAGTTTGCCCGCTTGCCCGGTATAAAAACCCAGCTGACCCATATCAATACTGTCATACGAGACGTTGTTGGTATGTTTAGTCTGAGTTACCATGATGTCTTTTTTGACATATCAAGGCTTGACGATAACCTACCAAAAATGCAATTAGATCGGGAGCAAATGGTTAGGGTCTTTACGAATCTGTTGACAAATAGTATAGCCTCTTTGACAGAAACGCCAGAAAGACGTTATATTGCGGTGGTTACTGAGTATAATAACACCCTAAAAATGGCACGTATTTCGGTATCAGACCAGGGTGCTGGAATCTCTGATAAAATCAAACAGAAGGTGTTGGAACCCTATTTTTCCACTAAAAAAGAGGGAACGGGACTGGGGCTAGCCATCGTTAACCAAATTATATCCGATCATGGCGGTTATCTCAGGATTCAGGATAATTACCCTTGCGGGACAACCATGGTCTTGGAGTTACCCATAGATACAGATCAGGGGAAAATATGAATGAACAAAGCGCACCCATTGCTTTAATAATAGATGACGAAAAAAGTATCGGTTTATCTCTTGCTGGTATTCTGGAAGACGAGGGTTGGAAAGTAAATATAGCGGAAAATGGATTTACTGGTATTAGCTTATACCAAAGCGAAAGACCTCACTTAGTTTTTCTCGATGTATGGATGCCTAAACTGGATGGGATTACCACTTTACAAAGGCTTAAGGATATTGATGGGCAGGTGCCCATCGTTATCATGAGTGGGCATGGGAGTATCGAAACAGCTGTACGGGCAACCCGCATTGGAGCATTTGATTTTTTGGAAAAACCCTTGTCATTGGATAAAGTTATTCCTCTTCTAGAGCATGCGGAGCGGATGCGTCAGCAACTCGACAAGTATTCGCAGCTAGTTGATGCTACCGAGATTATCGGATCGTCACCAACCGTGCAGCAGATTAAAAGGCAAGTGAATATGGTAGCACCACGCAATGCTTGGGTGCTGATTACCGGTGAAAACGGTACGGGAAAGGAAGTTGTTGCAAGGAATATTCATGCTAAAAGTACGCGTCACCATAAGCCATTTATCGCCGTAAACTGTGCAGCTATACCTGAAGAACTCATTGAGTCAGAGCTTTTTGGCCATAATAAGGGGGCATTTACCAATGCCATTGCTAAAAAGCAGGGGCGGTTCGAGCTGGCCCATCAAGGCACGCTGTTTCTTGATGAAATTGGTGATATGTCATTGAAAACTCAGGCTAAGATTTTAAGGATCTTACAAGAGCAGAAGTTTGAACGCGTAGGGGGTGTTGAAACTATTGAGGTTGATGTGCGGGTTATAGCTGCCACCAATAAGGACCTGAAAGCAGAAATTGCGGCGGGTCGATTCCGTGAAGATCTCTTCTACCGCTTGAATGTGATTCCATTTGAGCTCCCCCCACTAAGAGCGCGGGGAGATGATATTCGTGAACTGACAGACTACTTTTTAAATCAAATTTCAATGGAATTAGGCGAGAAAACCAAGTCTATTTCCGCGCCCGTCTACGAAGTATTTAAAAAATACTCTTGGCCGGGTAATATCAGAGAGCTTAAAAACTTTCTGGAGCGTTTATGCATTATGGTAGCTGAGCAGCATATAGAAGTGGAACATATCCGTAGTTTGTTGCCGGTTGATTTTGAAGATGAAGTACCGGAACTTTCACAGCCTAACTTAACTTCCAACTATGCTACATTAAAAGAAGCAAAAACCGATTTTGAAAGAGCATTTATTCTTGATAAACTTGAAGAATATCAATGGAACGTAACTAAAACAGCAGAAGCTATCGGTGTAGAACGCAGCAACTTGCATCGCAAGCTTAAAAGTTTTGGCATTGATCCAAAACAAAGAGGTTGAAGCTATGAGTGCAATTCAGTCGATAGGAATTTCAAAGCAGTCAGAGTCTGGAATCCAGCTTGAGGGAAATTACCTGTCGGGTGAATGGGAAGCCTATCGGTATAGTGATGGTCACATTTTGCTAGGAAAAAAAGAAGATCGGTCGGTTTCGTCGATAGGCTGGTGCGAGACTGACGTATTAGTGGCCATCATGCATGGGCTTGTGCAAAGGGGCTTTAGTGGAACAATATCTCTGAAACTTTGCGAACAGCAAAAAACGATCTACTTTCACGGGGGCCAGTTAGTTTTCGCACGATCTGACCTCATGGACGATCGGTTGGGTGAGGTGATTTATCGCAATGGTTTGATCACCTTGGAACAAATGATGGATGCTGCGGTGCAGGTCACGAGAAATCGTAAATTTGGTAAAGTCTTACTGGAAAGTCGACTTTTCACAAGCTCTGATCTTTGGGATGCCCTGAAAATGCAAGTCTTTGAGATATTTCAATCGACTTTTTTGGAAACCCATGTCCATTACGTCATTAGGGAGGCGGATAGCTATCCTACCATGTCAGTGGTTTTCGAAAAATCCACAGATGCAATTATTGAGGACTGCGTCAGCTTTGGCCAGATGTTTCGAAGTTTCCGTGAGAGGGTGCATTTGGACTCATTATTAGCTGTTAACAGTAGCCAGGGACAAGAATTTCCTGAAGATGGAACTTTTCAAGCTGATATTGTTGAGCTGTTGAAAGACTACAACACATTGGCATCATATTTGGAACATTCCAAACTTAGCGAAATCAGTTCCTATCTGGCTCTATTTCAGCTAGTGATGCGGAGGTTAGTGACTGTCAAAGATACTAAGCCTGTACCCGAAAAGTTAAGCATACAGCAGCGTCAAGAACGACGTGAGATAAAAAGTCTTATCGATGCTTTTCACGTTGTCCTTGGGGAAGCTAAGAAGGCTTTTGATCAGGCTGGGGTCGAGTTGCCCTTGGAAGATTTACAAAGCTTCCTCGACAAAAAATATGCTCTTCGGAAAACGCCACTTTTCCTTAAAATGGATGGTACTATTGCCGCAGAAAGTGTAAGACACCTTTATGCGAAGTGCCGCAACAGTAAAGCACAGCTCGAAATCGCCATGTGGGAAGTACAGAGTCTCATACAGTTCCTCCTGCAAATTATCGGTGATCTACTACCAGAAACGGGTTGGTCTGTTAAAAAATCCATTCAAGAAATGTTAGAATGAAAAAAAAACATAAGCCTTTTACTAAGCTAAAATCTGATAATCCAGGTCCACTTTATCTAAGCAGCTGGTCTGCATTGAACGAATATATAAAGCATAAGCCTCAAGATATTCTGGAACTTGCTTGCCAGGAGCGCGATAGTCAACGCTTAGAGGAGATCGTAGCGCAGCATCAATTAAAGTGTCCTATCGACTCTAACGCGGAAGAATTGCGTGTCTATATCAAGGTTAAAATCAAAGGGGAGCTGGAATTAGCCGAGACGATGACCGAGCCTCCACCCGTAATCAATGTTTTGGCCTTAGATCATATAACTGATACTAGGAACTTAGGTGCCATCATACGTTCGGCAGCTTTTTTTGGTATAAAACATATTATTATCCCGCGGAAGAGGCAGGCTTCCCTGACACTGGGTGCTGTAAAAACATGTCAAGGAGCACTATCCCTCGTCGACATTTACGAAGTGACTAACTTGTCACGAACCCTGAAGTCTTTAAAAGAAAAACACTTCTGGATTCTGGGTGCCGATATGGATGGGGAAAATTTGAGTATTTATGCAGAGAAATTTGAGCGCAACATAATTGTCGTTGGTTCTGAAGATAAGGGTTTGTCACGAAATGTCAGGGAAACCTGTGATGTCAGGATTGCTATTCCAGGGGCTGGGGAGTTGGATTCTTTAAACGTTTCTGTAGCTGCTGGGATAATCATGCAGCAGTACAGTAAGTCATTATAAACAGCAAAGGAATTGTGTATATTTCTTTACCTTTCCCCTTGACAGTTAATAGGAGAAAAGTGTACTTCACTCTAACACTTGAGGCGGCTGTTGTAAGCTTACTTAGTGCAAGTGCTGGCGTAGCTCAGTTGGTAGAGCAGCTGACTTGTAATCAGCAGGTCGCGGGTTCGACTCCCATCGCCAGCTCCATTTTGCTTGCTAAAGAGTGCTCAAGGAGGGTTGCCCGAGTGGCTAAAGGGGGCGGACTGTAAATCCGTTGGCTCAGCCTACGATGGTTCGAATCCATCACCCTCCACCACTTATTGTACGCTGTGCAGTAAGAAAATAGGCGGGAGTAGCTCAGCTGGCTAGAGCATTAGCCTTCCAAGCTAAGGGTCGCGGGTTCGAATCCCGTTTCCCGCTCCATTTTTTTCTGCAATAAGTGTGACGCCCAGGTGGCTCAGGGGTAGAGCACGTCCTTGGTAAGGACGAGGTCACGGGTTCGATTCCCGTTCTGGGCTCCATCTTGCCTGCGGCTCTTTTAAATCAGTTTTTCATTTTGAATTTTCGATGTATTATCGTGCATCCGACGGTTTTACCTTATATATGAATATGGAAAGTAAATAGAAATAGCTTTCTGCCGTTAGCGGGAGGAAAAAATGGCAAAAGAAAAATTTGAAAGAAGTAAACCCCATGTGAACGTGGGAACGATCGGCCACGTTGACCATGGTAAAACTACTCTTACTGCGGCTATCACCAAAGTGATGTCGTTGGCTTGGGGTGGTGCAGTGAAGGCATTTGATGAAATTGATAATGCTCCAGAGGAAAAAGCGCGTGGTATTACAATCTCCACTTCTCACGTCGAGTATGAGTCGGAAACACGGCACTATGCTCACGTTGACTGCCCTGGTCATGCTGACTATGTCAAAAACATGATTACAGGGGCAGCTCAGATGGATGGTGCTATCCTGGTTTGTAGTGCTGCCGATGGCCCTATGCCGCAGACTCGTGAGCATATCTTGCTTGCTCGTCAGGTAGGTGTTCCAAAGATCGTAGTTTTCTTGAATAAATGTGACATGGTAGATGATGAGGAGCTTCTTGAACTTGTTGAAATGGAAGTTCGCGAGCTTCTTAGTCAGTACCAATTTCCTGGTGATGACACCCCAATCATCAAAGGTTCTGCATTAAAGGCTCTTGAAGCCGATACTGCTGACAATGAGTGGGCTAAAAAAGTTGTTGAACTGATTGCTGCATGCGATGAGTACATTCCAGTACCAGAAAGACCTGTTGATAGACCATTTTTGATGCCTATTGAAGATGTTTTCTCCATTTCTGGTCGTGGTACCGTTGTTACGGGTCGTATTGAGCGCGGTATCGTTAAGGTTGGCGAAGAAATTGAGATCGTTGGTATCAAGGAAACTACTAAGACTACATGTACTGGTGTAGAGATGTTTCGCAAGCTTCTAGACGAAGGTCAAGCTGGTGATAATGTGGGTATCCTACTTCGTGGTACTAAGCGTGAAGATGTCTTCAGAGGTCAGGTTCTTGCTAAGCCAGGATCTATTACACCTCATACGAAGTTTAAAGCTTCTGTCTATATCTTGACAAAAGAAGAGGGTGGGCGTCATACTCCTTTCTTCAAAGGTTATCGTCCGCAGTTCTATTTCAGAACTACTGATGTAACTGGTAATATTATACTTCCTGCTGATGTTGAAATGGTTATGCCTGGTGATAATATCGATATTGATGTTGAGTTAATCCAGCCCATCGCAATGGACAAGGAACTTCGCTTCGCGATTCGTGAAGGGGGACGTACTGTCGGTGCAGGTGTTGTAGCTGATATTACAGAGTAAAATTTAATAGGCGCCTCGATAGGGGTGTCTTTCTAGGCGAGTAGCTCCAATTGGTAGAGCGGCGGATTCCAAATCCGCATGCTGGGGGTTCGAGTCCCTCCTCGCCTGCTTTTCTATTTTTCTGCATAATGGACGAGTGGCTATTGTCCTGGAGGGTCATTCATGAAGAAGGATGATGCATTCTACTTAAGGTTGGCATATCTAGTCTTTACCTGTGTCGTTGCATACACACTTTACAAGGCTTTGGGGACCCTGGGGATACAAACCGGGATGTCAGAGAGGTATGATGAGATATACGCACCCATATCCATGGGGGCGAGTATCGTATTGGGGCTGTTGTCGGGATACTGGCTGCGTCGCGACCATGAGCGTCATGAGTATTTTCTTGCTTCCATTGGTGAAATCCGTAAAGTTACCTGGCCAAGTTTTCCTGATACAAAACGCATGACCATAATTGTGTGCGTTGTTGTAGCTGTATTTGCTGCTATTCTTGCTATATTTGATCTGCTTTGGGCAAAAATTCTTGGAATGATGCTAGCTTAGGTCTAGGGCTCTATATTAAACTATTTTAATAGGGGCGAGGGCTTTTAAGGCTAATTTAAACGACAAGGCGGTTAAAGATGAGTAGCGATCTTAAGTGGTATGTAGTCCATACCTACTCGGGTTTTGAAGAGCGAGCAAAGCAGGGCCTTCTAGATCTTGCAAAGAATGAAGGCTGTGAGGACAAATTTGGTGAAATTTTTATCCCGCAGACTGTTAGCGAGAGTGTGACTAAATCTGGCAAAAAGCGTTCAGTCTCTAAAACTTCTTTTCCTGGCTACATCCTTGTGCAGATGGATCTTACAGATCTAACGATGCATATTGTTAAAAGTACACCAAAAATTACTGGCTTTGTAGGTAATGCTAAAAAGCCAAGGCCACTTCCAGATCATGAAGTTCTCCAGATTACTTCAAACGAGGCTCGTGAGCAGCAACAAGAAGTTGTTGTTGCCGAGGTGCAGTTTTCCAAAGGTGAGGCTGTTAAGGTCATGGAAGGCCCTTTTAGTAACTTTGATGGCGTGATTGACGAGGTAAAGCCGGATAAGGCGAAGGTTCGGGTTCTGGTGAGTATATTTGGAAGAGAGACACCAGTAGAGCTAGAGTATGGGCAAGTGGAAAAGATCTAGGAAAATACTTGACGCCCATGGAAAAATAGCGTAAACCCCGTCTTCCAAGTCTTATAATTGGCATTGGAACCAATTTCGAGAATAGGAGCTATATAAAGTGGCTAAAAAAGTTGTCGGATTTATCAAGTTGCAAATTCCGGCGGGTAAAGCAAATCCTTCTCCACCTATTGGACCGGCGCTCGGTCAACGTGGTGTGAATATTATGGCATTTTGCAAGGACTTCAATGCGAAAACGCAAAAGCAAGCAGGGTCCATACTGCCGACTATAATTACTGTTTATGCAGATAAATCCTTTAGTTTCATCACAAAGAGTCCCCCTGCTTCCGACCTTTTAAAAAAGGCCGCAAACTTGAGTAAAGGCTCGCAAACTCCCGGTACTGCTGTTGCTGGTTCCGTGACGATGGATCAAGTCAGGGAAATCGTCAAAACGAAAATGGCGGATTTAAACGCTTATGACGAAGAGTCGGCAGAAAAAATTATACTAGGTTCAGCTAGAAGTATGGGGTTAGAGGTTAAGTAGCCCCTTTTAACATAGTAGGAGAGCGTTAGCTCGATTGAACTACGGAGAATATTATTATGGCAAAACGCGGAAAAAAGTATCGCGCTGCCTTCGCAAAAGTCAATCGCGACAAGATGTATGAGCTAGCGGAGGCTTGCAAACTAGTCAAGGAAACATCCTATTCTAAGATGGATTCCTCAGTTGATTTGGCTGTAAATCTTGGTGTGGATCCGAGACATGCTGACCAAAACATTAGAGGAGCTACCCCCCTACCCAACGGCCTTGGTAAAAAAGTTCGTATCGTAGTCTTTGCAAAGGGCGAAAAAGCCACTGAGGCTTCGGCACTCAATGTCGAGTTTGTAGGCGGTGATGATCTTGCGAAGAAAATCAGCGATGGTTGGTTAGAATTCGACCAAGTGATTGCTACTCCTGATATGATGGGAGTCGTGGGGCGCTTAGGGAAAGTGTTGGGTCCCAGAGGGTTGATGCCGAATCCGAAATTGGGAACGGTGACATTCGATGTTGCCAATGCAATCAATGAACTGCGAGCTGGTCGGGCTGAGTACCGGGTGGATAAAGCTGGTATTGTTCATACATCAGTAGGTCGTGTTGGCTTCTCGGAAGAGCAGCTTGCGGAGAATATAACAACTGTCATCGATGCGCTATTGAAAGCTAAGCCGTCTACGGCTAAGGGAACATACCTTCAAAAAGTTAGTCTTTCGGCGACTATGGGGCCTGGTGTTCGCGTAGATCCAGCTCCCTTTAGGAACTAAGGGAGGAAAGCAGAAATGGACCGTCAGGGTAAGATACAACTAAGACAAAGTTTTTCTGAGAAGTTTAAAAAATCCAACGCTTTAATCATCGCAGAGTACCGCGGGCTCACGGTAGCCGAGGTTACAGAGCTTCGCGTGAAGCTGAGGGATGCGAGCGCTGAATTTAAGGTCATCAAAAATCGAGTGGCCAAAAAAGCTGTTGAGTCGGATGCTGAAGAGCTAAAAGATTTGTCAGATGGGTTTGTGGGACCAGTAGGTTTGGTCTGCGCTTATGGTGACTCAGCTCAAGCGACTAAAACAGTTCTTGATTTTGCTAAAGACCACCCCAACCTGGTTGTAAAGGCTGGGCATATGGATGGTTCTTTGGTGTCAACCGATGAACTAAAGGCAATCGCAGATCTGCCAAGCAAGGAAGTGCTAATGGGACAAATTGTTGGCTCAATTGTTGCCCCGCACAGAGGCTTGTTAGGTGTGCTTAATGGCGTAAGCCGAAATCTAGTGCAAGTTTTGAACGCAATCAAAGAAAAGAAATCTTAAGCTGTCATCAATCTGCCAGATAAGATGATAAGTGATTTTGGGAGGAAAATAATTATGTCCAACGTGACAAAAGAACAAGTTGTAGAATTTTTAGAAAATCTTACTCTTTTACAAGCCGCAGAGCTAGTAAAAGAGCTAGAAGACAAATTTGGTGTTAGCGCTGCTGCACCGGTTGCTATGATGGCTGGTGTGCCTGGTGCCGCTGCTGCTGCCGAAGAAGAAAAAGATGAATTCTCAGTCGTCCTAGTTGATCATGGTGCCAAGAAAATCAATG
Organism: Pseudobacteriovorax sp.; assembly: GCA_050293845.1. Lineage (GTDB taxonomy): Bacteria > Bdellovibrionota_B > Oligoflexia > Oligoflexales > Oligoflexaceae > DT-89. The sequence continues at coordinate 12,949 of JBNKNM010000031.1, read as the reverse complement.
TTATCAAAGAGATTAGAGCTATCACAGGCTTAGGTCTCAAGGAAGCTAAGGATCTCGTTGAGGGTGCTCCTAAAGAAGTTAAAGCTGGAGTTCCTAAGGATGAAGCTAACAAAATGAAAGAAGCCCTTGAAAAAGCTGGCGCTAAAGTTGAGCTTAAGTAAGGCATAATACGGAAAGATAGTTAATATAGGCTATGTATATATAGCCTGTATGTATCTTTCTGCTTTTTTGTTACCTAATTTCGAGATATCCTATTGATTCTGGAATAGATTTTTTTAAAGCTTGCAATTAGAGCTCAGTATAAAGTTAGAGAAATGGCATTTGCCAGGCATATTTTGGAAGCAGCGGCAGGGGGATAGGTGACCTCTGTCTTTGTTTAATTGGGATTCCGTCGATAGGAGTGCTACATGACCTCCCTCGCTTCTAGTTTTACTCGTCCACGTAAAAAGTTTGAAAAAATTCCTGCAGCTATAGATATTCCGTATCTTATTGAGCTGCAAAAGAACAGTTACAACTCATTTCTGCAGGCGGATATCCTTCCGAATGAACGTCGTAACGTTGGCCTCCAGTCTGTTTTTAACTCAGTTTTTCCGATTTCGCACTTTGCAGAAACAGCATCTGTTGAGTTTGTTAGCTTTTCTTTCGAAGAACCAAAATACACCGTAGACGAGTGTCGTCAACGTGGGATGAGCTTTGCGGCTCCTCTAAAAGTAGTGATTCGTTTAGTTGTCTGGGATATCGACAAAGAAACCAATGTTAAGAGTATCCGTGATGTTAAGGAACAAGAGGTATATTTTGGAGAAATACCTCTGATGACAGATGACGGTACTTTTATCATCAACGGCACTGAGCGTGTAGTTGTGTCGCAGCTGCACCGATCTTCAGGTGTCTTCTTCGATCACGATAAAGGTCGCAATAGCACTTCAGGTAAGCTGTTGTACACGGCAAGGGTCATTCCCTACCGCGGTAGCTGGCTGGACTTTGAGTTTGATGCAAAGGACATCCTCTATTTGCGTATCGACCGTCGACGGAAAATGTACTCCACAATTCTTCTGAAAGCCCTTGGGTATAGTGAGCAAGAGCTTTTAGACTATTTCTACAATAAAGAGTGGATTCGTATCCGTGAAGGTAAGCTTGAGAAAAAGCTAAATTATGAAATTCTACGGGGCCAAAGGGCACTAAGCGACCTGATAGATCCGACCAATGGTAAGGTTCTAGTAAAAAGAGGGCGCAGGATTTCAGTGGGCGCAATACGTCAAATGGAACAGGCTGGTATCGAGTATGTGGCTATGGAGCAGGAAGAGCTTATCGGTAAGTTCGCTGCTGAGCCCATATTGGATAAGTCAGGCGAAGAAATTGTTCCTTTGAATACTGAGCTTACCATTGAGCATCTCGCAGAAGTCATTAAAGCGGGTGTCGCGGAGTTCCCAGTACTCTTTATCGATAATGTAAACTCCGACGCTTCGTTTAGAAATACCTTGGTTAGCGATAAGGTGGAAACCAAGGAAGAAGCGATCCTTGAGATCTATAAGAGAATGCGCCCTGGTGATCCTCCCACTATTGAGCCAGCAACAGCTTTATTTGATAACTTATTTTTTAATCCAGATCGCTATGATCTCAGTGCTGTCGGGCGTATGAAGCTCAACGAAAAGCTAGGGCTAGACCTTCCTGTCGAAACTAGGACCTTAACTAAAGAGGATATTCTTAAAACTGTAGAATACCTGTTAGGCTTGAAAAATGATAAAGGTCAAATTGATGATATTGACAACTTGAGTAACCGGCGGGTTCGGGCTGTTGGCGAGTTATTAGAGAATCAGTACCGCATTGGTCTGCTTAGAATCGAACGGGCTATCCGTGAAAGATTACAGCTGGGTGATGTCGATACCTTGCTTCCCCATGACTTTGTGAATAACAAGCCGGCTTCTGCTGTAGTGAAAGAGTTTTTTGGGAGTTCTCAGCTCAGTCAGTTTATGGATCAAACCAACCCCTTATCGGAGGTTACCCATAAAAGACGCTTGTCAGCTTTAGGACCTGGTGGTTTGAGCCGAGAGCGGGCTGGTTTTGAAGTGCGAGATGTGCATCCCACTCACTATGGTCGTATATGCCCTATTGAGACCCCCGAAGGTCCCAATATTGGCTTGATTTCATCTTTGGCAAGTTATGCTAAGGTTAACGATTATGGCTTTATTGAAACGCCATTTAGATCCCTTTCAAGCGACTACAACAGTGAAGGGGAAGTACGTTATTTCTCAGCTGCAGAAGAGCATACCGATCATGTGATCGCTCAGGCCTCCTTGATTAAATCGGCAGATGAAATGGTCTACGCTCGGCGAGCGGGTGAAAGTGAAATCGTTCGCGCCGAAGAAGCAGATTTGATGGATGTTTCTCCATCCCAGTTGGTTTCAGTAGCTGCCAATTTGATCCCGTTCTTACAGAATGATGATGCCAACAGAGCCCTTATGGGTTCAAACATGCAGAGGCAAGCGGTTCCCCTTCTCAAAACTCGTGCTCCACTGGTGGGAACAGGAATGGAGAGGATCGTAGCCCGTGACTCAGGTGCAACCATTGTCGCTAAGCGTGACGGGGTAGTTGTTGCCGTTGATGCCGAGAGGATCGTTATCAAGTCTGAGGATACCTCTGAATCCATTACAGAGGTAGGCGCTGAAGTTGATATATACAAATTAGAAAAGAACAAGCGTTCTAATGTTGATACCTGTATCAACCAAAAATCTATCGTAGTAAAAGGTGAAAAAGTCAAGAAAGGCGATATCATCGGCGATGGATTTGCCACTGAAATGGGTGAGCTTGCTCTAGGTCAAAATGTTGTGGTCGCCTTCATGCCATGGAGCGGTTACAACTTTGAGGACTCCATCCTTATATCAGAGCGGGTCGTCAAAGAGGATCTATACACCAGTATTCACATTCAGGAGTTTGAATGTATTTCTCGTGACACCAAGCTTGGGCAGGAAGAGATCACTTCTGATATACCCAATGTTGGTGAGGAAGCATTACGTAATCTTGACGATGCTGGTATTATCAGGGTTGGTGCTGAAGTGAGGCCGAACGACCTCCTTGTTGGTAAGATCACTCCCAAAGGAGAAACCCAGCTCACTCCCGAAGAGAAGCTTTTACGTGCTATTTTTGGTGAAAAGGCCGGAGATGTGCGGGATACCTCGTTGCGGGTTCCACCGGGAGTTGTAGGAACAGTCATTGGTGCCAAGATTTACGCGCGTGAAGGCGCCGTAAAGGACATACGTACTGTTCAGATCGAAGATGCGGAAATTGCGAAGCTTCGCAAGGATGAAAGTGACCGGATCTTTATTATCAAGGAATCGGCTGCTCGTAAAATTGCAAGAATAGTTGAAGGTGAAAGTTTAGCTGGTGATATCCGTGGTCGTGATGGGGAGTCTATTGCAACGGCAGGTACAGTATTGAGTGCAGATTTCCTTACTCATTTAGACTATGTCTATTGGGATCACTTGTCCGTTCGTGATGCTGAAAAAAGCAATCTGCTTTCGCAGGTGGTTGAGAACCTCCGGGAAAAAATTAACCTCATTCGCTTTATGACTGAAGAGCAAATTAAGAAGGTTCGTAAGGGAGACGAACTTCCGCCCGGTGTTATCAAGATGGTTAAAATATATGTGGCCATCAAGAGAAAACTTCAGGTCGGTGATAAAATGGCAGGTAGGCATGGGAATAAGGGTGTCGTATCGCGCATTCTACCTGAAGAGGATATGCCTTTCCTAAGTGATGGTCGCCCTGTGGATATTGTATTGAATCCACTAGGTGTTCCCTCGCGGATGAATGTAGGGCAGATCTTGGAAACTCATCTGGGATGGGCGGCAAAAGGTGTAGGAGAGCGCCTCAACCAAATGATGGAAGACAACTTCGACCGTAAAGAAATCGAGGACATGGCTTGCAACATTTGGTCAGGGGACAAGGAAATTGAAAGCTTTGTCCGCAGTTGTACCGATGAACAATTGAAAACCTTCGTTGTGAAATATCGTGAAGGGGTTCATCTGGCGAATCCAGTGTTTGACGGGGCTAAGGAATCAGATATTCATCGCTACCTTGAGCTGGCAAATCTAGGCCTGGATGGACAAAGTGAACTTTTTGACGGCAGAACCGGGAATCGGTTTGATAATAGAGTGACTGTTGGTGTGATGTATGTGCTCAAACTGCATCACCTTGTTGATGAGAAGATACACGCTAGGTCTATCGGTCCCTATTCACTTGTTACGCAGCAACCTTTGGGTGGTAAAGCCCAATTTGGTGGTCAGCGTCTTGGGGAGATGGAAGTATGGGCGATGGAAGCTTATGGTGCGGCGAATACCTTACAAGAGTTCTTAACTGTGAAGTCTGACGATGTGTTAGGCCGGACGAGGATGTATGAGTCCATAGTCAAAGGTCAAAACATGATGATGCCAGGCCTTCCTGAAAGCTTTAACGTATTAGTCAAAGAGCTCCAAAGCCTTGGTCTTGATGTGAATCTTATTAGAGACGATCAAGAAATTGGTTTAGATGGATTTGCGTAAACATCTGCATGTTTGGGCATGCAGTAAACTTACCCCTCATGGAGGTATATTGATTTGAACGATCTAGTAAATTTCTTCGACAAGCCAACAGATCCACTGAGCTTTACAGCCATAAAAATCTCTCTGGCCTCGCCGGAGAAAATCCGCAGTTGGTCGTTTGGTGAAGTGAAAAAACCGGAAACTATAAACTATCGAACGTTTAAGCCAGAACGCGATGGACTTTTTTGCGCTAAGATATTTGGCCCTGTCCGCGATTATGAGTGTATATGCGGTAAGTATAAGAGAATGAAGCACCGCGGCATTGTCTGCGATAAGTGTGGTGTGGAGGTCATCTCTTCAAAGGTTCGAAGAGAGAGGCTTGGCCATATTAACCTTGCTGTTCCTGTAGCTCATATTTGGTTTTTGAAGTCGTTACCCTCAAGAATAGGATCTATTCTTGATATTGCGTTAAAAGACGTTGAAAGAATTCTTTATAGTGAATCCTACGTAATTCTTGATCCAGGTAATGAAGAGCTTACCGGATTAGCTATCGGGCAAGTGATCAGTGAAGATGAGTATGATACGCTGCTCCAAGAACATGGTAATGGTGCCTTTAGGGTTGGTGTTGGGGCTGAAGCGATTCAAGAGCTGCTAAGTGGGCTGAGAATTGAGGACTTGGCCGATGATTTAAGAAAAGCACTACTGGAGGCTACCTCCGAAGCAGCGCGCAAGAAAATTCAAAAACGCCTTAAGGTTGTTGAGGCGTTTAACAATACGGACGCTAAACCCGAATGGATGATGCTGTCGGTTATTCCGGTTCTACCTCCAGACTTACGACCTCTAGTGCCGCTAGATGGGGGGCGATTTGCAACTTCAGATCTTAACGACCTATACCGGCGCGTGATCAACCGTAACAATCGCTTGTTACGGCTCATTGAACTTAATGCACCTGAAATCATCATTCGTAATGAAAAGCGGATGCTCCAGGAAGCTGTAGATGCTTTATTCGACAATGGTCGTCGCGGTAAGGTCTTTACAGGACCCAATAAAAGGGCTCTGCGCTCCCTTTCGGATATGTTGAAAGGAAAGCAGGGACGTTTTCGTCAAAACCTTCTTGGTAAGCGTGTCGATTACTCTGGCCGCTCGGTCATTGTCGTAGGACCTCAATTGAAATTACATCAGTGTGGTCTGCCCAAAAAAATGGCCATCGAGCTATTCAAACCCTTTATCTACAATAAGCTGGAAGAGCACGGTATCGTTTCAACAATCAAATCAGCGAAAAAGCTTGTTGAAAAAGAACGGCCAGAAGTTTGGGATATTTTAGAAGAAGTTACAAAAGAGCACCCAGTATTGTTGAATCGGGCCCCTACCCTGCACAGATTGGGTATCCAGGCCTTTGAACCGGTATTGATCGAAGGTAAGGCCATTCAGCTGCACCCGCTTGTTTGCTTTGCCTTCAATGCTGACTTTGATGGTGACCAAATGGCTGTCCATGTACCGCTGTCGGTGGAAGCCCAGATGGAAGCCCGTGTTCTGATGATGTCGACCAATAATATTCTGAGTCCGGCATCAGGATCTCCTGTAATTGTTCCCACCCAGGATATTGTTCTGGGAATTTATTATATGACAAAAGAGAATATAGAGGCCCATGGTGCGGGTAAGGTGTTTGCTTCTGTGGAGGAAGTACGCTCTGCTTACGATCATGATGGAGTAGATCTACAAGCCCCTATCACTGTTAGAATTAATGGTGAGTTAAAAAAGAGTACTGTTGGCCGTGTTATTCTATCGGAAATTCTGCCTAATGAAGTGCCCTTTGACTCTATCAATAGAATGATGGGTAAGAAGGAGCTTGCGGCGCTTGTGGATGATACGTTCAGAGCTGCGGGTCCGAAGAAAACTGTACTCCTCGCCGATGCTTTGCGGGCAACTGGTTATCGTTACTCCACCAAAGCTGGCCTCTCCATCGCCATCGGCGACATGGTTGTACCGGAAGGCAAGAGCAAGCTACTGGATGCAGCCTATGATGAGGTGCGCCGTATTAAAGAGCAGTACTCCGAAGGTCTACTGACCGAGGGAGAGCGCTACAACAAGGTGGTCGATATTTGGGCCAAAGTCACTGAAAATATAGCTGAAGAGATGATCAGTAACATTGCAAAGCAGCAAAAAACTGATTACACCGGAGCTATTCAAGAAGTTCCTAGCGATAACTCGATCTTCATGATGGCCGATTCTGGAGCCAGGGGATCTGCGCAGCAGATACGTCAGCTTGCAGGAATGCGGGGATTGATGGCGAAGCCTTCTGGAGAAATCATCGAAACTCCCATTACGGCAAACTTCCGTGAGGGTTTGTCGGTTCTTGAGTACTTTACCTCGACCCATGGGGCGCGTAAAGGTCTCGCCGATACTGCTTTAAAAACAGCTAGTTCCGGATATCTGACCAGACGTCTGGTAGATGTGGCTCAGGATGCCACCATTTCGGAACTGGATTGTGGAACAGGCAAAGGCATTCAAATGGTAGCTTTGCGCGAAGGTAGCGAAATAAAGCTTTCTATCGGTGAGCGTACCTTAGGTAGAACTCTTCTTGACGAGGTTATCGACCATAACACCAATGAGGTGATTGCAGGAAAAGGCGATATTGTTGACGAGGAGCTGGCGCAGAGAATTGATGATGCTGGTGTTGAGCTTATTAGAATCAGATCAGTACTGACTTGTAATACCCGCATGGGTATTTGCGCTAAGTGTTATGGTCGTGACCTAGCGACAGGACACTTGATCAACACAGGAGAAGCAATAGGGGTTATTGCGGCGCAGTCCATCGGTGAGCCAGGTACTCAGCTTACCATGCGTACCTTCCACTTTGGTGGTACGGTAACCCATAAAGTCGAAAAAAATACTTTGGAAACCAACTTCACCGGTATCGTCAAGTTTGAGCGTATTAAACTGGTAGCAAACCGTGATGGACAAAATGTTGTTCTGAGCCGAAACGGTGAGCTTAAGGTCTTTGACAAGGATACAGGAGCCCATAGGGACACTTATCCTATTTCCTATGGTACCGTCCTCGTGGTTAAAGAAAACCAAGAGGTAGAAGCTGGTGATTCTTTAGCAGAATGGGACCCGTTTGCGGTTTCCATCATTGCCGAAGTTGGTGGTAAAATTAGTTATGCCGATATGCGCGAGGGCCAGTCCATAGAAGAGCGAACCGATGAGGTTACCTTCTTAACTCGTAAGGTCATTATTGAAACACGTGGCACAGACCTTAAACCGGCCCTGGAGATAGTTGGAGAGGATGGAACCACTATCAACATTGATGGCAAACGTGATGCTAGATATGCTTTACCTGTAGGCGCTACGGTATTTGTGGAAAAAGGTTCTGAGGTGGCACCTGGTGATGTGATGGCTAAGATCCCACGGGAAACAGCCAAAACGAAAGATATTACCGGTGGTCTTCCTCGTGTTGCAGAGCTTTTTGAAGCGCGCAAGCCTAAGGATGTTGCTATTATGTCTGACCGTGATGGTACGGTTTCTTTTGGAGCTGATTCAAAAGGTAAGCGTAAAATCATTGTGGTCTCAGATGATGGCGAGAGCTCCGAATTCTTGATCCCTAAAGGACGACATGTTGTTGTAACCGAAGGGGATTATATTAGAAAAGGAGAGGCTATTGTCGATGGGGCCCAAAGTCCTCATGACATTCTCGCCATTATGGGGAATTTAGCTCTGGCTAAATTCCTTGTAGATGAGATTCAGGATGTTTATCGTCTCCAAGGTGTAAAAATTAACGATAAACACATCGAAGTTATTGTGCGTCAAATGAGTAGAAGAGTTAAGGTCTTAAGTCCTGGAGATACGCGCTTCCTACCTGGTGAGCAAGTAGAGCGTTTTGAAGTGGAAGATGCTAACGTGAAAATTAAAGCATCTGGTGGTCAAGAGGCCATTTTTGAACCATTATTGCTTGGTATTACGAAAGCCTCTTTATCAACGGACAGCTTTATTTCAGCAGCGTCCTTCCAAGAAACTACAAAAGTTCTAACGGAAGCTGCCATTAACTCTAAGGTGGATCACCTCAGGGGACTTAAAGAGAATGTCATTATGGGGAGGTTGATCCCAGCTGGTACTGGTTCAACTCTTTACCGTAGCTTGGAGTCTCAGACACGAGATGCTATGCAAGAGTTGCGTATGGCAGAGCTGGCAGAGGCTACAAATAGCTAGTTTTACTAGACTCAGGAATGATGAGGCGCCTCTATTAGGGGGAGCCTCGAATTTTGAACAAATAGATTAATTTGACCTTGCTTTATTTCTAAGAGCTTGGTAGTGATACATCCCTCTTGTTAGGTGTTGTAGTAAGGATTATGAAGTATGCCAACCATCAATCAGATTATCGCTAAAGGGCGAACAGTTCAAAAGAACCGGACCAAGGCACCAGCACTTAAAAGTTGTCCACAAAGGCGTGGTGTTTGTGTACGTGTTTATACAACGACTCCTAAAAAGCCTAACTCTGCACTGCGTAAGGTTGCAAGGGTTCGATTAACTAACGGTATCGAAGTGACGTCATATATCGGTGGTGAAGGCCACAACTTACAAGAGCATAGTGTGGTTCTTGTCCGTGGTGGTAAAGTAAAAGACCTTCCCGGTGTCCGTTACCATATCGTACGTGGCTCTTTAGACACTTCTGGAGTCGCTAACCGTCGTCAGGGCCGCAGTAAGTATGGCGCTAAGAAACCAAAAAACTAGAACCAGATAAAATTGGAGTAGATCGATGGCCCGTCGCCACGTAACACAGAAAAGAAAAGTTCTACCAGATCCAAAATATAAAGAAGAACTCGTTACTAAGTTTGTAAATTGCATGATGAAGCACGGTAAAAAGTCTGCAGCAGAGAAGGCTTTTTATGGTGCCATGGAAGTGATTGAATCTCAGGGTATCGAACCAATCGATATTTTTAAAGATGCCGTCGAGAATTCAAAGCCTATGCTTGAAGTAAAGTCTCGTCGTGTTGGTGGTTCCAACTATCAGGTTCCTATCGAGATTCGTCCCGACCGCCGTCAAGCTCTAGCCATTCGCTGGCTCATTGAGTTTGCCCGTAAGAGAAGTGGTAAAAGTATGAAAGAACGCTTGGCTTCAGAATTTGTTGATGCAGCTAATAAGCGGGGAGCTACCATCAAAAGGCGCGAAGACGTCCATAAAATGGCTGAAGCTAACAAAGCTTTCGCTCACTATCGCTGGTAAAAATTCTTTTGTATAACCGACCGTCCAAATGGCAATTTCGAATCAATGTCTTAGAAAGCGTTGTCGGTCGCGCTATAGCGGTGCCGGGCGCTGACTTCCTATAGGAAAGGCGCTCCGGTCATGTCCAAAAAGCTTCCTTTAGATCGACTCCGTAACATCGGAATTATGGCACATATTGATGCTGGTAAGACCACTAGCACGGAGCGAATTCTATTTTATACGGGAAAAATCCATAAAATTGGTGAAGTTCACGAGGGAACGGCAACCATGGACTGGATGGCGCAGGAGCAGGAGCGCGGGATCACCATTACCTCGGCAGCGACAACCTGCTTCTGGAAAAACTACTGTCTTAACATCATCGATACTCCCGGACATGTGGATTTTACAGTGGAAGTGGAGCGCTCGCTCCGGGTTCTTGATGGAGCTATTGCTGTATTTGATGGTGTGGCAGGTGTTGAGCCTCAGTCTGAAACCGTCTGGCGACAAGCCGATAAATACAAGGTTCCTAGGCTCGCCTTTATCAATAAACTCGATCGTGTCGGTGCAAACTTTGAAGAAGCTGTAGCATCCATTCGCAATCAGCTAGCTGCTAACCCTATTCCTTTTCAGATTCCTATTGGACAAGAAGACGGATTTGTGGGGATGGTTGATTTAATCGAAAGGATAGCTCTTGTTTGGGAGTCTGACGAGACGGGGGCCGAGTTTTCCCATCAGGGCATCCCAGAAGATATGGTAGATGACGTCGAACTTGCTCGAGAAAATCTCATCGAGGCTTTAGCTGAGTATGACGACGATATGATGGAAAAGTTTCTCGAAGGAGAAACTCCAACGGTAGAAGAAATCAAACGGGTGGCAAGGCAGGCGACGATTGCACTGCATATTGTTCCTGTATTATGCGGTAGTGCTTTCAAGAATAAGGGTATACAGCCCCTGATTGATGCTGTGGCTGATTATCTACCATCACCCCTTGATCTTCCTGACATTGTCGGATTTACGGCGGATGACAAAGAAAAGGAAATTGCAAGAAAGCGCACAACTGATGAACCGCTGACGATGCTTGCATTTAAAATTCAAAATGATCCTTATGTGGGACACCTGACTTACGCAAGGATATATTCAGGGGTTCTGAAGTCGGGAGAGAGTGTGCTCAATACCCGTCTGCATAAGAAGGAGCGCATCTCAAAAATTCTGCTGATGGAAGCCAACCAGAGAACCGAGATCCCTCACGCCGAAGCAGGTCAGATCGTGGCTTTAGCTGGTTTAAAAAATGTTGGTACCGGTGATACCCTATGTGAGACTAAAAACCCTATACGTCTTGAGTCATTAGATGTACCAGAACCAGTCATATCCATCGCCATCGAGCCGAAAAGTTCTGCTGATAGCGATAAAATGACAAAGGCGCTGGAGCGACTTGAAAGGGAAGATCCCACGTTCAAAGTACGCTACGATAGTGAAACCGGACAAACCCTTATCAGCGGCATGGGGGAGCTTCACTTAGATATAATAACAGATCGCCTACTACGGGAGTTCAAGGTGCCGGCCAATGTTGGCAAGCCGCAGGTCAGCTACCGCGAATCCATTACCAGTTCAGGAAAATTTGAGCAGGTATTTTCTCGGGAAACAGAGAAAATAAGACAATTTGCAGGCGTTGAAATAAAAGTTGAGCCCGCTCCCAAAGGAGAAAACTTTGTATTCGAGAATACAGTTAAAAAAATAGATGGCTTTACGGAAGAGTTTGTTAGAGCAGTTAAAGCTGGACTTCAGGAGTCCCTGCAGGTGGGTGTTATTGCGGGATTTCCAGTTATAGATGTTAAAGTGACACTGATTAATGTCAAAGTTGATAAAGAAATTTCCGATGCCAATGCTTTTAAAGTGGCCGCAACCCAAGCCTTAAGAAGCGGTTTACGGGATACAGCACCCATTCTTTTGGAGCCGGTTATGAACTTGGAAGTGCTGGTTCCGGAGGATTTTCTTTCTAATATCATGACTGATTTGAATAGTCGGCGAGCAAGGATTAGTAATGTGGGTATGAAGGGGCATTTACAAAAGGTGGAAGCCATAGCTCCGTTATCTGAAATGTTTGGATATAGCACAGGTTTGCGTTCCATATCCCAAGGGCGTGCCACTTATTCAATGGTGTTCAACTCCTACGAACAAGTTTCCGATGCCATTTTTGAACGGGTTACTAAGGGGATCTTCTAGAAATTCGTTGACAGGAAGCGTAGTTATGATAAATAACATCTCCTCCCTTAGGGGTTGTAGCTCAGTTGGTTAGAGCGCTACGTTGACATCGTAGAGGTCCCCAGTTCGAATCTGGGCAACCCCACCATAGCAGCCGTAACATCCAATAATCGTCATTAAATAACCCAAATCTCTGAACTTTTTTGTATACCCCTACAAAGCAAATTCTAGCATCCTTTAACTCTGCCAGTGGTAGGTAGTTCTCTGGAAGATAATTGATTTTTCAAACGGAGAGCCTTTAAAGTTGACCATTACGTCGCAGATAAAGAGCAGAATATACTCGATTATTACTTGCCATGGAGTGGTGCATCCTGTCAGGTAAATTCAAGAGATGGACACGATGATCCAAGGTGGGATGACAGTTTTCATACGATGATTTGTTAAAGAAAATATTAATTATTATCAAAATCCCATAACTAATTAAAATCGATTGCAATATTTATCAGAAATCGCCGGAAAACCTGCTCCTTCAGGTGCAGGATGGATAGGCGTTTGTGATCCGAAGCGAAAGCGGAGGTGAGCAAATCTTCAATTAGGTGTATTCTGCTCCTCAATGTACTTCTTAATGACATCGATAGGCGCTCCGCCACATGATCCAGCAAAGTAACTGCGAGACCACAGACTTCCACCCCATAATGCTTCTTGTACTGATGGGTAACCCCTTTTCCTAATTCTTTGTGAAGAAGCTCCTTTCAAGCTATTGACCAATTTGGATACTGAAACCTTTGGTGGATAATTGACGAGTAGGTGAACATGGTCATGCTCCCCATCAAACTCGACAAGATTGCTTTCGAAATCGTTACATACCTTTGCGAAGATCTGCTCAAGGTCATCTAGTATAGGTTTTGAGAAGACTTTTCGACGGTATTTAGCTACAAACACCAAATGTACATGCATAATAAATGTACAATGTCTTCCAGTTCTTAAATCGCTTGACATGGAGTTACACCAGATATAATTTAGTTGTCAGATG